>JAZDDE010000099.1:0-3019 GCA_036679495.1 Gemmatimonadota bacterium | reverse complement strand
GTAGTGACCACCAGGACCGGCGCAATAGGTTTAGGCGGCGGTAATTCTATCACCAAGTGGCCGGAAGCTCAGCCCGGCGATCGCCGGCAGCTCTTGTTCGGTCACACTCTGTCCAAACTGCCGATACATCGCTGCGGTTCGCGGATCGCGGTCGGCGGCCGGGACGGGGTCGTTCGCGTTTGGCACACGAGCCCGAGCGGTTTCGAGGGCAAACCGGAGCGGTCATTCGATCATGGCTCGCGGGTAACCGACGTTCGTTTTGGAGCCGATTGCGAGCTGCTCGCCAGTGCCGGCAGAGACGGGCGGATCGTGACCTGGCGCCTACCGGACGAAACGAGCAGAGAGCTCGGGTCGTTTGAGGGGCCCGCCACGCAGCTCCGATTCACCGCCGACGGCGCTTGGCTGGTTGCCGCGGGAGAAAGCCCCCATCTGCTTGCGTGGCGTTCGGCCGATCTCGACAGTAACCCGACCGCCTTTCGCTTGGAGGGCCCGAGCAGTCCGGTCCTGGCCCTTGACATTTCGCCCCAAGGGGCTCTCGTCGCAGCCGCGGGACGCAATGACAAGGAGGCGTTCGCTTGGGACCTGGGCGCCGCGCCGGAGGCGGCGCCCGCCCGGTTGGCAGGCCATGAGTCCGAGGTGTCCAGCTTACTCTTTACGCCGAACGGCGAACGGCTGATCACCGCCGGCGTCGGCGGGGACATCCTGATTTGGCGGATAGCCGCCCTCACCGAACCCGAGCACGCCCTTGAAGGCTCCAACGAGAGTAAACAGCTCTTCATGTTGCGAATCTCGCCGGACTCGAGGTGGCTGCTCGCGGCCGGTCAACCCTATTCAATAGACTACTGGGATCTTGAAGCCCGGAACCCCGGCGCCAGTCTGCAGACCAAGCGTTACCACGGTGGCTCGGTTGTTGCCGCTGCTTTTGGCCCTGTCGGAAAGACGCTTGTCACCACCAGCTTTAGCGATTTCGTCGTCTGGAATATTGACGAAGACGGATGGAAAGCCGTCCTCAAGTCCGATGAGCCCAGTAGCTGGTCGTCGGTAATCGCGTACTCTCCCGACGGGGAACGATTCGCTATTGGCGGTCTGGGCGAGGTCCATGTCTTCCAACTTCTAGAAAACAGCATTGAGGGGCTGCTGCTGAAAGGGCACGACACCGTCGTCGCGTCGCTCGAGTTCGGCTCCGACGGTCGATTCCTCGTGTCTGGCGGGCAAGACGGTACGACCCGGGCTTGGCCGCTCGCCGAGGGGATCTCGTTGAGGCCCATCGAGCCGCGCATCTTCGCGTCGGGGAAAAATTTGTGGGCGCTCACCAAGGACGAAAAGCTTCTGGCTGCGCCGGAGTCCCGAGGGGCCGGGCTGCTCGTCTGGGACCTGACTCGGGCTGATCCCGAAGCGGATCCCGTCGAGCTCGAGAGCAGCGGGAGGGATTTCCGGGGGACTCCATTAACCCGCTCGGTCGCGTTCAGTCCGAATGGCCGCTGGCTGGCGGCTTCGAACCTCGAGGGCGAGATCCGCTTCTGGAAGACAGAGGGGCTGGCGCCGGACACTAAACCGGTCGTTGTGCAACTCGCTGACGAGGGCGAGGTGAGTGACATCTCCTTTACGCCGGACGGAAAGCGGCTGATCGCGCATGTCGGGCGCGACTCCGTCGTGTGGAGCATCTCCAATGATGGAGATACGATTCGACTCAGTGAGGAAAAGCGCTTTGAGGAGGCCCGGGCGTTTCTGTGGTCCGCGGGCGACCTACTCATTCGCAGCGCCGGCCGGATCGAGCTCGTCGCGATCGAAGCCAATGCAGAAGACCCGCCGATCGCCAGCTTCGAGATCGAAGATGACCTCAATTTGGTCCGGGTTCAGGCGATCGGGACTCAGAACTTGGTGATCGCCGCCCGTGAAGGCGTCATCTGGGTCTGGAAGCTGATCGAGCCGGACGCAGGACCGAAGCGCATTGACGCCCACGACGCGCGCGTTACCGCTCTGGCCTTGAATGCGGAAGAGAGTTTGCTGGCAACCGGAGACTCGACCGGCCGAGTGATCATCCATGACCTCAGCGACCCGAACTGGCCCCCAAGCCACAGGGAGATCCGCAATCACGATGCGGCCGTCGGAGCGGTCGGTTTTAGCCCCGACGGGCGTTGGTTAGCTACAGGCGGCCAGGATGCTACGATCCGCCTTTGGCCGCTGCCGCTAACACGTGCCGCGGAGCCGATCGAGTTGGAATTTGGCGGCTCCGAGCCAGACCAGCTCAAGTTTCTGCGGAACTCCAAGCGCCTCTTGGTAGCGAGCGCGTTCCGTCTGAAGTCCTTTCGACTCGATCTCGACGAGCTCGTAAAGCTCAGCTGCCAAGCGGCCGGCAGAAATCTGACCCGGCGTGAGTGGGAACAGTTCGTCGGAGACCGTGAGTACGAGCCGACGTGTCCTCAATACCCGATGCCTTGATCCTTTTGATAAGAAACAAGTTCAGGTTTCGCAGCCAAGAAAACACTTTGCAATTGGGGAATGCCACCTGTCCCTCCTCAAAACCAAGATTCTCTGATTTTCATTTCTGTTTCGCCCGCTAAACTGGCGGCATGATCAGTATCGTTCGTCTCGTTCTTTTTCAATTTCACGTCTGCCTGAGATCTCGTGCCGATATTCGGGCCGAAAACATGATGCTTCGTCACCAGCTGGATATGCTTCTTCGACCGTCACGGAAGCGGGCGCGCACAACCGGGGTCGATCGCCTCTGGTTTGTGTGGCTCTACCGCCTTTGGCCAAGGTCGGCTCAGGCGATGATGATCGTTCATCCAAAATCTCTGATCCGCTGGCATCGCGAGGGATTCAGATTGTACTGGCGATGGAAGTCCCGCCGTCGCGGAGGTCGGCCCAGGGTCAATACCCAAATCCGTCAACTCGTTCGGCAGATGAGTCAGCAGAACCCGCTATGGGGCGCGCCTCGTATCCACGGCGAACTCCTCAAGCTGGGCTTTGACGTCAGTCAGTCGACGGTATCGAGGTATTTGCCGCGTCGTCCTCC
>JAZDDE010000098.1:0-16483 GCA_036679495.1 Gemmatimonadota bacterium | reverse complement strand
GCAGGCCTCTCAGATCGCCCTCAGTCAGGCAGAGGTCGATCTCATCCAGCGACAGTTCGACTACCAGCTCGGTCTCGCACGCCTCGAGGCCCTCCTCGGAGCCGATCTCCGCTAGCTCCCAGGAGGGGCCGAAGGTCTCAAGCGACCCGAATAGGCTGCCGCATCGGATACGCCCGCACTGGGCTCCGAACGCCCGTGAAGCCCTCTTCGAGGCTCGGCAGCGCATCCTCAAACGTCGGTGTGCCCACGCCGGTCACCACCGGCGGATACAGCCCGCCCACGCTCCGGGCTACCGGGCGCTTCAGATCAACGTACGCAAAACTCTCCTCGAGACTTGGGAGAGGGCCGCTGAAAACGGGAGGCCGAACCGGAATTCGGGTCGCTCCGTTCGCGAACGCGGGCTCGTGCCGCGCGCCGTGTGAATTCGATCGAACCGCGATCGAAGGGAGAGCCAATCGAACCGAGTGAGACCGACCGACGGATCGTGATTGACCCGTCCACTCGGCGCTCGTAGAAACGCCAGAACATGCAGATGCGCCGACTAGCAGCGCCACAAGAAGTCCACTCCTCGTACCCATCCCAACCACCCTTCCTCTCATCTATCCTCAACCTCAGCGCGGGATCCTCTACATCTGGAGTGCGCCCCGGCCCCTGCCGGCTTCACTCTCCGTTCCCGCCATCCGTATATCCTATAGACGGCTGAAGAGGCCAAAACGTTTCAAATCGGAATCCTCGCGTGTGATTCCAAGCCACCGCTACTCGTTCTCCAGACGCTCCCGCATCGATCCCAGCTCCGCTTCCTGCTCCGCTGACAGCTTTGGGTAGTTGGGTTTGAGCTGAGCCAGATTCCGGACGATGATGTCAGCTACCTGGGCCCGCATGTAGGGCTTATCGTCCGCCGGGATCGCATACCACGGAGCCCAGGGCCTGGATGTGGCATTGAGCGTCTCTTCATACGCCTCCATGTACTCATCCCAGTGACCTCGTTCCCGAACATCTGAGTCCGAAAACTTCCAATTCTTCCGGGGCTCATCGATGCGGGCGAGAAACCGGTTCTTTTGCTCTTTCTTCGAGACGTTGAGCCAAAACTTCAGGATCACCACTCCCGCCCGAGCGAGATGCTTTTCATGCTCACGAATAGAGGCAAAGCGTTGCTGCCAGAAACGCTCTCCATCCGGAGGGTAGGGAAGGTTCTGCGAGCCGAGGTACTCCGGATGGACCCGGACGACGAGAACCTCCTCGTAGTAGCTGCGGTTGAATACGCCGATTCGCCCGCGCTCGGGCAGCCGCCGCGCCGTGCGCCACAGGAAGTCGTGGTCGAGCTCCTCAGTCGAGGGCTGCTTGAACGAAAACACCTGGAACCCGGCCGGGTTGACCCCGGTGAGTACGGACCGAATCGTGCTGTCCTTCCCGGCCGCGTCCATGGCTTGAAAAACGAGCAGGATCGAGAACTTGTTCTGTGCGTACAGCCGCCGTTGCAGATCGCTGAGCTGTTTCTTCAGCTTCTTGAGATTGGAACGGGACTCGTCCAGCGTCGTGCCCGCCGGCGGAGACGTACGTGCGGAGGCGATCCTGAATTCATCGTTGTATGAGACTAGATAGGGACTGGGGGTCGATTCAAACATTCGTTATGCCTGATGCTAGGATGGACTGAACCGGTCCAGGAATTCGCGTTCTCGCTGTGTGAGGCTGCCGATTCCCTCTTTGCTCAACTTCTCCATTACCGTATGAAGCGCCTCTCGATTCACTTCGTGCATCGATTCAGGGTCGATACTGGACCACCGTTCCACGGCCTGTCGCTCGTATGCCCGGCCCTTCTTCGTGCCTCCCTCCACCTTCTTTTTGAACTTAGCCGCCGGCGATGTGTGCTTCCGGTAGCGGAGGTACAGATATGCGCCTGCGAATCCCCCCAGATGGGCGTGGTGGGCAACGCCGCCGGCTCCCGCGCCGCTAACCAGCAGGAAGATGCCCCACAGAGAAAGAACGGTCCCTCCAATGACCAACCAGCGTGCCTCTACGGGAAGGATCGCCCAGATGTAGATCCGGTCGTGGGGCCAGAAGTGCGCGTAGCCAAGCACCACCCCGTAGATCGATCCTGACGCTCCCACGATACCCACGAACGGAGTCAAAAATGAGAAGAGCGCGGCGACCACACCCGAGACTAGGTAGAGGGTCAGGAAAGTCCGGCCTCCAAGTCGGGCTTCAAGGCGGGGTCCGAAAAAGAAGAGTACCAGCAGATTGAAGAACAGATGCGTAAAGCTGCCATGCAGAAACATATACGTGATGACTGTCCATGGCCTGCTGAGAATTTCGATTGGGACGAAAGTCAGCGCGCTGGACAGGAGAGTGCGCGGCCCCGCCACGAAGTACATCAATGCGTTGGCTACCAGCAGCCTGCCTGTCCATGTAGTCATTGGAGCAAGGCTAGGCCTCGGCAGGGACCGGCGCCAGTAGCCTGGCGCCGGGATTCGGTGGTCGTATTGCTAGGGCAGAAGTAGTTCGAGCCCAGGTCCTGGCGCCGCCGATCCTAGCACCAGCGTACCCGCACTCGGTACCGGATCGTCGTCTCGCCCCGCGACGGGATGCCTACCCGGAACCGGAACGTGTTGGCGTCCAGCTTTGTGGTCTCGTGGCTCGAGGAAAGAATCCGCCAGTCACCACCGATCGGCTCCATCACATCCACCTCGGCGGCCTCATCCTTATGATTTCTAAGCTCGATCTCCCAACTACTCTCTGAGACGCACGAGCTGATCACGGTGTACTCCATCTGCTTCCGGTCACCGACCACGTCGAACGCCTCTCCCATCTTGATCCGCAGCGTTTCATCGCGCGGAGTGTGGTCGATCCTATCCTCTCCGATGAACTGCTGCGCACCCGAGCCGTCTTTCTTATACACGCGCACTATGCCGGCCGGGAGGGCCATGCCGAGTTCGTTGGTTTCGCTGTTCTCGAAGTCGAGGAAGACGCCGACCTTCTGGTTCGACACCACCTGTCCGTAGGAGCCGCGGTAATAATACGGAGCGCCATAGAAGATCAGCCGCTTGTCTATCTCAAAGCCGCTGGCTTCCAGAAGTTGGACCTGCTTCTGCTCGTTCTGCAGCACTGTGGCTGGGCGGCCCAGGGTGTACAGGTGGTACTCAAAGAAGCCCTCTTCGCTGAACCCGGCAGCGTTCTCAGCCACCGCGGCGCCCTTCAGCATGTCGTAGTCGCGGCGGTTCCGCTCGCCGCCAACCACGCGCTGAACGTCGCCCGCGACGAGTTTGAGCTGGGCGTTCTTGAACGACGTGCCGCTCTGGTTCGTCAGCGTGACCCAGCCCGTGAGGTCGCCATGCTCGTCCTTTTCGTCCACGACCATGACGTAGTCGGCCTTCCAATTCAGGCCGCCGGTCAGGTAGGAAACCTCGGCCCTAGGCTGATCGGTCCGGCTGTTGAGTAGCCACAGCAGAGTAGGCCGCGCGATCAGGTTCTCGGGCACCTCCGGGAAAATGATCCGGCCTGGATAGTTATACGTAATGCCCTCATCGATCTTGAAGATCGTGCCCTGATTTACGGACAGAACCTCGGCGTCGATCCACTCCTCCCGTTCCGCAGCCGGGTTCCAGCGGGCCAGTTTCACTGTCCGGCCTACGTACTTCTCCAACAGCTTCTGAGGGCTGAGCAGATCGTACTGGTAGTTCTGCTCCAGCACATCGATGTCCGCACCTCGGCCGATGGCCCGAATATGGACCGTCTCCGGCTGGATACTCGATGCCACGTCTCCGAATTCCAGCTCGGATAGACCTCGTCCGACCGGCAGGCCCCGAACCTCACGAACGAGCCCGAAGTTCTGGTTGTACACGGTGATCGACAAGCTCTCGCGCTGCTCCGCCGTGGACTTCACACGTTCCGCCTCCTGGGCCACCGCTGACACGGGCCTGGTAAGCTCGGCAATCGGGCCGGCGAGGGCAGTTATTCCGGCCATCCCCAGCAGGGCCTGCAGCACCCGCTTCGCCGGACGTCTCAAGTTCTTAGGCATCGTTCGCTCCTCAAGTATTCTGGTTGTGACTTATCTGCTACTCGTCATTAGTCGGCCGAACAGGCCATCGCAGAACAGGACGAGCGCTCCGGCCGAGTTTGCACATGTGGTTGAGCGGTGCGGCCCGACTCGATGAACAGATACTGCGGTCTTATGATTGGACCGATGAGCCTACCATTGAGCTACACGAGCCTGAAGGCAAACAAACTTGGAGGAGGTCCGCTATGAATATGCTCACGACAGAGCGCCTGCTCCTCCGCCAATGGGAGGAGCGAGACTTCGAGTACTACGCCGAATACTTCGCCGACGAGGACGCGGCCCGGTACGTAGGCGGGCACTGCGACCGCGACACGGCCTGGCGCCGAATGGCCACACTTATCGGCCACTGGGCACTCAGAGGGTATGGCCTGTGGGCAGTGGAAGAGAAAGAGACCGGCACGTTTGTAGGGTGCGTCGGACTGTGGTTCTCCGAAGGTTGGCCCGAACTCGAGTTGGGATACTGGCTCAGGCGCGATATGCAGGGCAAAGGGTATGCAGTCGAGGCCGCTCGTGCGTCAAGGGACTATGCGTATGAAGTCCTCGGGACCGAGACGCTCGTGAGTTACATCCATCCGGACAATGAACCCTCAAAACGGGTCGCCGAAAAGCTGGGTGCGAGCTTCGAGGAGGTCATCGAGCTTCTCAACCACGGTCCGCACTGTGTTTATCGTTACCCCAGCATGGTTCTGGCTGCCCGGCCTGTCATGCGCTAGCCTACCTGGATGGATCCAAAGTCCGTCTTCCATCAACTAAGCGACCGCAAGATGGTCCAGGTGCTCCTGGTGTACCTGGCCGCCGCGTGGGGGCTCGCGCAGGTCGCAGAGTTTGTGGTGGACAACTACGGACTGTCGCGGAGGTTCCTCGACATCACGCTCCTTTTGCTGATTCTGGGGATTCCGGCCGCGGTCGTGATCGCTTGGTTCCACGGCGAGAAGGGGAACCAGAGGTCCACGCGATCTGAAGTCGCCATACTCTTGACGCTTGTCGTTCTGGGCGGGATCGGAACCTACCGAATCAGCACCGCGGCTCCGGCCTTCGAAGCGGCCCGCGAAACCGCCGTAATCGACCTGGGCGACGAGTCGGTCGCCGTGCTTGCGTTCGCCAACCGAATCTCGGATCCGGACCTTGCCTGGCTCGGCGATGGGATCGCCGAACTACTGTCCACTAATCTGGCCCAAATACCGAGTCTCAAGGTCGTGTCCCGGCAGCGCTTGTTCGACTTGCTGCGGGTTGAGGGTCAGGAAGATGCGCAGGTAATCCCGGAGCGCCTGGCCACCCGAATCGCCGCCAGGGCCGGGGCCAGGTTCCTGGTCGACGGCCAGATCCTCGGCAGTCCCAGCAACTTCATCGTCAATGCGAGCCTGATCGACATAGAGACAGGGCAGATTGCGGCGGCAACCAGCGTGCAAGGGGCGGATGTATTCGCTCTCGTGGACAGCATCTCCGTGAACCTCTCCGCACAGGTCCTTGGGGCCACGGTCCAGCCAACGGAAATGGGTTCGGTTGCCTCTGTCACCACTGGAAGCCTGGAAGCGTTTCGCGAGTACCAGCTTGGGCTTGATGCAGTACGCCGATTCCATCATGCCGAAGCGCTCGAACATCTGCAGCGTGCGGTGGAGCTGGATCCGAGCTTCGCGCTCGCCCACCTGACGCTCTCGGGCGTGGCCATGAACCAGGGCCGAATCTCACTGGGGGTGACGTCACTACGCGCGGCCCAGGCCAACCGCGAGGGGGCACCGGAGCGCGACCAAATGTTTCTGGATGCGATGCTGGCGGGGATCGTCGAAAACGACAACGAGAAGTCGCGCCGCGTTCTGCTTGAACTCCTCGAAAAATACCCCGATGACAAGGACGCACGCAACGCGCTCTGGGGAATGTACGACCACAGGAGCGAGGAGAGGCGGTCGCTCCTCGAAGAGACCATTCAGCTCGATCCCATGTATGCGGTTGCGTACAATGAGCTGGCCTACTGGCATGCCCGGAAAGGAAACTTCGACGCCGCCGACTCTCTCATTTCGCGGTACGTGGAGCTCGAGCCGGGTGAGCCCAATCCGCTGGACTCGAAAGGCGAGTTACTCGAGCAGGCTGGTCGCGTGGAAGACGCCCGTGAGGCCTACCGGGCCGCTCTCGAGATTCAGCCGGATTTCACGTTCTCTCTTAACCATTTGGCCCTGACGTATCTGAGGGAGGATCGCCCAGCCGAGAGCAGGCTTGAGCTGGAACCCTGGACCCGTCATGAACTTCCGGCCGTAAGAGCTCAGTCGCTGGCCCTCACCGGCGACGCGTACCTTTTCGAAGGAATGATCGACGACGGCATCCGCGCGATCGAACGAGCCGTAGAAGTGGCTCGGGAGGCGGAGCGTCCGCTGACCGAGGTGCAGATCCTGGTGACGCTTATTCCCACCTACCTCGCCGTTCACGAATTCGATGCGCTCGCATCTGCCTCCGGCCGTGTTAACGAGCTGGATCCTCTCAATCCTATGCCGGGTCTTGCGATGCTCGCTTCCCTCGGCGAGCAAGGGAGCTCGTCGGGTCTCGATGCCCTAGCCGGAGCGATTCTGTCTCAGGTGCGCGGGGCTGCCGAACTCGAACAGTTTCGGCCGCTCATCGAGGCCGCCCTGTCTCATCAGAAAGCCTTTTATCGCGGTGACTATGAGGCGGCGGTGGCCTTAGGGGATTCGGTTCGCAGTCGCGGGGGGCTTCCCGCGCCGGGCAATCACTCGTACGTCCGCGCCCTGCTGGAAGTGGGAAGGGGAGACGATGCGCTGCGACACGCCCAGCGCATCGCCGGTAACGCCAGCAGCGTCCCGAATCGCTACTACCATCCGGTCCTTATGAAACAGTCACTCTACTATCAGGCTCGAGCCTATGAACTACTGGGCGATACCCCAGAAGCCATCGCCCGGTACGAAAGCCTCCTATACCGGTGGGAACCAGTCATCACCCGGTTTCCCGCCATGGCCGACGCTCCCGATCGCCTCGCTACCCTAAGAACCCCCTAGGCGCGGCCGGACGGTCCGTGCCAAGATGCCAGAACTACCGGACGTAGAAGTCTACGTCGATAGCCTCGATCGACACTTCACCGGCTCCGTACTAGAACGAGTCCGCGTCAAGAGCCCGTTCTTGCTTCGGTCCGTCGATCCACCGCTCTCAGCCGTGCACGGCCTACGCGCCACCGGGTTTCGGCGTGTCGGGAAACGGATCGTTTTCGAACTCGAAGGCGAACTCTTTCTGGTTCTGCACCTCATGATCGCCGGCCGACTGAAGCTGAGAGACCCCGGGGTGGGTCTTCCCGGAAAGATCGGCCTGGCCGCATTCGACTTCGATCGCGGCACCCTCATTCTGACCGAAGCGGGCTCGAAGAAGCGGGCGTCTCTGCACGTCGTCCGTGGAGTGAGGGCGTTGGCAGCCCACGACCCGGGTGGGCTGGAGCCTATTGGGACACCGCCAGCCGAGTTTCGGGAGCGACTCCTCGATGGGAACCACACCCTGAAGCGTGCACTCTCGGATCCACGGAAGTTCAGCGGTATCGGCAACGCGTACTCAGACGAGATCTTGCACCGCGCTCGGCTCTCTCCGGTAACGCTGACAAGCCGCCTCGATGAGGAAGAGATCGATCGTTTGCACGCGGCGGTCGGCGCTGTGCTTACTGAGTGGACGGATCGGCTCCGGTTTCAGCTTGGTGAAGGGTTTCCCGAGAAGGTCACGGCGTTCCATCCCGAGATGGCGGTTCACGGACGCTACGGCCAGCCCTGTCCCGACTGCGGCGCTCCGGTCCAGCGAATCGTCTACGCAAGCCGCGAGACCAACTACTGCGCCGGATGTCAGACCAGCGGGAAGATTCTGGCGGATCGGGCGCTCTCCCGGCTTCTCAAGAAGGACTGGCCGAGGACTCTTGAGGAGTTGGAGTAGGCTAGAGGCCGAAGAAGTCAGCGATCAATCGGTTTGCTTCCAGTTCGTTCACGTTCCGAGCCGGCGAAGGCCATTCGTGCCCGCCACCCTCCACGATATCGACCTCAACCCGCCCGCCATCCGCGCAGTCGGAATAGATTTCACGGCGAAAGCGTGGCAGCGGCTCCGGGTCGGCAGGCTCGAACATTACAGCCGGTGCTCCCGAGCACTGATTGAGTGCGAGCAATACGTCGGTCGCCTCGGTCAGCGGGAGGACGGCGCCAGGTCCATCACCCGATCCATCCGCGGGAACCGAGTTGTCTTCCGTTCCGTGCATCAGAAGCGCCGGTATCGACAGCCCGAGCGCGATAGGAACAGCACAAAGTTCCACGAGGCCGCGCCGCATCGTCATTCCCACTACCGCGACCCCAGCAACCGGGCTGTTCAGTTCACAAGCCAGCCTCTCAGTGAACGCTCCGCCCTGCGAGAAACCCGCTGCGTATACACGCTCCGTATCGATGGCGTAGTTCTGGGCCAAGTCGTCGATCAAGAAACGAAGGAAGCCGACGTCGTCCACTCCCTGTTCTTCCGCGGTCGTGCAGTCGCATCCCTCGGCCCACAGTGAGGTGGCCCGGGGATACACCGTGACGAAGCCTCTGGCATTGGCCGTTCCGTCGAGTCCCGTCCCACTCTGCATTCCCTGTGCGCTCTCGCCGGCGCCGTGGAAAGCCAGCACGAGCGGAAGCCGTGTGTCGTGATCGTATGTGACAGGCAGGTGGACGATCCACTGCCGCAACCGGCCGTCCACTGTCGCCGTGTCGGTGAAGTCGAAGAATCCGTCGAACGATGGTAGGGGAGCCGGTGCGGGTGCGGTCGGGGTGTCGCTACCGCAGGCAGCGGTGACGGTAATGAGCAGAGCGGCCATCAGTCTCAAACACTGTCGAATCATGGCACTGTTATACTCGGGCCGGCCCCAGGGGTCCAACCAAATGCCGCTCCGTACCGTCTCATACCTTGACAGTCTAGGCATGTGAATTGAATCATACCTAGAACACTAGGTAAGGAGGATTCATGCCGTCAGCGCGCAGCACGATGCTTCACGGGACACTGGAAGCCCTGATTCTGAAGACTCTGGCCTGGGGGCCGCGGCACGGATACGCGATCGCACGCTGGATCGAGGATACCACCGACAACGCGATCCAGCCCGAAGAGGGTTCATTGTATCCGGCTCTATACCGGATGGAGAAGAGGGGATGGATCGAGGCCGAATGGGGAGTCTCGGAGCTCGGGCGCCGGGCGAAAAACTATCGGTTGACGCCCGGAGGACGGAGGCATCTCCGTACCGAGACCGCACGCTGGGAAGTGTTCCATGCCGCGGTTTCCAAGATTCTTCTGGCTACCTAGCGGAGGATTCCATGCGCATAGACCGGACGGATTCATCGTGCCGCTGATCAACCGCTTCGGAAGAGGCCTGCGATCCATCTGGCGGCCGAGCATCCACGACGAAGTCGAACAGGATCTCGGATTCCATGTCGAGATGAGGGTACGCGACCTTGTCAAAGCTGGCATGACTCCAGAGATGGCGAGAGCCGAGGCGATCAGGCGTTTCGGGAACATCGAAGAAGTGAAAGCGGAGTGTCGGGGAATCGGGATGAGGCGGGAGAGGGAGATGCGAATCAAGCAGTGGTGGAATGATTGGAGACAGGACCTCCGGCACACACGGAGACAGCTGCTCGGGCGGCCCGGATTTGCCGCGGCGATCGTCGTGACCATCGGGATAGGAGTCGGTGCGAGTACAACCATCTTCAGTGCCGTGGACAGCGTGCTGCTGCGGCCACTCCCGTTCGCCGAACAGGATCGGGTTGTTTCGCTTTGGCAGACGGGCGACCAGGACGGCAGCGATCACAGCCCCGTTTCGCCGGCCAATTATCTTGATTGGCGTGATCGTAACCAGAGCTTCTCGGCCCTCGCTGAAGCCGAGCCTTGGAGCATGGACCTCACCGGCCAGGGCGATCCCGAGGTCCTGCCGACTTGGGCGGTGACCCGGCACTTCTTCAAAGCACTAGGTGTCGATCCGATCCTAGGCCGAACCTTTGTTCCCGAAGAATTCGAAGAAGGCAACGACAGAGTCGTCGTGTTGAGTCACAAGTACTGGCAGCGTCGCTTCGGCGGCAATCCGAGACTGGTTGGTTCCACGCTCATGATGGATGATGAGGCGTTCCTGGTCGCCGGCGTCATGCCGCCGGACTTCGAGTTTCCTCCCGGCCGCCCGGTGTGGCGCCCGCGAATAATCGGCGAACATGACAATGAAATGAGGGGTCGCAACTGGCTGCGCGTAGTAGGCCGGCTTAGTCCACAGGTCAGTCTCGATGAAGCACAGGCTGACATGGACCGGGTTGCCAGTCTCCTCGCTGACGAATACCCAGCCACGAACCGCAACACGGGCGTCCTACTCGAGCCGATCACGGAGACCATCGTCGGCCGAGCCCGAGCCCCCCTGTACGTATTGTTCGCCGCAGCTGGCCTCCTGCTACTGATCGCCTGCACAAACGTGGCCGGGCTCCTCCTGGCGCGCGGCTCGAAGCGAGAACGCGAGTTGGCGCTGCGAGCTGCTTTGGGAGCAGGGCGCGAACGGCTGATGCGGCAGCTGATCACAGAGGGCGTTGTGCTCGGAGTGCTGGGTGGCATCGTGGGCGTTGGACTCGCCTTGGCCGGCACCGGTTTCCTCGGCGCCTTGGGCGCCAGTGAGCTGCCCAGGGTCGAGCATCTCCAGCTCGATGCACGGGTGCTCTCGTTCGCCGCCATACTCTCCGTGCTCACTGTTCTGCTGTTCGGTCTCGGGCCTGCGATTCATTTTTCGCGTCCCGACTTGCGGTCGTATCTCAACGAGTCAGGTCGGGGGTCCACCGAAGGCTCCACGAGCCAAAGGATACGCGGAATCCTGGTAGCTGGCCAAATAGCCCTCACGCTAGTCTTACTCGCGGGAGCCGGTCTTCTATCTCGCAGCTTTCTTAGCCTGACCCAAGTCGAACCTGGGTTCGAGCCGCACGGACGAGTCGCAGTCTCTCTGCACGTCTGGGACAAGAATCCGACCCAAGAAGAGCGTATCGACTTCTTCGGCAGTCTTCGCAGCCAGGTGCGTGGCCTGCCCGGAGTGCAGTCCGCCGCCGCGTCCTCTGTCGTTCCCTTCGGGAGAAGCAGTATCGAGACCGACGGCGCCTACCAAATCGTCGGCCGGCCGCCCGCCTCCCCTGGGGACGAACCCCTGGCCTACTTCACCGAGGCGACTCCGATGTACTTCGAAACTATGGGGATTCCCGTACGTGAGGGGAGGAGTTTCTCCGAGGCGGATAACCGAGCTGAGGCGTTTCCGGTGCTTGTCGTGAGTGAGAGCTTGGCGGCTCGCGAATGGCCGGAAACCAGTCCATTAGGAGCCCAGATCGACATCAGCGAACCCGGGGATGAACCCATGCTTGGCGAGATCGTCGGAGTGGTAGGGGACGTTCGGCCGACCGGTTTCGATTCGGCGCCACGAGCAGAGATTTTCATCCCACACGGAATGTTCGGCTCTGGTTCCATGACCTTCGTAGCGCGCACCGAGGCCGATCCCGCTACGCTGGTCGAGCAAATCAAACAGGAGGTTTGGAAGCTCCATCCGACGCAGGCCGTCTACAGCGGCGACCGTGTCGAACTACTCATGTCGGAGTCGCTACAATCGCGTCGCTTTGTACTCTATCTGATCTCAGTCTTCGCGGTCCTCTCCGTCGTTCTTTCAGCCGTCGGGGTGTACGCCCTCGTCAGCTTTTCGACCCAGCAGCGAACTGGCGAGATCGGGGTCAGAAAGGCACTTGGGGCCGACACACGCCGAATCCTCGGAATGGTGATGCGAAACAGCTTGCTCCTCGCAGGCCTGGGCATCGCGGCCGGTCTGGCCGCCGCGATCGGGCTCGGGCGCTTCCTGGACAGCATGCTGTACGGAGTGGAGGCTGCCGATCCGCTGACTCTGGCCGCCGTCGTTTTGCTTGTGGGTGTCTTCAGCGCCATCGCGACACTCGTACCCGCCAGTCGCGCGGCCCGAATCGACCCCGCTGTGGCTTTGCGCGCGGAGTAGCACCCCAACGCCCCGCCGCGAGAAAAGTTGTGTATTGCTGTTCCAACTCAGTACTTTCGCTTCAGTCACCGCACCTGCTGGATTGCCGACCGGGCTCCGACTGCGTTCCGGTTACGTCCCGTCCCTTTTTTTGGAGGTTGTAATGCGAATCAGGACCTTACTTGCTGTTCCTCTTCTTGTCGTCCTGGCGGTTCCGAGCCATGCGCTAGCCCAGGACACTGAGGAAGCGGTAGCGCCGGCGATGGTGGGCGTGTTCGTGGATCACGTCCGGCCGGCCATGATCCCAGAGTACGAGGCGAAAATCGTCGACCTGGTCGAGAAGTTCAAAGCCGCGGGCGTCGATGCGCCGGCATGGAACGGATTCTCGAGTTCTGAGCTGGGTTACGCCTACGTCATCCCCACAGCGAATCTGGCTGAATGGGATAAGGTAATGGGGGCTTTCGGCGCCGCGATCGGACAGACCGAAACGGGCGAGAATCTGGGTGCCGCCAATCTGATGTCCGAACACTCCGAAATGAATTTCTGGGCGATGCGGCCTGACATGTCCTACCGGGCGGAAGATATTGGAGGTCAGGACGAGCCGTACACCCACTACACGTTCTGGTACGGGGTTCAGGGACGCGAGGCCGAAGTCGAGCAGCTAGCCAAGGATTTCGCGGCGTTGTGGGCACAGCATGATCTAGACGATCCGTGGATGGTAGCTCAAGCGATGACCGGGGAAGACCTGCCCGTGTGGTTGGTGATCTCGACGGCAGCGACTCAGGCAGAGTACGAGGCGCGTCAAGCGGCCACCGAAGCGACTTTGGGAGACGCGCTGGTGGCCATGAATGCCCGCGCGCTGAAGTTGAACCGGAAGATCAACGAGGCGTCCGCGATGCACAGGCCCGAGCTATCGTATTGGAAGGACACGATGGGCGAGGCCGCGCACGACTAGGCGCTCTGCGCAAACTCGCGGTGATACCACTGGGGCGGCCAATCTGGCCGCCCCTTTTTTGCGAGCATGGTATAAAGCACGTTATCGTAGCCACTTCTACCACCTCATCCTTCGCTTGCGGCGCTGACTGCTACACGTCGCCGGTCGCGGCCGAGGATCAAGTGGCGTACACACAGTGAGGCGCTTATGGCGCCTTGCAGCACAAGGAGGCTCAATGCGTAAGCTGCCCCTCGCCCTGTCCGCTGTTGCTGTTCTGATGCTGGCTCCCGCTCAACTGGCTGCCCAAGACGCAGAGGCTGAGCCAGAAACCCGAATGGTCACGGTGACGTCTGCACACGTTCCGTTTGGCGATGCCGGTCAGGCTTTCATGGATTATGTGGACGCCTATATCGTCCCACCATCGCTCGCTGACCCGAACATTCTCGCTTTTCGCGTTTTAAGACATGCGTGGGGGACCAACAAGGTCAATTTCTATCTTGTAGCCGAGTACGAGTCTTTCACTGCCATGGATGTATCGAATGACTGGCAGGACGCCTGGTTCGAGGAGAACTATCCTGAGGGTTCGGACGAACGAGCCGAGGCGGATCGAGCGACTGAGGAGGACTTCCTTCCGTTTTGGAGCAAGCACACGGACAACATTCTCGGTGTCCGAATGGACCGCGCCAAGGACTGACGATTCAGGAGATCCAGGGTTCGCGGCCGGTCGATCTGACCGGCCGCAGCTTCGCTCCGGTTCGGGCGTTCGCTCCGACGGCCAGGTTCGGGCGCTACTTGCCCAGATACCGCTCCCTAAGCGTGCCGCGGTGCCAGATCTCGTGGCCGGCGATGATGAACGCCAAGGCCCGAACGGTGAACTCATAGCCGCTCGCCACGCCGCGTAGATCCCACGTCTCGTTCCCGAAACTCCGGAACATCAGCACATTTGCCTCGCGCACGGCCGACCACTCTGCCATCAGATCGGCAAGAGGGCGCTCATGTGCGTTCGAGCTGACCGCATACTCCTCCTGATCGAATGAGGGATAAGGGGCCGGATCAAGCCGCGCGAACGCTAGGGCCCGGTACGCGAAGGCTCGCTCCGAATCCAAGACATGGCCAACCACTTCGCGGACAGACCATTTCCCCGGCTCGTAGCGGTAGGTTTCACGCTCGACCGTCAACCCAGCGAGGACAGACCGGGTCTCGGCAACTCCTCGCTCCAGGATGTCCAGTAGGTCTCCGTCCGGTACCTGCTCGATGTATCGATTGTAATACTCGTCGCACTCGCCCGGGGCTGGATGCTGGATCACGACCCCAGCTTCACAGCGCTACCGTACACCAGGATCTCAGCCGCCCCGCCCATTACGTACGATGTTCCGAAACGCACGTTCACGACGGCGTCCGCCCCCAACTCCCGCGCCTGATCCACCATGCGATCGAGCGACTGCTCGCGGGCCTCAGCCATCATCTTCGTGTAGTCGTGAGCCGCCATGAGGTCGCGGCCGACATGGCGCGCCCGGATCGTGTTTCCGCGAACGAGGCCCAGGTCTTCGACCACGGTTCGCCCGGCGACGCTGGGTGACGGAGTCATTATCATCTGACGACATCCTTGTAGGGTTCACGCTTGTGTACGAACAATCTCTCTCTTGCCACCGAAACCAAAAGGACCACCAGTCCCGCGACCAGGGCAAGAATCGCCCATCGAACGAAGCCCGGCAGTTCATTGTCTGCCATGAGCGCCTGGACCCACTCCCAGGCGCCCCAGGTGAGCAGCACAGTCGCTCCGGTAGAGAGCAGAATCCAGCCGATCCCCCGCTCTAGTCTCTGAAAAACACCGGTCTGATACTCGTCCCAGACCTCGTCCGGAGGGCTATTTAGTTCCATGGTGTCTGTTACCTCCTTGAGCTGACTCATTCGTTCCCACTCTGCGCGGAGCGCGGAATCCTGACGCAGTAGCGTCTCCCACTCCGGGCGCTCGTTTCCGGTCAATTCGCCATCCAGCGCAGCCATCATCAGGCTCGCGGCTCGGCCCAGTTCTCGTTCAGACCCGCGACTCTCGTTCATCGAACCACCTCGAGCTCTGCCGCCAGTCGTTTCCGGGCCGCGTACAGCCTCGACATGACCGTGCCGATCGGAATGACGGCCAGTTCGGCGATTTCTCTATACGAAAGCTGCTCGAATTCCCGTAGAACGAACACCTCACGCTCACGATCTGTCAGGCGCCCGACGGCCGCCTCGATACGATCTCGCAGCTCTGATCGCTCGGCCGCCGCCGAAGGGCTGTCTCCCACTCGGCCGTGCATCCGCTCGACCACCCACGGGCCTTCGCTCTCCACAATTCGGCGTCGGTTTCTGCTATCTCGTATGTGATTCAGGCACAACCGCCGGATCACCTGATACAGCCAGGCAAAGAACGGCCGTTCCGGGTCCAGCGTGGCCCGTGCCCGGAAAGCCCGGGCGAACGCCTCCTGCGACAAGTCCAGCGCATCCTCGTGCGAGCCAACCAGGCCAAGGGCCACCCGGTACGCACTTCGCATGTGCATGTCGACGAGTGCCCCGAAGGCCCCGCGATCTCCCGCCTGGGCTCGCACCATAAGGGCGCGTTCTCCGGTGGGGCTGGCGCTCAAGTTGAACTCCTGTGATGCCGTTCTTCGGGTCGAATCTCATTACGGTCTCGCATCGCGCTGATTCCAATCTCACCCTGGACTACCCGTGAGCGGAAGGGATATTCGGTGGGAGTCCGCCAATTGCACCTCAACCTCCAGGGTTCGTACTGTGATTGCCTGAAGTGCCGAACGCTGGGAGGAGGTATGAGAATGCAGGGCGACGCCAGACCCGTCACCCGCACACGATGTGCGGTCTATATTGCCATCGTCGGCTTCCTGTCCACCGCCTGCGCCTCTGGTCCGCCGATGGATCTGCCGCCCGTTCGAATCGCCTCCATGCAGGAGTTCATGGGGGTCGGATTTCCGCTTGAGGCGGGCCCGTACTCGGCCATGAACGTGCAGAGGTATCTGGACCCACAGCTGGGGATCAGACTCGGGTACGTCTCGATTGAGAATGGGGATCGTGTCGACATCTACGTCTACCCGGCTCCTGTCGCGCCAACTCAGTCCCAAGGGCCGCTGAAGGCAGACTCTGTCATAAGTGAGGAGTTCAAGAAAGCGCGTGCTGAGTTGCGCAGCGAAGCGTTTGAGCGGAGCGGGGCCACGGGTGTTCGAGCAGTCGCCGACACCACGATTCAGCTCGTGCTCGGAGCCGATACTCTTCGAGGTTTGTGGGCGGACTTCGAGATCGCCCGCGACGAGCAGAGCTACATGTCTTCCCTGGCACTCTTCATGAAGGACGGCTCTTTCGTGAAGGTCCGGCGTTCGGTCGCTCCGGATGAGTTCGAAACATCAGCCCAGGCGACAGTCGATCTGATTCGTGAATTCCTGGGGACAGTCCGCCCGTAGCGCCACTCCTATGCCGGTCCTCTCGCCGTGCGCTATCCTTTCTCCGCCATATCGAATCACTA
>JAZDDE010000097.1:0-9141 GCA_036679495.1 Gemmatimonadota bacterium | reverse complement strand
CGACCTTGAGGGCCGCCATCAGCGGGTTGTCCAAGACAACTGAGTCGGTCCTGTCCTTGTCAAGTTGGGCTCGACAACAAAAGCGAACTCCGCAACGAGAGGCGTGCCTCCTCAGATGCAGGGCTCAGTCTGAAGTTCATGCTCGGATTCTAGTCTACTGGTGCTATGCGCCTCCTACTACTGGTCTACCTCGCAAAGGATGAGATCTCAAGGGTCTTTCGCTTGTTATCCTTGGATCAAGCACGGATCGAGCCCTCGCAGCAAGTCGACCAAAGCATCGCTTTCGACAGCACTGGGGGATGTCTCGCTCTAGGAGACTCAACTCAGGTGGGTCTTCGCTAGCGGCCGAGCGCTCATGGGGTGTCTCGATCCTCGCGCCCGAGCTTCGTGTCCATCGCCGTACACACCTCACCCATGCCGACCTGGTTGTGCTTGAGTGTCTTGCCGATCAAGGAGAATCCTGTCCCTCGTTTTCCTGGCGAAAGGTGCCACGTCAGGCTGTTCCGATAACCGCGTCTTGTCGGTCTGGGCGGAGGTCATTCGGCCGGTTTCGCGCCAGGCGTCGGCGAAACGTCCGAGTCGCCCTTATTGTACATTCGACCACGCTTCCCGTGGCACCCTCCTGGCACAGTTCGCGCCAAGAACAAGCCAAACTGAACAACACTCTCCAACAGCCACGTCCGGAAGAAGCCTCGTGTCCATTGCGGTCAGCGGCGTAGAGCGTTGGCGAGTGTTGGCCTCTGACCGATTCGTAATCAGCAGGTCAGCGGTTCAAGTCCGCTCGTCGGCTCCATAACTTGAATATTTTCAGCGATTTACGACTATTCGGACGCCATGGTAGTATAGCCTATTTTGAATCAGCTGTACTTGCTCGGAGATCGTCCCTGCGGGCGGCTTGGGCTCTGAGGCTGCGCAGGCCGCTCGGCCGCACTCGTCGGACCCTGCCTCGTCAACTCTGTTAGGAGCGTTACCTCTTCGCCTACGCGAGTCGGGCGATGTCAGTTCTCTAATCGTGCGATCGTGTGAGCGGTCCTAGTCGTCGTCCGACTCGCTATCGGAATCGGACTCGCTATCGGAATCCGAGTCGCTATCGGAATCCGAGTCGCTATCGGAATCCGAGTCGCTATCAGAATCGTCGTCGTCGTCCCCCTGGATCTGCTCGAAGAGCTCCTGCATGCCCTCTTCGAAGCCCGACTCGGCGTCTTCGCTGATGATCCCGGAGTCGACAAACTCTTCGAGTACGTCCTCGACGCACTCCTCGAAGTCGTCCTCGTCCTCCCAGCTGCCGGCCGGGTCGCATGGAATCTCCGGGAAGACCACGTGCTCCCCTGATTCGGCTTCGACATAGCGGTTGAGAAGCCCCCCCGGCCACAGCACCTCGATCACCGCCTCGTCCTCGGAGGCCAGACCGCAGGTCTTGATCAAGCTGTCTTGCGACGCGTAGCTCGACCCCCCCAGGACCGGCAAAAGAACCGCCTGCATACCTTCCGGCTGGCAACGCACCACGGCACCGATACCGTCGCGGTTGACTCGTCCTCCGGCGGTGAGGCCGATGGTGCCCATGAGCTCCACCTGGACCCAGCCGTTACCGTTGTCGCCGCTCGAGAGCTCGACCGAAAGCGTGCCGTCGTCCGGCAAATCGATACCGAGGAACTGGAAGATGAGGGGGTCGAACGAGATCGGTACGGACAGCGGCCTCACGAAGGCATCCTCCTGGAACTCGCCTCCGAGGTCCGGCGCCGGAACAATTGGGATCTCCTCCCCGAGGTCAAAGTTGGACACCGAGGCAAGGTCGATGAAGCCGTTCTTGTCGAAGTCCCCAGTGGCCATGCCGTGGACGGTACGGCGGTTGTGATCGGTCGACCCCGCCAGCGCCAGGCTGTCACGGTGGAAGTTGCCGGCACCGTCGTTTTGGAGAATGACACCTGGAGCCATGACCACCCGGGGTGGAAGGCGGAGACCTCCATGGTAGATGATGTCGGTGTCGCCGTCGTTGTCGTAGTCCTCCGCGGACGTCCCCCACCCGAAAGGTGTGTTCAGGTTCGGTCCAAGATCGCCCGAGTCCGCGAATCGGCCGTCTGGCTGCTGGACGAACCATCTCGAGTCGCGGTTCCATTCAGAAGAGTCCACGGTAACGCCATGAAAGCCGAAGTTTGTTGCGAAGAAGTCCAGCAGCCCGTCCCGGTTCCAATCACCGAAGGAAAGACCCATCCAACCTCCTTGGAGGCCAAGGTTGGCCTCGGCGGTGACAGTGCTGAAGTTCCCGGTGCCATCATTGAGTAGTAGTTGGAGGTAGCCCCGTTCAAATTCGGTCACGACGGAGAGTTCGTCGTCAGCCTGCAAGAGATCAACGTCGCCGTCCAGGTCGATGTCCACCAGCGCCACAGCCCACGTCAGTGTCCCGGCCCCCGACGGGGCGGCCTGGGAGAGGTCCAGGTCGCGAATGCCGGAGGTCTCGGAGATGTCCACGAACTGATTCCCTCCCAGGTTCAGGAAGAGATTGTTGGTGGCGCTGAGCTCGAAACCTACGAACAAGGCCTGCCAGTCATCGAGTGTCTTCTTGACGTTGCCGATGAAGATGTCGAGGAGGCCGTCACCGTTGACATCGCCCATCGTGCAGCTGATCGCGGCGACACTATTCTCGCTCAGCCCGCTCGCGGCCGAACCGTCGACGAAGCTGCTCCCACTCTCGTTGACGAAAAAGCGATGTGGCTCTTCCTTGCCCAAGACCAGGAGGTCGTGGTCGCCATCGTTATCGGTGTCGCCGTAGCAGACCCCGGTGGAATCCTGTTCGGTGGCATCAACACCGACCTGGAGCGCGACGTCAAAGAAAGTCACCACGCCGCTCTCGATGAACTGATTCGCGTAGAGGCTGTTGGCAGCCCCAGGTCCGTTGGTGACGTAGAGATCTTGATCGCCATCGCGGTCAAAGTCGAGGATCGCCAGACCCGGCACGCCCCGACTCTTCAGGGGCTGGACCCCGAGCTCACCGAAGCCGAAAGTGCCCTGTGCCACGAAATCGTCCCAGATCGCCTCGCTGATCGACTGCGCGCGGCGGTAGGTAATGCCGGCGCCGTCGCCGGCCGCGATGTCGGTGAAGGTAATGCCGCCGTCGCCATGGGCCGCGGCGGTCAGGAGGGTCGATAGAAGAATTGGTATGAGGGCCCGCTTCGTCTTCATGGCTTGGTTCCTCTTCCAATCTGTGTTTGCTGATGCGCTCACGTCAGTGTATAGCGCAGTTCGGAATCTGCGAGACCCGCATTCTCGCATACACGACAAGCACTCCGGCAGCCTCTCGATCTTCTAGCCTGTCGCTCGTACAGGGCAGTCCTTGCGACGAGGGCGATTCGTGATGATCTGGAGTTAGAACCGCTCGCGGTTATCATAAGGAGAGAAGCGAAGGAGGCGCCGCATGAAGCATCCGGGTCCTGGGACGCATGAGACCAATGAGCGATCGACGATCGAGCCGACGATGCTCAGGCATCCGACCGGCTCGCCACGCGCTGGCTTCGGTCTACGCCGGGTGGCGTTCGCTCTCGCCTTGCTATCGGCCGGAGCCGTAGCGGGCTCGCCAAGGAGCTGGATCCAGCGACAGAGGCGGCACGAGGTTGCTCGTTGGGCGCGCCGACGCACGATGACAGGTGTTGGTTCTGTAGAAGTGCGGTTCGTGGGCCGGTGGGAGACGAGTGGATAGCAGCTCCGGCGATTCCCAATGGGTGCTCGTCCGGGCTACATGGTGGCCCGGAGCGGTCGATCGGCCTCGCCAACGGCGAGTTCAGAGCTCGAGCTCGGCGACCATCAAGTCGCTCGCGCTGTTCTCGCTCACTTGAAGAGTAGATAGTCACTGGACGGAGAAACGCCGAAACTGGACCTGTCGAAGTCTTCGACTCCGCGCTTTCCGGACGGCTGCTCTCCAGGCCGCAACGTGTCTGAGCTGGCACTGAGGCGCGTCAGTGGCCGACCGAAGCCGAGCACTCCGCGCGCACGGCGGTCGAGGGCTGATAGATGATCAGTGCCGCTTGACTTTCGTCGCCAAGCGGAGCAGGGAGGGATCGACCCTCAATCCTGCCCTCTCTGCCGCCTCGGGGCTGATCTCGAAGCCTACGTTGTTGGTTCGTCGGACAACCCGAATGCCTCCACCGGCCTCACAGAAGCCTTCGATGTAGCTCACCGTGAGCACTGGACTCGTGCTGAGAACTTCGATGAGCTGTCCCAGGCGCGGCAGCTCCGAGTCGCTGATGAGAAGAACCGGACAGTAGCTCAAGATACGAACCGAGCTGAAGTTCTTGATCGAGATCGATCTGCCTCCGAACTGGCGGCCCCTCGCCGATCCGGCTGCCCTCCATGTCCATGTTCATGAATTGCAAGCCGATCATCCACTCACCCTTGGCGTGAATGTGACTGCCCATCACGTTCACCGGGATCACCTGGACCTCCAAGAGTT
This sequence comes from Gemmatimonadota bacterium, assembly GCA_036679495.1. GTDB lineage: Bacteria > Gemmatimonadota > Gemmatimonadetes > Palauibacterales > Palauibacteraceae > JAZDDE01. Next base: position 4,697 of record JAZDDE010000097.1, on the reverse strand, counting down.
CCTCGAGAGTCAGTTCGACGACGTCACCCGGCACCTCCTGGCTGTGAGCGGGAACCGTCCACGTTGTAGCCAGGAGGATCAGCAGTCCCGCGACCCCGCGGACGGAGACACGGCTGTGGGCACTTGCGCTCGGCGGCTGAGCTCTCGTTTCTGGCTTCACTTCAGCGGTCTCCTTAGTTCACTTCCGGCTCTTGCGCCCTCTTGTGGCGAGAGCGGGCAAGCCCCGGCTCGAGAGTGAGGCGATCGAGCGACAGGGGCGCTCGCAACAAGTAGCGGTTCCCCGGTTTCCAATCGCCAGGACCCTCTAGAGGTGGTGCCTAGCTGTTGAACCGGACAGGCACTGTGGTCCACATCTTCACCCGAACACCGCTCTTGGTAGGTGGACTGAATACACTCTTGCGACAAGCTCTCATTGCGCGCTCCACGATGCCGGAGCTCAACCCTTCGCCTGCCAGGACTTCTGCCTGAAGGGGCGAACCGCTCTCGTCCACCAGCACGCGCACCTGAACGACGACGTTTCGGAGCTTCGCTCTAACATCTCGGGGCAAACGAGCGGTTGGAGCGCGAACCGGACGGGGTCCTATGGCGCCCGGGCCGCCCTCTTCAACCAATTGTCCGACCCAAACCTCGGGAAGGGCGAGCTGAGGGAGGCGGGGAGCGCGCGGCTCTGGCCGGGTCGGCTGACCTGCCTCCTGGTCCGGCCCGGTAAGCCGGTCTCGAGATAGCAGGCTCGGCCTCGGAGTCGCCTCCACGGGTTCGAGGCGCTCGGCCGGCGCCGAAGGCTCGGATCGCAAGACGTGATCTTCGTAAAGCCTCGGTCCCGTCTCCGTTTCCGCCGAGTTCTGTGACTGGGGTTGCGATTCCATCCGCGGCCAGGCGACGCCAAGCGCAGACGGACTCTCCCCGCCCTCCGCGGTCGTTCCGCGAGCTGCCAGAGGCCGCTCGCCCAACTCCACGGCCGGACGCTCGATAACGACTCGACCGCGTGCTACCTCGGGTTGCTCGGTGCGCGGGACCGTCAGTGGGCTGCGACCGTTCTCCGACTCGGATTGAATCGGCGCGACCTCTGGCGTGTGGACTCGGTAGTTCCGCCCAAGGTAATTCCACGCCAATACGACGAGAACAAGTAGCGCAGCCGTTTGCAACCAGCGATTCGAGACGCGCTTGAGCCTCTCGAACTGGAGCGCTTCCCCCGACTTGGCCGGTTCCTGTGCCTCGGTCGGAACTGCCTGTGCCTCCTCGACTACCCTGGCGTCAGGAGCTGCCGGGCTTGCTCCCCCGTTTCTTTGCGCCACGGGTCGGGGCACCATCGAACCGGGCACCCCCGAACCGGGTACCGTCGGCTCGGGCGCCGTCGAGTCGGCTTCCGGCCCACTGTGCATCTCCCGAGCAAGGGTGGACAGCCGCTCGACCAAGAAAGAGAGACTCGCGCGGCTCGCGGGTCGCAACGTCGAGCGCAGACAGTTGGCCAGTTCCGCGGACCACTCCGGTACCGTCGCGACGCGGTCCGTGCCGGCGGCCAGGCTGCGGCGGAGCAGTTCCACCCACGACGGACTCAGGGGCTCGCCATCGACCAGCCTTACATCCTGAAGCTCGGTGCGCGAATATCCCCTGGGTCGAGGCCGGGCCGGAGCTCCAGTCGCCAGCTCGAGCAAGAGCACGGCTAGACTGTAGACGTCGTCGCCGGTCCGCGGGCCACCTCCGGCGAGTACCCGCGGTGAGAGATACGGGCCCAGGGTCCGGCGAACCTCGGGCTCGGCACTGCGCACGAGGGAGCTGGCGAGCTCCCAGCCCATCAGTTGCATCCGCCCGCTTGCTCCAGCCAGCACGAGCTGCGGCACGATGCAGCCGTGCACCCATGAAGCGCGGGTCCATCGTCCACTCAACTGCTGCAAGATGGCGACGGACTGGTCGAAAGGAATCGGCTCGTCGTAGCGCACGGCGGCCGAGAGTAGTTCCGAGAGGGGCAAACCCTCGAGGTCGGCGTAGGCAAGCAGAGGAATAGCGGATGCGGCCGCGAACATGGTGGCTGCCGAGCCTGGCGGTCCGTCGCACGGAGCCGTTGTCGCTCGACGCCGGCTTTCTTCGCCGCTTGAGGGGCGCTGCGGAAAGGTACTGACTAGATACCGGGCCTGGTCGGGGCCGCTCGACGATGTGGCGAACGCAAAGTCCAAGCCGTCCCGGGCTGGACGATTGTGCGGGGCCGACGGTCCCAGGGCTTGTGCGTTCATCGCAACCTGTAGGACAGAGTCAAACGTGTCCACGCCGTGGTCGGTAGACCGCGCTCGAGCCCGGGGCTGTACACGGCTTCCCGTGCGGCCTCGAGAGCTACGGCCTCGAAGCCATAGCCCGGACTCTGGCCATCTTCCAGCACGGCATCCGCGACTCGGCCGGTCTCGTCGACTTGGACGAGTACGACCACGACAGCTTGCCGATTCATGCGCCTGGCGCGCTTGGGATACCTCAGAGTCGGTTGCTCGATCAGCGCCGGTGGTTTGTTGGGGCCTGGTCGCGACACCGCATTGTTCTCATCCGAGCGGATGGCACTGGGCTCGACGGCGCCGCCATCGACCGGCGTCGATGCCCGTACGCGTCGACTGGCGTCGGCAGGCTGCGCCGCCTGCACCTGGCGAGCGAAGTCAACTGGGGGCTTCGGCTGCCGCAATGACTGTTCGGGCGCCGGCCTTGCGCTGGACTCCTGCAGGCCGCCACCGGATCTCGACTGTTCGCGCCCCGAGACTCGGCGCGTCTCGATCAGCGCCCGCCACTGACGGACCCTCTTCTGATAGCTGAGATGGAGCTCGTCCAGGCGCTTCGTCACCTCTTCGTCAATGTGCCGGGCAATCTTCTCGCGCGCCTCCTCTGGTAGTGCTGCTTCCGGCTTCGCAAAGGAGCTCGATGGCTGTTGCTCGCCGAGAGCCACGACTTCGGCGGCGACCAGCGGCGTTGAAAGCGAAGCAAGCGCTGGCTCTGCCGGCGGAGCTACTCGCTCCGCAGTGCCTCCGCGAACCGCCGGTGACGACCCGACCACCGTCCCCGGTCTCCCCCTAAACGCGTTCAGGCTAAGCAAGAGCAGAGCGAACGCTAGTACGGGCGGCGAGGCAATCTTTGACGGCCATCCCGCGGGTGTGGACTCAGGTAGAGGAATCCAATTCATATCTTCCCTAGTGGACAGAGACGGTCCGCAAACAGCGTGCCAGATCTGACGATCCGTTCGCTCGGCGCCTTTGTCTATTCCCTCCCGACTAGGCAAGATCGAAGCTACATGCCTTCGGACGGCGCCCACTTCCCGAATTGCCCGAGCAGGCTGTGTTCAGCGCCTCGTCGAGACTCAGGCTCGTGAGCGGCTGGTAGCGGTAGAAAACTCCTACTCAGGGAGAAGAGGGAGTCCCTATTCTTGACCCGCAGGCGCCGATGGAGAGTGAGAGGAGGCGTTGCAGCGGTGTCCCTCTAGAGGTGCCCTCTTGAGAGCGATCGGACCGTTGTTTCCGAGTGTCCTCGCCCGACCCCGATTAGCGGGCGTCGCGAGCACCGGGGTCGAGGGTTGGTTGGATGATCAGTGCCGCTTGACTTTCAGCGCCAAGCGGAGCAGGGAGGGATCGACCTTCAATCCTGCCCTCTCTGCCGCCTCGGGGTTGATCTCGAAGCCTATGCTGTTGGTCCGTCGGACAAGCCGAATGCCTCCACCGGCCTCACAGAAGCCCTCCATGTAGCTCACCGTGAGCACCGGACTCGTGCTGAGCGCTTCGATGATCTGTCCCAGACGCGGCAACTCCGAGTCGCTGACGAAGAGCACCGGACAGTAGCTCAAGACGCGAGCTGAGCTAAAGTTCTTGATCGAGATCGATCTGCCGTGAGACACGCGGCCGTTAAAGGCCTGCAACGCGCCCTTGAAGGGATCGTCACCGACGACACAGATAGCGAACGGCGACGTCTCTTCGGGGAATGCCTCAGGCGGCCACTCGACCCGCTCGGCCAGCCGGACCAGGAGTGCCGCTCCGATCCGAGCCACGCGCAGAGCTTCGGCCTCGGACTTCGGGGCCGTGGCAGGCTCCAGGGGGAGCGCCGCCACCGGGACGACTAGGCACACCGCGGCAAGCAATCCAGCAACGGCCATCTCTTTCATCGCCTGGATCCTCGTCCTGAGGTCAGAACGTCCATTGCCAAGCCAAGGTGAGGCCCAAGTCCATTTCGAGTTGGGGTCCGTCGAGATCCTGAAGCACCGGCACCGCTGCCTCCAGCAAGAAACGATGTCCGAAGGCCCCGCCGCGCCGTCCTCCAACGTAAAAGTTGAAGCCGAGGGCCGCGTCGACTCGCTCCCCGCCCCGCAGAGACGGGTCGGCGGTGTAGACGACGGCGGGGTTGAGCTCCGCGTCCTCTCCGCTGTATGGGTCTGTCGAGCGGCCGTTCAGTCGCCAACTCATGGAAAACACGTCGGAAAACTTCCGGGATAGAAAAGCAGTCAGGTGGAGGCGGTCGCCGACCTCGTAACCCCTGTCGTTCTCCTCCATGCTCTGGACCGCCATGACGTGCAAACCTGAGAGCCACTTCGGCTTCTGGTACAGATAGTTGAGCATGGGGATGGCCTCCAGCGAGCCGCCGCCGAGCTGCATGGGATAGGGCAGCAGCTGGTCGGGCCCGGCGGGGGTGGCGTCACGCTCGTCGATCGAGCCGGTGGGCAGCCCGATCGCGGGAGT
>JAZDDE010000096.1:0-7778 GCA_036679495.1 Gemmatimonadota bacterium | reverse complement strand
GATCGCAGCCGCATCGGGGTGATCGTGGGCGAGGAGGAGATGAGCCGTTTCTGCCGCTTCGAGGGCGACGACGGCATGCGCTGCCAGATCCTCGGTACCTTCGAAGGGCCGCAAAGCCTGGTGGTCCAGGTGCCGGACCGGGCGGGCAACGTGGGGGAAGCACGCCTCGATTTCGTGCCGAACCTCGACCGCGACGGCCCCGAGCTGGTCTTTGCCTCACCCACCGAGCGCGCGGTGCTGGTGGGTGAGGACGTGCTGGTCGATGTGCGTTTCAGCGACCCGGTCGCCGGCATCGAGCCCGGGTCGCTGCGCATCCGCTTCGACGATGAGGACATCACGACCAATGCGCGCAAGGTGATGGCATCGCCACCTGCACCCTCGCCACACTCACTCTCGGCCCACATCGTCTGACCGCCGTGGTGGAGGACCAGGCCTCGAATTTCATGTCCGAGCGCTTCTTCTTCGAAGTCTTCGAGGTGCTGCCGGACTTCATTACACCGACCATTGCCTTTACCGCGCCAGAGGAGACGGTGATCGGCATAAGCATGCCCGAGATCTCGCTGGCCTACGCCGATGAAGGTCGCGGCCTCGACCTCGGCACCTTGATCATCAAGCTCGACGCCCAGGACATCACCGGCACCTGCACGGTGGGACCGAGCACCACCACCTGCCCGACGCCCGAGCTCGAAGAAGGGCGCCACATCATGATCGCCCAGATCCGCGACTTGGCGGGCAACCGTGGCTGGGGACAGCGATATGTGGCGCTCAGCCTCGACCTGGCGGTGGCGGTCACCGCGCCGGGCCCGGGCTTCGTGACCCGGGAAGGCGAGGTCACGGTCGAGGGCACGGTGGCGGCTCAGGCCGAATCGGTCACCGTCGGCGGCATCCAGGCCGCGCTTTCCAGCGGCACGTTCGTGGCCGAGGGCGTGGCGCTCCGCGAGGGCGTCAACCTGCTCACCGTGGTGGCGCGCAACGCGGGCGGCGGCATCGGTGCCGCGCCGATTCGCATCGTGCGCGACACGGTGGCGCCCCAGGCCATCATCCGTACACCGCCCGGAGGCTTTGCCACCGCCGCCTCCGAGATCATGGTGGCGGGCGACGTCTTTGATGCGGGTAGCGCCGACGGCGTGGCCGAGGCGCCACGGGTCGTGGTCAACGGCCTGGAGGTCCCTGTCGAACGCGGCAGCTTCCTCCACCTGGTTCCGCTCCTCCCCGGCCCCAACCTGCTCACGGTTACGGTCACCGACGCCGCGGGCAACACGCGCACGGTGCAGCGCACCATCGAGAAGCTGCAAACGACCGCCTTGGTGGTCGAGGATATTGCCGGCAACGGCCAGAGCGCGGGCGTGGGCGATTCGCTCGCCGAGCCGCTCATGGTCCGCCTGGTCGACCGCCACGGCCTGCCCGTGGCCACACGTCGCATACGCTTTGAGGTCACCCGCGGCAACGGTCGGCTGGGACCTGCCGAGCAAGCGAGCCGTGTCATCCATGTGGCCACCGACCCGAACGGTCTCGCGGCCGTGCCCTTCACCCTCGGTGACCGCGCGGGCATGGGCAACCACGAGGTCACGGCCAGCGTCACGGGTGTGCGCAGCAGCGTGATCTTCTGCGCCTCGGCAACGCAAGGACCGGCCACCCGCATCGTGCCCGTGGCCGGCTCGAACGCCCTCGGCGCGCTCACCGCTGCCACCGGCACGGAAGCGCCCTTTCCCTTCCTGGTGCAAGTCTTCGACGCCAACGGCAATCCCACACCCGGCGTCGACACGATCTTCGAGGTGGTGGCGGGCGGCGGCTCGTTCGCCGAGGGTACGACCCAAACCGTCACCACCGACGCCGAAGGCATGGCCGCTGCACGCTTTGTGCTCGGCCCGCGCCCGGGCACCAACATCAACATCCTGCGTGCCCGCTTCGAGGGTCTCGCCGAGCTGCCCGCCAACCTGATCGTCACGGGCATCAACCCCGGCCCGGAAGCCGCGACAAGCGTCGCCGGACTGGTGCTCGACAACACCGAAGCACCCATCGAGGGCGTCACCGCCCGCATCCTCGGCACCTCCCTCACCGCCCAAACCGATGCCGCCGGTCGCTTCGAGATTCCCGGCGCCCCAGTGGGCATGATCCGCCTCGAGATCGACGGCACCACCGCCGCCCGTCCCGGCACCTGGCCGATCATCGACTACGACTTCGCCACCATCAGCGGCCACAGCAACGATCTCGGCAAGCCCATCCGCCTGCTGCCCCTCGACACCGGCACCGCGCAAACCGTAGGTGGCACGGACGACGTCACCCTCACCGTCACCGGCCTCGCCGGCACCGGCATCACCATCTTCGCCGGCTCCGCAACCTTCCCGGACGGCAGTCGCGAGGGCGAGGTCACCATCACCCAGGTGCCTAGCAACAAGGTCCCCATGGTCGCACCCCGCGGTGGCAATTTCACCCTGGCCATCACCCTCCAACCCCCCGGTATCCTCTTCGATCCGCCCGCACGGATAACGCTGCCCAACACCGAGGGCCTCGACCCCGGAAGCGAGCTCGAGCTCTTCCGTTTCGATCACGACCTCGGAGAGTTTGTGACCGCGGGTGTGGCGCGGGTGACGGACGATGGGCGCTTCGTCGAGAGCCCGCCCGGTGGGGGTATTGTAAAGTCGGGTTGGCAAGCCGTCGCTGATCCGCAGCCGCCGGGTAATGTTTGTGTTGACGGTCCGTGTACGGTCTGCTCACCGACCGGACCGGCACCCAGGTTTGAAGTGAGCGACGTACAGATTGTGATTGGGGCAAGCGAGATCCCCATCGAGGATGGTGACGTCGCCATGGCCACTCTTGGTCAACCACAGATCTTTCGTGCAATCGTCGATGCCACGTGCTCAACTTCCGCTTTGTGGGAGTTTGGCGATGGAGAGACTCAAGCAGGGTCGGTTGTGCAGCACACGTATGCGAGCAGCGGACTGTATGAAGTCGACCTTGCGGTCTCATGCACTATGAGCTGTGGGGACACCTTCGGTGTGGATGCCGCGAGGACTTTCGTACCTCAGTCGATACGCCCTGTTGCGCTAACGTTCTCCAGTGAGACCGGTCTCAACGACGTTCTCCAAGACAACAACAGCGAGCCTTACGGTACGCCGCATTGGGTGGATCGCGATCTGCTCGACGATGAACCAGCAACGACGCCCTCCGACCACAACTTCCCCGTTACGTACCCGCGAGGCAGCCCAATGCAGATCGAAGCCGTGTTCGAAATCAACCCTGCGCCGCCGGCGGCTCTTGCCGCTGGGTTCGTGATTGAGGGAGAGGGTCCGGAAGGCATACTGATGGAAGGCGCATCAATCGGGGTCGCGGGCACGGAAGTAACCTTCACGACAGATTCCGGCAATACGAAACTACCTGATCACATCGACAAGCTCTCTCTGCCCATTGTTTGGCGCTTGACTGGTGATGGGGGCCTGAGTTGGCACAACGCAGGAAGGACTCAGAGCCGCATCTACGTGACTCTTGATGAGCCGCTGGAAGGCTTCGCGCTTCACGAGACCGTGCTTGACATCGGCACTCGAGAGGCGAGCGGCGCTACATAAGGAAATTGATGGCTTCAACCGTATGGACGGAGTAACCATGCGCTACTATGCGCCGTCACCCACCAGCCAGGCCATCCGCGATGCGACAGACGAGTTCTGTAACGAGGTCGAGAACATGCTCAGTCCCGTTCCGCCAGTATCCGGTATTGAGGCCGTAGGTACCTGTACGGCATGGGCGGTTCTCCTACACAGGGTTCTCGCGGTTCAAGGAATTCCTAACTCCGGTCCAGTAGAAGTCCTTCCTTCCCTCGCAGAGTTTGATATCCCTGGACGCCTTGGAGTAGGTGCGTGGGAGTTCGCTCAACATAGAACCGCAGGGAGCAACGGACGACGTGAAACGCGGATTCCTCCAGGGAGTGACGACAAGCCTCTCTGCGCAATAGACGAAGACGGAAAAGCTAATCGGCCTTGTATCACGCCAGGCTCTGATCGCGCTTTGAGCCTTCTTGAGCAAGGTGATGATATGCGGGCTGATGGTATCCATCGGGGGCTGGAAGATACGACCGCGGGAAGGAGCTTTCCGTACATAGCTTTCGATCCAGCCAATCGCAACGGCGGTGTCTTCTTTGGTGATGTCTTTGTGCCGACTGAATTCGTCGCTGGTCAGGGTAACTTCAGTCCTCCGTTTCTCTTTGGGAATCACTACATCGTGGAAATTGGGGTTCAGATCTATGATCCCTCGTATGGACTTGGTCCCTTCTCATCTACTGAAGAGCATGAGCAAAGCGCGTTCACGACTGAAGGCGCAACAAAGGATCTTTCAGTCTTGATCGACGGCGCAAGCGTGGGTTTTCGTGATGTGCTTGTTCTGAGGCCGAATCTCGATGCGCAACAGTTTCGATACCAGTGTTCGAAGATTGAGCCACACACTTTTCCAGGTCGACCTCCCTGCATGGAGGAGGAACCATGATCGGGATGACGAAATCGAATGCCAAGCACTGGCTCTTAGGCATTCTCTTGATCTACGCCGGAAGCGCGGTAGGCATGGGTGAGGTCCCAGCTACTCATGATGAAGATGATAGCGCTACTCAAAATGAAGTTGACTCAGAAGCGACTGTCCAAGGCTCCATTGGTCTATGTGACTTACACCTCGATGCAGCCCAGAGCTACAAAGGGCGCGGGGATCATGCGGATCGACTTCTAAGCCTTTGGAGGGTTTCAAAGATCTGTCGCGAGTCGACAGAACCGTACACTATAGGGAGTACAAGAGTCAGGGCTGAGCTTCGATCCAGAAACTGGCTCCTGGCAGACGGACCCCTGGCGAAGCCGCTTGAGAGAGTTGTTTGGTACCTCACAAGTGCGTACTCAATCCCCGAAGATTCGCTGGCTTCCGCTGCGGTAGTAGACGAGAAGGTGCTTTTTTTCCTCTATCACAAGCTGAGTTGCAGAACTGGGATTCTGACGGCATCACTTCTTCCTCAGTCGGCCGAACAAGCAGCGCTGCCGTTCGGCTCGCCTCTTCGTGACAAGAATCCATTTAGTGAACCGGTACGCTTGCCACGTCTGCGCGTAGCGGCGGAAAAGTTTTGCGGGCGAGATTCACTGAACGCTCATACCGTGGGGGATGGCGTCCTTCTCACCCTTTCGCAAAACAATTCTGGAAGAGGACTCGTGCAGTTCCTCTTTACTCCGGAGAAGCCGCTCGGGTGTGGAAAATGGTATAGGGTGATCGGAGAACAGAAGGTCCGAATCCGGTATGACCGCCCACTTGGTGCTCCTGTAGAAGAGTTCGAGTATATTCGAGAGATGGAGACGAAGTGTGACGATTTTTGAAACACAGACCGTCACCGCCGACGCCGAAGGCATGGCCCGCGCGCGATTCACGCTGAGCCCGCGCCAGGGGTGCCACCATGGGGACCTTGTCGCTCGGCACCTGGGTGGCCGTGACCTCGCATTCGCGGCTGGTGAAGTGATTGCGAGCTTCCTCCACTATCACGCTCTCGACAGAAACAATCAAGGTTCGGGTGTCGTTTTTGGTGACGCCTATCTCGATCAGCCGTATCCGGATTGGATGTTCGAGGCCATTGAGAAGAAGAAGCAGATGTGCCGCGGCCAGTAGGAGTTTCTGAGGCGTATGATGAAACTAGGCGACTCCGCAAGAATGATTCAAAACGAGGGTTCCGGAAGAGGCTATGGGGACTCAGCCAGAAGGCTGTTGACTCAGGTGGGCTTTGAACTTTCGATTAGTGCGACTTGCTGGATCTTCTTTCTTGCGGCTTCTGCCGAGGGAGTTGGGGCGCAAGTCCCTCGGCGTGAAGAGCGTCTCTTTCGCACTGCATCGAAGAGCGCGCCGGTCGGGGAGAGATTCGCGTCGGAAGACCGAGATGCTGAGCGACTGGGTAGCTATCGTATTCGGGATGCAGCTGTTCTTGATCCAGGGCTCGAGAGCGAGCAACGGATCGTGCTCTGGGAGCTGACTCGAGAGCGCGCAGAGCTCGACGGCTGGTGGCATGGTTCGGAAGCTGCGCAGATTCCGAATGGCTTCGTTGCTGAAGGCGTCACGATTCCACCCCCAAAGGGCGCCAAATGGCTGGTCTTGACGCGCGATAACGGCCAAATGGGTGACGAGATTCTCTGGACGAAGTTTGTCCGGGAGGAGGGCCCTATCTATGTGCCTTGCCGTGGAGAGCGGCCGGGCTTGGATTCTTCGGACCCACCTCGAAGGTTGCTGCTTCCCTCGGTTACGCGTTACGGCTGAAGGCGTCGGTCTTGGTGCGCCGAAGGCGGAGAATTCCAGGCTCGGAGAGGCCTTGCCATGGCCCCGAGAGTATCCGGGCGCGGCGATTGCGTCGAGACTGTATGCCGTCGAGGGTGGCAGCTCGCTCGATGAGCTGGACTGCTTCGGTGCAGGGCCGGGCGTCGTGTTCATCGTTCACTCAGAGCGCCGTAGCGCGCTCGAGCTCATGGGTCGGATCGATGTACCGAAGGTCGGCAAGATTCTGAGCTGGTCGAAGCTGAGTGTGCGCAGGGCGGACCAAGGCTCGGAGAAAGGGAAGGATTCGGGAGCGCAGCGAGACCCCTGGAAAGGATGTCGCTGAAGAGATGGAGAAGCGGCAGAACGCAACAGAGGTCGAAGTTCTGCCGGAGGGCCGAACGATCGACGAGGCAATTCCCGTGTCGCTCATCGTTAAGCGCACTTCGAAGGACGCACGCTGCCGTTTCGTCAACTCGGATGAGCGCCACCGGCTCGACCGCAGGCGTCAGTTTGTTGGGCCGCCGTCGCAGAAGGTCGCCGAGGCACTGCGTACGCCGAAAGCGGTCTGGAGCTTGATTACCTCTCCTGGTTCGAGCTTTCGAGACCGCCTGGATGCCGCTTCGTTGGCGGTGATGCCAGGCGAGCCGTGGCTAGAGAGAATCGATGCTGCCCGTCGGGAGCTGGCCGCGGAGGCTCGGCTTCACGACTGGGGATTCAAGAACGTGAGCTGCTCCAACACAATTCTCTCTTATTCGGGGAATCAGGAACGGCGCGACTTCTGGCGGGACCTCGACGGGGATACGAGATCGAGAGAGATCCTTGGACATGAGTGGCATCTCGAGGGAGAGGGGCAGCTCTATAACCCATTCACCCTCGAAGAGCTGGCTGCGTCTCCCTGGCCCAAGCAAGTTCAGCATGCGCTGGAGATTCTTTGGCGGACCCTGTCCCGGGGTCGGCGCTCTGATCTTGGCCGGTGGACCTCGATAGCGACGACTGATGAGGTTTTGCATGGTCGAGGGCGCTTCTGCGGCGCCTATTCGAGACGGCCGTGCCTTCGCGAATCTGGGTCCGCTGCCAGGCAGAGGCGCGGGTGCGTTTCGGGAGGTTGAGAAATGACCCATACGCGCGGTTCTAGATCTCTGGCTGAGATGATTCGATCTGCGTCGGCGTGCTTGTGGCTGACGGTTCTTGCCGGGCTTGCTCCCGCGTCCGCCCAGCTGAACGACACCTGCACCGCCTCCCTCCAATCGCGCACCACACAAGTCGCCGCCGACGGCTCCTTCCTTCTCACGGCCGTTCCCACGGACGCGAGCCTGCACCGTATACGCGTGCAGTGTGTGCCTCCCGGAGGCGGTTTTGTCCAGGGTGAGTCCGACCTCTTCCGCCTGATCCCCAACGGCCAGGTCAACCTCGAAGGCGGCATCCGATTCGGTGTGCTGACCCCGGTACCTACGGCGCTGGAGCTGACGGTGGCGTCGCCTTTGACGACGCGTGGAGCTTCGACGCCGATCGTGGTA
>JAZDDE010000095.1:0-4223 GCA_036679495.1 Gemmatimonadota bacterium | reverse complement strand
ACCCGGGGATTCATGAAGGCGATCGTGGACGACGATACGGACCTGATCCTGGGTGCGGCGGTCCTTGGGATCGAGGGCGGCGAAGTGGCGACGGTTGTTCAGATGGCCATGATGGGAGGAGTCCCGTACACCGCCCTCAGGGACGGCGTCTTCTCGCACCCAACTCTATCTGAGTCCCTCAACAACCTGTTCATGGCCATGGACGCCTAGCACGGAGATACCGACATGACGCAGCCACTGATACCGCCGTTCACCGCGGAGACGGCCCGCGCGAAGGTTCAGGCTGCCGAGGACGCCTGGAACAGCCGCGACCCGGAGCGGGTGGCTCTTGCCTACACACCGGATTCGGATTGGCGAAACCGGGACGAGTTCTTTGTCGGTCGCGACGCGATCACGGAGTTCCTGCGAGGAAAATGGGCCAAGGAACTCGACTATAGACTGATGAAGGAGCTCTGGGCCCACACCGACAACCGCATCTCTGTGCGCTTCGAATATGAGTGGCGTGATGCGGATTCGGGTTCCTGGTTCCGGACCCACGGCAACGAGCACTGGGAGTTCGACGAGGAGGGTCTCATGCGCCGCCGCGACATGAGTGCCAACGACGTTCCGATTTCGGAGTCCGAACGACGCATCGGGATCGCGGCCGGTGCTGGGTCGGTCGCGTAGCCACGCAAAGCGAACCTGCCGTGAGAGTTCCCTACAGCGTAGGCGCTTTCGAACCAGGAGGCACACATGAATCGAGTAGGAGGACTGGGAGCGCTCATACTGCTCCCGTGGATCGCGGTACCCGCCACTCAGAGGATCCGCCCCACTAGCGAAGACCAGATCATAGATCTTACGCATGCCTTTGATGAGCAGACGGTTTATTGGCCGACCGCCAAATCGTTCGAGCTGGAGGTGGTGGCGTCTGGTCAGACGGAAGGCGGATTCTGGTACGCCGCAAACAACATCAGCCTGGCTGAGCACGGAGGGACCCACCTGGACGCGCCCGCTCATTTCTCAGAGGGCAGACGCACAGTCGACGAGATACCGGTCAAGCAGCTGATCGGTCCGGCAGCCGTGATCGACGTTCGAACCCAAGCGACCGTGGATCCCGACTATCGGCTTACCGTGGAGGATATTCAGGAGTGGGAGCGCGCTCATGGCCGGATTCCCGAGGGCGCGATCGTGCTCATGCACAGTGGGTGGGGAGAGCGGTGGCCGGACAAGAAAGAGTACCTGGGAACAGACGCGCCCGGCGATGTAGAGAACCTACATTTCCCGGGATTTTCGCTCGAGGCGGCGGAGTTCCTCCTGTCTCAGCGTGTGATCGATGCCGTCGGTGTGGACACGCCCAGCTTACCTGGATAGGCTGCCCGAAGCGGGCGCCACTGTCCTCGCGCTGCCGATGAAGATCGGGGGCGGATCTGGGGCGCCGGCCCGCATCATTGCGTTCGTTCCGGAGCCAGGGAGCAGGTAAGGATGAGGTTCTTGTGGATTGCGCTGAGAGCTCTGCTGTACATGGCGGTGTTAGTGTCCTTGTTCGGTCTGGTAGCGCTGAGTCTGCGCGGCATGGACGCTCAACTCGGCGTTGAACTTCCGGCCGGGATGCGGCCGATGGGTGCCGTCTTTATGGTACTGGGAGCAGCACTAGCGCTATCATGCGGGGTAGTGTTCGTGGCCCACGGCGAAGGGACTCCGTTACCGTTCGACCCGCCCAGAAGGTTCGTGGCACACGGTCCCTACCGGTGGGTGCGAAACCCTATGATCATCGGGGTTTTCGTTCTCTTGGTCGGGTTCGGCCTCTGGAATCAATCGGTGTCCATCGTCCTGTTCGGTGTAGTCGTAGCCGTCGGCATCCACCTTTTCATCGTCCGGATCGAAGAACCAGGACTGGCGCTTCGCTTCGGGTCGGACTACAACGAATACCGAGCCGCGGTGAACCGTTATATTCCGAAGCGGCGACGCGAAGGAGATTCGAGAGTGTGATGGGCAAGGAAAAGAGCAGGCCCCGTATTCGGAAGCGCTCAGCGCGGCTTCCCGAGCCGCCCTGTTCACCAGGGCCGCCCCGGCCGCCCGAGCCCGTCAGTCCGCACAAGCCCGGCTGCGGCACAGGGCCCGATCCCACCGAGCTGCTGAAAGAGCTCAAGGACCTGGCGAAGAAGAAGAAGCGCTGAGAGGTCTCCGGCACTACGGGCTTGGTACCACGATGTCCGGTAATGCGGCTTCGATCTCCGCGCGCTGCTCCTCGAGCCAGGGCGGCAGTATGAGCTGCTCACCCAGGTGGTCGATCGCTTCGTCCCTGGCGAATCCGGGGCCCTCAGTCGCCAGTTCGAACAACACGCCACCCGGCTCCTTGAAGTAGACGGAGCGAAACCAAAACCGGTCGATAACCTCTGTCGGCCGAAGGCCGGACTCTACGACGCGGTCCCTCAAAGTTAGCTCCTCTTCCGCGTCACCAGCGATCCATGCGACATGGTGAATGGCGCCGGTACCCCAGCGTCCCAAGCGCTCGTCCCGTACTTCCAAGATGTCCACGAGACAGCCGGAGCCGCCGCTGGACACCTCCAGGCGATGCCAGCCATCATCCACACTTGCCTCCCGAAAGCCCAGCGCGTTTACCAGGAGGTCCTTCGTCGCGCCCAGCGATCGCACCCGCATGCGCACGGAGTGCACCCCCCGGATCTGGTGAGCCTCAGGAACCGAGCTTCCGCTCCAGGGGGTCCAGGGACGCTCGTTCTTGGATTCGACCAGGGCCAGAGCGAGGCCATGTGGATCCGAGAACGGCAGGACGTCCTCGCCGAACCTCGCTTCCGGCTCATGCGTTTCCACCCCGTGGTCAGCGAGACGGTCTCGCCAGAACGGGAGGCTGCCTTCGGCTAGGGCGAGCGTGACTTCGGAGGCCAGGCCCGCCCCCGCTCTGGCGGGGGGCATGTCTGGCCAAGAGAAAAACGTCAGGTCGGTCCCCGGTGTACCGACGGCGTCGGCGTAGAACAGATGATACGTGTGGGGCATGTCCTGATTCACTGTCTTCTTCACCAGCCGAAGACCCAACAGCCCGACGTAGAAATCCACATTGGCCTGTGCATCTCCTGCGATCACTGTGACGTGATGGATGCCGCTCACGGACGGATGCACGATTTGTCCCGTGATTCCTGAGGAAACGTCGGCTACCATCTAGCGGTCCAGGTTGTACTTCTTCAAGATTTCGACCACCTGCGCGAGCGGCAGCGCTTCGATCGTTCCCTTGTGTCCGGTGACAGTCCTGGCGGTCAGTAGCGAATTGTATATCGCTTCTTCCGTGGCTTCAGCGACGGCCTGGAACAGAGGTGACATGTCGTCGTTCCCGAGTAGGGGCTGATCCCGGCCCGTGGTCGAGAACGCTATGACGTAGTCTCCGGACCCGTTCGTCATAGTGGCTCCCGTACGGGCCAGTCCCACGAGGGCGCGCTTCGCGAGGCGATCGAGAAGCCGGCTGTCGAGCGGGGCGTCCGTCGCCACAACGATCATGATGCTGCCGTCTGCGCTCTCTCCGAGATCGCGCTGGAACGCGAACTGGCCGAGCTCCCGGCCCACCGGCGCGCCGTTCATGGTGAGGATTCCGCCGAAGTTCGACTGTACTAGGACGCCCACCGTGTGCCCGCCGAGCGAAGCGGGCAACACCCGCGAGCTGGTTCCAATGCCCCCTTTCCATCCAAAGGCCACCGTGCCGGTGCCGGCACCGACCGAACCCTCCTCGACGGGCCCGCCAGACGCGGCCTCCAGAGCCTCGCGCACGTGCTCCGCCCGGATCGGCCGCGAGCGGATGTCGTTCAGATAACCATCGTTCGTCTCGCCCACGACCGGATTGATCGACCGGACATTCTCCATTCCCGGCAGTTTGAGCATGTGATCCACGAGCGCGTTGGCTGCCTGCCATACACAAAGTGTGCACGTAAGGAGAATGGGGGTCTCCAGCTCTCCCAATTCCTGCACTTGCGTGATCCCGAGCAGCTTCCCGAATCCGTTGCCGACATGTATCGCAGCCGGTATTCGCCGCTGGTAGACGTTGTCACCGTGCGGAAGGATTGCCGTAACCCCGGTGCGCACGTTCGTGCCCTCGATGACAGTTGAATGGCCCACTAGCAAACCCTCAACATCCGTGATGGCGTTCTCCGGTCCCGGAGGAAACACGCCGACGACAATGCCGAGGCTACGGGCCCGGGCCGATAGCAGCCGGTTGCCAGGAACGGCGTCCTGAGCGG
>JAZDDE010000094.1:0-2016 GCA_036679495.1 Gemmatimonadota bacterium | reverse complement strand
TGCAGCGGACCTGGCCACAGCGCGCTTCAATCGATGTTGGTAGCCTTCTGGCGTCGGTATTCGGCGCTTGTTCGCTGGCGGTCAGCGGGCCAGGCCGCTGAACACCATGTCCGTAGGCCGCGCCACGGTGCATCGAGCAGGCACGTGCGGCCGTAGTAGAAGGACGACGAATGGCAGTCCAACCGATCCCCGATGGATATCACACAGTTACGCCGTACCTCACGATCCGGAACGCGTCCGACGCTATCGAGTTCTACCGGAGAGCCTTCGGAGCCACGGAGTTGGCGCGCATGGCGGACCCGACCGGGAGAATCGCAAACGCCGAAATTCAGATAGGTGACTCCAGGATCCTGATACGTGACGAATCGCCCGAAACGCCGAGTCCCGAATCGCTAGGTGGCTCCGCCGTCATGCTGCACCTATACGTCTCGAAGACGTTGACAAGATCGCCGGCCAAGCAGTAGCAGCCGGTGCGAAAGTACTGATCTCCATAGGCGACCAGTTCTACGGGGATCGCTCCGGGCGGTTCGCGGACCCGTTCGGGCACACATGGATAGTCTCCACGCACAAGGAAGACGTCTCCTCAGAGGAAATGCGAGAGCGGGCTTCCGCCTTCACAAGGAGTGGGGCCTGAGCCCGCGGAGGGGCGCGGCCTAACAAGGTGTTGCAGCGGACCGGCTCTCCGCTGCGTTCAACTGGTCTGGTAGCCTGTGGCCAAGCTGTTCGGCGCCTTCGCGGGACGTTCCCGCGGCCGGCCGCTGAACACCATGTCCGTTGGGCGGCGTGAGTGGAAGCTTGGATCCCGACCATCGTCGTAAGTATCCAAGTTTTCGCGATCGGCGGGGTCATCTTCGGGTGGCGCTGGGCGAGAGCGAAGGCGAATCGCGTTGAAGCTGAAGCCCATGCCTCCGGAATCGAATCGTACTCTCAGACCGGCGGTTCGCGACTCGACTCGTTTAACGCCACCATCCCATTCGCAACGATTGTCGCCACTCCTGCCGAGATCACCCTCAGCGTATTCGGCAAGCAGCACCGATTCGAGAAGGCGAACGTTCAGACTCTGGCTAGACACCGGGCCTTCTTTTCGACCGGCCTCCGAATTGAGCACAACGATTCTGCCTCGCCCGCCTTCGTTGTCTTCTGGACTACGAACTTCGAGAAGCTCGCGAACTCCCTCGAGCGCCTCGGGTGGTCAGTCTCTCGGTAGCTCGCACGCCGCCCAACAAGGGCTTGCAGCTGCCAACAGCCAGCTGAGCGTTCCTGAATTCGGTAGCATTCTGGCGTCGGGACGCTGTGCCACCGCGCTGAGAGTCAGCGCTGTCTGTTGCAGCTGAAGCCCGATCCGTTGGGCGGCGTAGCAGGGAGCAAAACGAGCAACGAGGAGGAGACCAAGTCGATGACGGATGCCATGTTCGAACTCACCAAGACAGCCAAGGTCAATGGGACGACTCTTGCCTACTGCGAGCATGGCGAAGGCCCCCCGGTACTCTTCGTCCACGGCGGGACCGCTGACCTTCGTGTGTGGGGAAAGCAGCTTCCGGTGGTGGGCGCCGCCTACCGTGCAATCTCCTACAGCCAGCGTTACTGCAGGCCCAACGCCGGCATCGAGCCCGAGGCCGCCAACCCGTTCGACCCGCACGTCGACGACCTTGCCGCCTTCATCCGCGAGATCGGCGCCGAACCAGCGCACGTCGTGGGGAGTTCCTCTGGCGCCTTTATCAGTCTGCTCGCCGCAATTCGATATCCCAAAGTCATCAGGTCCCTAGTGCTTGCAGAGCCACCTGCATTGCCCCTTTTTGTGAGCGTCCCACCCCGCGCTGCGGAGCTGTTGAGGCTGATGGCAACCCGTCCGAAGATAGCGGTCGCGATCATGCAGTTCGCCTTGGGGACGTTGCTTCCAACCACCCGTGCCTTCAAACGAGGCGACGACGAAAAGGCGCTCGTCGTGTTTCTTCGGGGTGTGCTAGGCGAGCAGACCCTGTCACAGCTCCCCGAGGAGACCCTGCAGGTGTTGCG
>JAZDDE010000093.1:0-10219 GCA_036679495.1 Gemmatimonadota bacterium | reverse complement strand
TAATGACACGGCTCGGGTGCTTGAGGCCAACCAGTAGTGAAGGTAGAACGGCAATGTCTGTGGCCACTAGGTTCGCTTGACGGATGTGAAGCGAGTCCATGAAGTCTACAATTACCTCAGCGAAGCGGCGCGAGGTGTAGTCCTCGGACGATGTAAACGGGTCGCTCCCGCCAAAACCAGGCCAATCGAGCGCTAGCACGTGGTATTTCTCTGCCAGGAGCGGCGCGACAGCGTACCAGGCCTGCAGATTCTCGGGCACGCCATGGAGTAACAACACCGATGGTTTCGCCGGGTCGCCTAACTCGGCATAGCGAACGTTGAGCCCGGACTTGTTCAGCCGCACGATCTTGGTAACCAGTAGACGATTCTGTTTTGCAATCATGTTTCTACCCAAAATAAGTGGGATTCCCTGTCAACGCGCTCGCTACGTAGAGGACCGATCCGCTCTTGTGAATTCGCCTCAATATGGTCTTCTAGCTGGCGAGCTTCCTTTGGACGCCTACTACTGGTACAGCCAGGATGCGAAGAACCGCGTCAATCTCGGCAAGAGAACGTAGACAGCAAGCGGGACGGCAATGACCGTCACCGCCAATACAGAGAGTACGGGAGGTAGATCGATCGGCAATCGGGATAGCAGCGTTGAGAGTAGGAGGACTGTTGGGAAAATCGCGATCCAGACCACAACAGCAGTCTTGTAATTCGGCGCTACCTTGGTTGGCCCGTCAGCGGGAAGCGTGAACCACGCCTCGAGACCCGTCAAGACTCGAACCGTCGGCTCTTCCGCCAGGGCCTTCATTGCGTCCACCCAGCCCTGGCGCTCCGTAGACCCCTCCCAGTCCTTGCGTGTCTTCTCGTTAGCGAAGCGCAGCGTGATGTGGTATTCACCGTGACTGGAGACATCTGGGCGTAGAACTTGTGCCCCCAGAAAGCCGTCGAGCTTCTTGGAGTCTTCCGATAGCCCGTTGAGCAGGGTCTCATATGCATCTTCACACCCGGGTTTGACCCTTCTGGTGACGACCACCGACGAGGTTTCAGTCATGGCACTCTCACCTTCCGAATTCCGTATCCCACCGACACCCATGAGAACAGCAACCTAACGGATGGGCCAAATGTGTGGCGCAAGGCGGTGCCCTTGCGCGCTGACGGTCAAATATGGTCAAAGTCTGGCCCCAAATAACGACTGCAGGGGACCTAGAGAGCGTACGAATCATCCGGGCCTGGTCCTGGAAGGACCGGTCGAATCGGTCCCGGCGATCTGACCAGAAAATTTGCGTAAACCGCAATGAAACATCATTGTGGAGAATACTCCTACGCTGCAGTAAGGAATCCCACGAGCAGAGCGCTGATTGGAGCTATCCCCAGCTCTCCTTGCGGCGGATCTGCCGAAGAAAAACGGAGGCGACTATGGGACTTCCGAATCCTGACATGGTCATCGATCAGAAGCGAACCGCCCTGGTCATCACGGACCCCCAAAACGACTTCCTCAGCCCGGACGGAGTCATGTGGGACCTCGTCGGCCAGAACGTCACCGAGAACGGTACGGTCCAGAACATCGGGGAGCTGTTCAAAGCGGCCAAGGGAACTGGAATGCCGGTGTTCATCTCGCCCCACTACTACTACCCGCACGACCACTCCTGGAAGTTCGAGGGCGCGCTCGAAAAGGTCATGCACAGCAGCAACATGTTCGACCGTAAGGATCCCCTCAGCCTGGACGGATTCGACGGTTCGGGTCCCGACTGGCTGGAGGGCTACAAGCCCTACATTGAAGACGGAAAGACCGTCGTATGTAGTCCGCACAAGGTGTACGGGCCTCAGAACAACGACCTCGTGCTTCAGCTTCGGAAACGGCTCGTCGACAAGGTCATCCTCGCGGGCATGTCGGCAAACCTATGCGTGGAAGCGCATCTTCGACACTTGCTGGAAACCGGGTTCGAGGTGGCGGTAGTGCTCGATGCTACCGCGGCAGCCATCATCGAAGAGGGCAACGGATACGAGGCCGCGGTCGTCAACTTCCGGTTCCTGGCGAACACGGTCTGGACGACAAGCCAAGCCGTCGCGGCGATCACTGAGTCTGCGGGAGCACTCGCCGTCTAAACCGACGGAAACTGCGGCCCTGGAACGGGGCCTTAGCAACGCGCGCCGGCCTGAGTTGACGGCTTCACGCAGCGATTGAAGTACAATGCCTGTGAGGCTCTGCATTCACGTTTCACAAGGAGACTATCGTGTCAGTGTCACAGCCAGTATTGAACACGCCCGGCGCTGGTGAGTTGATCCAGTTCGGGAACGGGTCGAGCGCCGAGATCGCAGTAGGAGGGGCCGAAAGCGCTGGTGCATATGCGGTAGTTCGTTACCACGTGTTTCCCGGCGACGAGCCCCCGCTCCACACCCACTCGCGCGAAGATGAGATGGTGTATGTCGTAGACGGTGAGATCACGGCCGTCGTCGGCGAGTCGGCGATCGACGTGGGTCCGGGAGCGTTCGCGGCACTCCCGCAGGGAGTCCCCCACACAATTCGCGTCAACAGCGAATCGGCTACCCTACTCCTGACCCTCGTTCCGGCAGGGTTGGAGCGCTTCTTCGTGCCGGCCTCCGAGGCGGACTCGGATCCGGCGAAGTTCGGGATCTCGATCAACGAGCCAGCCGGCGTGTAGGTTCGTCGGGCGTGGCCGGTCGCAGCCCGTATTCGCGGCTCTTTCAGGCGCATGGACCGGGACTCGTTTTTTTCTTGTCACGGTCCCTAACGCTCGGCCGGGAGAGCACGGTGTAGCCCTAACCGTGTGAGCTTATAGGAGGCTATCTGGCATATGAAACCATCGTGTCGATGCCGAGGCCGAGCTCGCCTCCACTCAAGGCCGAGTGTAGCGAGCCTAGGCGCTCTCGTCCTCTTGCTGACCTTCGGCCTGCCTTCAATCGGACAGGCACAAGAGGATTCTGTCGCCGTCGTCGAGCGGGGCGCCCCCGGCGTCGAGGGCTGGGACATTCTCGAGTTCCCCTTCAAGGTGATCGGGTTCCCGCTCTATCTCGTAGGGTCGGGTCTCACGGCGCTGGGTGGGGTAGCGGACCGTGGCCACTGGATCCCCTGGCTCGTGTACTACAACGAGCAGCTCAATAATACGGGCATCTATCCGTCCTTCGCTGGGCAGGGGCCGAACTCGGGAACCGGGGGCACTCTACTGCTGGGGGCACCGCCCAGAGAGAGGTCGGTTTGGGCGAATGTGCACGGTGGTGCTACCGTCAAGCAGTACTGGCGGGCGCAGGCGCGAATCGGCTACGGACTGGCCGACGTAGAGCATGTTGAAGGTCCGGCATTCGGCGTTCAGGCGCTTGTATTGACCGAGCACCGAGCCGAAGACGAGTTCTTCGGGATCGGCAGGGACAGCCGCGAGGAGGCTCGCTCCGATTTCGATTTGGACCGATATCAGGTCGGCGGACTGTTTGTCTTCATTCCGACGAGATATCTCGCGTTCGAGGTAAGCGGTGGATGGGAGCGGAGCGAGGCTGGGCAGGGCAACGATGATCGGAGACCCGACGTCGATAGCACCTTCGCGCCCCTAGAGATCCCCGGCTTTGACGTGGAAGAGGACTACTTCTCGATCGGCGCGTCTGCCGCCTGGCGAGTGGGCTATTCTCACGCCGTGGAGCGCGGAGGGCATTGGGCGAGCGTGGGCTATCATTGGAATCAAAGCGATACCGATGGCGCCGCCGATTTTGGCAGGTTCACTGCCAGCGCCGGAATTGATCTGCCATTCGACCATCGGATACGAAGCTTGGCTCTGGCCATCTACTACGAGTCTCTGCGTCCCAACGGGGACGGCGAAGTCGCTTTCTACCGTCTCCCCGGGCTCGGAGGGGCGACAAACCTGCCATCCTACCGCGCGGACCGATTCCGCGACCGCGACCTGATACTAGGTCAGGCCGAGTACCGCTACCGCTTGTGGGATGACTCGCGCGGCCGCTCCGCCTTAGATGCCTCCTTCTTCCTTTACGGAGGGATGGTAGCGCGGCGCCTGAGCAGCGAATTCCGTTTCGATCGCTTGCAGGAGAGCTACGGCTTCGCCTTGAGCCTGCTCACCGAGACGTCGCGGCTCGCGCACCTGGCGCTTGCGCTAGGCGGCGAGCGGACGACAGTAAGACTCACTTTTGGACTTGGCTTATGACCTCGCTACGATACCGGCAGCCCGTCGTTCTCGCGATCTGCGCCCTTGGGTTGGCATCGTGCGCGCGATCGCGTCTGGTAGTGAGCGAGGGTCTGGTAAGACCGAGTTCCGAAGCCAGCACGCTCACCGAGGTGCCGCACAAGAGGAATCCGGGCATCCCCCCGGACTTCATCGAGCACAGCGTTAGCAGGCCTCTCCGTTCTGTGATCATCCTGCCCCGGGCGTTTCGTGACTTGTTTGGCGAGAAGGTCGAGGCCTACAACCCCACCGCCGAAGACGATGTGGTGAATTCGAGCTGGTTTACGCACCGGAACGTTCGGCGGCGGCTGACGCCCGCTGGAGTCGCGCGCGGGCCCGGCGACGGAACGGGGCCCGACACCAGCGGGCTCTGGACGGTGATCGGGGCAAAGGTTCAGGGCGTCACTCCAGGCTTCAGGATCCGCGACGCCGCGGGCGTAGAGTACCTCATCAAGTTCGACCCCGCCGGCCATGCCGAGCTCATGACGGCTGCGGAGAGTATAAGCCAGCGCCTGTTCCACGCGGCCGGATACAACACGGCCGCCACTCACGTTACCGTGTTCGATCCCGCGAAGGTCCGAGCTGCAGAATCGCTGATGTTCGAGGACGAGCGCGGACGAGACGTACCGATGACGGACGCGGATCTGCAGGAGCTGCTGCGGAGCTTACCGCAGCGTCAGGACGGCCGCATGCGAGCGGTGGCCAGCCGGATTCTGGCCGGAGTAGACATCGGCCCGTTCGAATACGAGGGTAGGCGTAGCGACGACCCCGCTGACACGATCCCCCACCAGCACCGTCGCGAACTCCGGGGGCTGTACGTGATGGCCGCGTGGCTCAACCACATCGACACGAAACAGCACAACTCCCTCGACCTCGTCGTCGATGAGGACGGCCGTCGTTTCGTGAAGCACTACCTGATCGACTTCGGCTCCACTCTTTGGAGCTCGAGCATTCATCCCAGCGGTCCCAGCGATGGGGTGGAGTACCAGCTCGATCTCGGCAACATCGCTGCTCGCTTGATCACCGCCGGGGCCTATACCGCCAGCTGGGAACGCTACGATTATGAGCCTCAGAGTGGTTCGCTGGGCTTCTATTCGCCGGATCTCTTCGACCCCGGCAGCTGGCGGAACAATTACCCGAACTCTGCCTTCAAGCACCTGACGACGCGCGATGGCTACTGGGGCGCGAAGCTGGTGGCCAGCTTCGACGAGGAGCAGATCCGCGCCGCGGTAGCGACGGGCCAGTTCAGCAACCCCGAAACAGCGGAAGTCTTGGCCCAGGCGATCCTGGCCCGTCGAGACCTCACCGTTCGCTACTGGTATCTGCGCGTGACACCGCTCGAAGATCTGGCCATCACCAGTACATCGGAGAGACCCGCTCTCGTGTTCCGGGATATGGCGGTCGCCGAGGGGATCGTAGCGGCTGCAGGACGCAGATACGAGGTGCGCTTCGAGTTCCCAGAGGCTGGCCTTCGGATGCGAGAAGTGCTCGAGCCGAGGCTCTCCCCCGACGGTCACGGCGAAGTCGCGCTCCCCATCCCGACCGACGCCCGCGGAAACCGCCTAGGCCCCGAGTTCTGGGAGAGTTTACACAGGCAGCCGCTGGAGAAACGACTGGCCAAGCTGGAGCTCACAGCGATCCCAGGGCCAGGCCAGCCCAGCCCCCGCTCGGTTCGCGTCTACCTGCTGCCCGATCCGGACCGAGGCTATCGGGTCGTCGGACGAGCCTACTAAGAATCAGCGGGCGAAGGAAGACTGGAACCGGGCGGCCGGGCACGCGCCGCTTACCAGGTGGGCCTGCTGCACTGCATAGCCGAGCTGGCCCCGGACTACCGTTTTCCTCCACACACCCGAGAGGGCATCGAGGGGGAGGATCGGGGCCGGTCTACCAGGAGCTCTGACCCGGCATCTCGACCTAGCGCCCATAGACGCCACCCGGAGGAAGCATGAGCAGCGAAAAGGAAAGCTCCGCCGAGTTCCCGTTCGACTCCAAGTACGCCACCGTTCACGGCTCGCGGATGCACTATATCGACGAGGGATCGGGCGACCCGATCCTCTTCCTGCACGGCAACCCAACGTCCTCGTACCTGTGGCGCAATATCATCCCTTACCTATCGCCGCACGGACGCTGCATCGCGCCCGATCTGATCGGAATGGGGAAGTCCGACAAGCCGGACCTGGCCTACCGGTTCGTGGATCACGTCCGCTACGTCGATGGTTTCATAGACGCCCTCGGGCTCGAGAACATCACTTTTGTCATCCATGACTGGGGCTCCGCGCTCGGCTTCGACTACGCCATGCGCCACGAGGGCAACGTCAAAGCCCTCGCGTTCATGGAGGCTATTATCCGGCCCGCGAGCTGGGCCCAGTTTCCCAAGGACTTCAAGTTAGGCTTCAAGCTTATGCGCACGCCCGGTCTCGGCTGGCTGATGGTCAGCGTCGCGAACGTATTCGTGAAGCAAATCCTGCCGCAAGCCATAGTGCGCAAGCTCACCACCGAAGAAAGGGCGCGCTACGCCGAGCCGTTCCCGACCGTCAAGAGCCGCAAGCCGGTCCGTGTCTGGCCCCTGGAGGTTCCCATCGACGGGAAACCGGCCGACGTCGCAGCACTCGTGACCGCGAACTGCGAGAAACTTCAAGCCTCCGAGCTGCCCAAGTTGCTCTTCTATGCCACGCCGGGCGGTATCACCGACGCGGCGACCGTCGCGTGGTGCGCGGAGCACCTGCCCAACCTCCAGACGGTGGATATTGGCGAGGGCATCCACTACTTGCAGGAGGACAACCCTCATATGATCGGTGAAGAACTCGCCAAGTGGTACCAGGGGCTCCTACCCGGGTGACGCCGTGGCTCATCCCGTCCGGTGGACTGGCGACAACCACGCCGTAACCCACTGAAACGCAAAGACAAAGATCGCCGGTTCAGCACCCTGGCGGAGCCACCTGCAGTCTATGAAGAGTTAGGCCGCGTGGGCGCGAATGAGGCAAGAAGACACGGACTATCCAATGCATCCTGATCTCAAGGTGGGGGTGGAAGCCAGAGACGCGTGTCGGAGCGGGACTACATAGAATGCCCTGTTCCTTCAGGTCTGTGGAGAAACCAGAGGTCTACGTAGAGACCGTACCCTGTATTCCTAATCCCGAGGTCGCCGGTTCGAGTCCGGCCGGGGTCACTCCCTCACTTCCACGCATCGTGTTTTGCGAATCGCGCGCCTTCGGCTATGATGGCTCCGCGTCTGATCGCGCTCGATCTGGGAGGCGAACCCGATGGTCACGCTGAAAGTCAACGGTCAGTCCTACGAGGCTGATGTCGAGCCGGACACTCCTCTGCTGTGGGTGCTGCGTGACACACTCGGCCTAACCGGCACCAAGTACGGCTGTGGCCAGTCGCTCTGTGGCGCCTGCACGGTGCACTTGAACGGCCAGCCGATCCGCTCCTGCCAGACCCCGGTCCGTGTGGTCGGCGAGAGCGAGATCACGACGGTCGAGGGGCTGTCGGGTGACCGCAGCCATCCCGTGCAGCGTGGCTGGATCGAGGTCGACGTGCCACAGTGCGGCTACTGCCAGTCGGGCCAGATGATGTCGGCCGCGGCGCTGCTGGCTCGCAGCCCGAACCCGAGTGACGCCGACATCGACAGCGCCATGTCGGGCAATCTCTGTCGCTGCGGCACGTATCACCGCATCCGGGCTGCCATTCACCGGGCGGCGGAAATCGCCCGTAGTACGGCCGGGAGCGCATCATGAACCGCCACGCCCTGAATGCCTGCAACGATGCCCCACCAGCCGCAGGCCTCGCCGACCCGACCCGCCGCGCGTTCCTGAAGACCAGCGCCGTAGCCGGCGGCGGACTGCTGATCGCGCTCAGCCTGCCGTCCTGCGGACGCGGACCCCGGGGACTAGCCGGAGGACCCGACGTGCCCGTGCAGCCCAACGCTTGGCTGCGCATCGACACCGACGGCTCGATCGTCTTCCTGAGTGGTCGCTCCGAGATGGGCCAGGGTGTCTACACGGCCCTGCCGACGATCATCGCGGAAGAACTAGAGGTCCCGGTCGAGTTGATCCGCGTCGAGGCGGCGCCGGCAGGCGATCTGTACACAAACGAGCTTCTCGGCGTCCAGGTGACGGGTGCCAGCACTAGCGTGCGCGAAGCCTGGGAGAAGCTGCGCCGGGCGGGCGCGGAGGCCCGGATCCGATTGACGCAGGCCGCCGCCGACGAGTGGGGCGTCGAGGCTGCCACGCTGCGGGCCGAGAACGGCGCCATCATAAGCGCCGACGGCGAAAGTCTTACCTACGGTCAGCTGGCGAGCGCCGCGGCCGCCCTCCCGGTGCCGGAGAAGGTTCCGCTCAAGCCGGCCGACGAGTTCACGCAGATCGGCAAGGATCGGCGGCGGCTCGACACGCCCGCCAAGGTGGACGGCAGCGCCGGGTTCGGCATCGACATCCGTCTGCCCGGCATGCTGTACGGCGCTCTGGCGCAGAGTTCGGTGCTCGGCGGCCAGGTGGCGAGCTTCGATGCCGCCGTGGCCGAGGGAATGTCGGGCGTCCGGCAGGTGGTGCAGACTACCAACGGCGTGGTCGTGCTCGCGGACACCTGGTGGCAGGCGAAGCAGGCCCGTGACGCGCTGCCGATCGAGTGGTCGCCCGGGGCCAATGCGAACCTCGACAACGCGGCCATCCGCGCCCGGCTGAAGAACGCTCTCGAAACGCGGGCCGCTGAAGCGCAGGTCGCCCGCGAGGATGGTGATGCCGATGCCGCGCTGTCCCGGGCGAGGCGGCGCATCGAGGCCATATACGAGCTTCCGCTGCTCGCGCACGCCACGCTGGAGCCGCAGAACTGCACGGCACAGTTCGTCGATGGCGACGTGCACGTCTATGTGCCAACGCAGGTCCAGCAGTCCGCCCAGGCGGCAGCCGCCGCAGCCGCGGGCTTGCCTCCCGAGCGCGCCCACGTCCACACGACGTTTCTGGGCGGTGGATTCGGCCGCCGACTGGAATCGGACTTCGTGCCCGATGCGGTCGAGGCAGCCAGGGCCGCGGGAGCGCCGGTCAAGCTGCTGTGGTCGCGCGAGGACGACACGACTCACGATTACTACCGGCCACCTGCGTACGACCGCTGCACCGCCGGCTTCGGCCCCGACGGCAGTCTGGTCGCCTGGAAGTTCGAGATCTGCAGCCCGTCGATCACCTCGCGCTGGGCGCCTGCCGTGCTGGAGTCGATGATCGACCCGTTCGCCATCGAGGCGGCGGCGAACTACCCGTACGACGTGCCGAATGTGCACGTCGCCTACCTTCAGGAAGAGATCGGGATCAACGTCGGATACTGGCGCTCCGTGAGCCACGCGACCAACTGCTTCGTCGCCGAGAGCTTCATGGACGAGCTGGCGCATGTCGCCGGACGCGATCCCTACGAGTTTCGGCGTGCGCTCCTCGAGCGGCAGCCGGAGAGCCGTTGGCTCGGCGTGCTGGAGCGGGCCGCCGAGCGGGCAGGCTGGGGTAAGGCCGCCGCCAGCCGACACCAAGGCATCGCCCTGATGGAAGGCTACGGAACCTACATGGCGCAGGTGGCCGAGATCGAAATGCGAGGTGGCAAGGCGATCGTGCACAAGGTCGTCTGCGCCGCTGACTGCGGACAGATGATCAATCCTAGTATCGTAACCGCTCAGATTCAGAGCGGGATCATCTTCGGTCTCTCGGCCGCCCTGTGGGGCGAGATCACACTCGAGGGCGGCCGTGTCGTGCAGCAGAACTACGACACGTTCCGCATCCTGCGAATGAACGAGGTGCCGGAGATCGACGTCATGCTGGTCGACAGCGACGCCGAGCCGGGAGGCATGGGCGAGCCGTCGACGGCGCTGGTCGCACCGGCAGTCGCCAACGCACTTTTCGCGGCGACCGGCCAGCGCCTGCGCTCACTGCCTCTCGAACGCCACGGATATGCCTGAGGGAACGCAGCGACCATTTGGCCTCCGGGCGTACGACTCAATGAACCTTTGTGAGAATGCCGGTCTTGAGCTTCTCTGGCGCCGTTCGGTTGGGATCCGAGAAATA
>JAZDDE010000092.1:0-3584 GCA_036679495.1 Gemmatimonadota bacterium | reverse complement strand
GTTGGCCTGATCGCAGCTCGAGGGAGAGCACGCCCGCCGCGAGTTTCCAGCGTACGAGATCGGGCATCGAGAACTCGCGCGCCCTGCTCAGAAGAGCTCGTCGGTGCACGAGTGACCATGGCGAGACAGTCAGGATCGGATTGCGGATCCGCCAGACCAGGTCTGCGGTCGCTAAAGCACCAGCGACACCACCGAGCACACCAAGCTCCCAGACCTCTGGGTCCGCGAGGTACGGCGCCAACGTTGCGACGGAGAACAGGTACAGGAGAAGCGTCTTTCGGGGAGACGCTCGGAAGTCGATGGGTAGCGACGCTGAAGCGCTGGGATCTACCATCCTGCCGCCTAACGGACCGGGCGCTCAGCTGCCGGCCGGCGGGAACGTCTCGCAGGCGACTACCAATGCCCTTAGCCAAAGGCTACCAGACTCGATTGGAGCAAGCTGTGGCCGGTCAGCTGCAGCGCCTTGTTAGACGGCGGGACCTGTGCTCCTGCGCGAGAATTAGAGACTCACAGGGAGGTATCCCCGAATGCACCGAAGCCGGCTCTCGACTGTAGTCATCGACTGCGCGGATGAAGACTACGAAGGTGGCGTGAAGTTCTGGAGTGGCGTCCTGGGGAAGGAGGCGGTGCCGACTGACGGACCGCGCTATTCCTCATTGAGGGGCCGCGTTGGCGGCGCTGGTGGACCGTTCGTGTTGCTCCAGAGCGTGCCCAACGAGGAACGTGCCGTTCACCTTGACATTGAGACGGACGACGTTGAGGCTGAAGTAGTTCGTCTGGGAAAGCTAGGAGCCCGAGTGAAGGCACGAATCGATCGACACGTTGTGATGGAGGCTCCGACGGGCCACGCATTTTGTGTCGTTCCCGTCTATCGGGATGATTTCCCGGTGAAGGCTGCAGAGTGGGTCGACGGACAGTAGCTCGCCCCGCCGCCTAACGGACCGGGCGCTCAGCTGCCGGCCTGCGGGAACGCCCCGCCGACGACTACCAAGGCACTGAGCCACAAGCTACCAGACTCGATTGGAGCAGGCTGTGGCCGGTCAGCTGCAGCGCCTTGTTAGACAGGGCGAATTCACACAGCAAGTGCAACAGCTCGTGAAAAAGAAGGGGTGACCTGGAACACTCGCTCTTCCACAAACGGCGAAGAATGGGGAGGAACGAGTGAGGTACCACCAGATCACCCTGGAAGAACGATACCGGATCTCCGCGCTGCGCCAGGCGGGGTGCGGGGCCGCGGAGACTGCCCGACGGTTGAGGAGGCACCGGAGCACGATCTCGAGGGAACTTCGACGCAACCGTTCGCCCTGGGATGGCCGCTATCGTCCGAGCAAGGCCCAGGAGCAAGCCAACGGTCGGCGTTCGCGTCGCAACCAGCGCTTCGGCGAGCAGGAGTGTAAGCGCGTGGAGTCGCTGCTGCGCAAGAAGTGGAGCCCCGAGCAGGTGTCAGGGTCCCTCTGGAAGACCCGGGAGCTCTCGATCCGCCACGAGACCATCTATCGCTACGTCTGGGAGGACCGAGCCCAGGGGTGACCCGTCTGGCTACCTGCGATGTGCGAAGAAGAAGCGTCGGAAGCGCTACGCGCGCTACGACAGCCGAGGGAGGCTTGCGGGCAAGCGGCACATCTCGAAGCGACCCGCAGGCGTGGAGCGCCGTCAGACGGTAGGCCACTGGGAGATCGACACGGTGATGGGCGTCGGGAACGACCACTGCATCGTGACGTTGGTGGAGCGGGCCACGGGCTACGTCCTGATCGGGAAGCTGGCATCCCGGAACATGGCAGAGCTCGCCCAGCGAACGATCCATCTGATCCGGAAGCACCCTGGGAAGTTCCGGACGATCACCTCCGACAACGGAACCGAGTTCCACTCGTACAAGACGATCGAGCGGGCGACAGACGTGAAGTTCTACTTCGCGACCCCGCACCACGCCTGGGAGAGAGGGACGAACGAGAACACCAACGGGCTGATCCGTCAGTACCTACCCAAGCGGACAAGCATGGCCCGCGTGACCCAGTGGGACTGCAACCGGATCGCGAAGAAACTGAACACCAGACCACGCAAGAGATATAGCTTCGAGACACCGGAGGAGCGCTTCCATGCCGCCTAGCGATTGCTGCACTTCAAAGTTGATACTAAGCAGCAGGCCTACGCCGAGGGCCTCCACATGTACCAGTTCGGCGTACCGATGACCTTCTCCTCGTGCCGAACGACGAACCCGAACTTCTGATAGAACTCCACATTCTCGGGCTTGTTGGTCTCGAGGTATCCGGCTGTGGCTTCCGTCTCGAGAGAATCGATGTAGTAGTTCATGAGAGCCGTGCCGACACCCTGCCCTTGTAGCGTCGGCGACACCCCAATCGGCCCGAGGTGGAGGTGCGGCTCCGCGGGGTCGTTTCGGCACCACGAGGAAAACCACTCCACGACTCTAGGCAGCGCATCCCCAAGAGGTTTCAAGAACGTCGCCGCGGCGGCCTCGAACTCGTCGGGGGGCGGGAGGCACGCGGGAGACGCGACAAAGTGGGCATACGCTTGTACTTGGCCGTCCACGAGGGCGACACAGGCGTGGCCGGTGAACATGTGCTCCAGCCCAATTCGAAAGAAGAGCCGGTTCTGATCAAGCCGTTGCGGTCCAAAGGCAGCTACGTGGGTCGGATTGGACACGAACGCATCGGCAAGAACTGAGACCGCAGAGTCGAGCTCAGCCGGAGCGTACCGCTTGATTTCGATCTCCATGAAGGTCGCCCTGCTGTCTAACGGATCGGTTGTTGAGCGGCGCGGCCCGCCGCCGAGCCCGCTACGCCAACAACGGTTGACGCCAGAAGGTTAGCACTCCGCTAACGCCCAAATGTGGCCGCGTCCGACTCCAACAACTTGTTAGGCGGCACATAGGATGGGTTTGGCCATGGGGAGGGAAGTGTTGGCCTTGGGGCCAGCCACGACCTCGTACCCACGCTGCTCATAGAAGGAAACGGCATTCGGACTGGCATCTAGGACCGCCACTTCGAATCCTGCCGCGCCGATCAGGGCTTCCGCGCGGTCCATCAGGCTCGTGCCGACTCGAGACGTGTCAGGCCTGGTATATATGTGCTCGATCGTGTCATCGCGAAAGGCGACCCAACCGACGAGTCCTGACTCGGACTCAGCTACGAACACGGTGTACGCACCGATAACGTCGATCGCATAATTGGGTGAGGCAGAGCCGGACCACCGGATCGCGGCAGCGGCTCCGTATTCCGGCGCAAGAGCCATGATCGCCTGGTGGCGTATGGAAATGAGAGCGTCCGCGTCTTCGAATCGTGCTTCGCGCAAGAACAGTTTCACGGGTTCGCGTGTCCGCCTAACGGACTGGGCGCTCAGCTGCGTGGCACAGGCCGCTGACGGTGGCTGAAGCACCCAAGGTTGATGCCAGAAGGCTACCAACATCGATTGAAACGCGCTGTGCCACGTCAGCTGCAGCGCCTTGTTAGGCGGCGCGCGTGCCGAGGAGCCCGAGCGCAACAGGGACAGCTACGGTGAGAATCAGCGCAGTTGCATGGATCGACGGTCGCTTGGAGAACGCTGGGGCCAGAAGGATGCCCGCTCCC
>JAZDDE010000091.1:0-2219 GCA_036679495.1 Gemmatimonadota bacterium | reverse complement strand
GGCCCGTGGAGGGTGAACACGAAGCTGCTCCGGTCTATGCTCGCTGCTGGGCTGGAGACAAGACGAACCGCGTGGTCGGAGAACCAGGCGACCCTCTGAATCAGTCATAGAAGGACGTTGTGATGCGCGCTCAGATCCTGGGAATCGGCTCCTACGTTCCCGATCGCGTCGTGACGAACGAGGAACTCCCGTTCCTCAACGACCAACACGTACGCTGCGAGGAGCAACAGACGGACACCGGAGACGAGTGGATTCGTGCCCGCTCCGGAATCGAGGAGCGCCGCTACGTTCCGAACGACGCTTCTGTGGGCTGCAGCGATCTAGCCCTGCAGGCCTCGCTGCGCGCTCTGGCTGACGCCGATGTCGCGCCTGGGCAGATCGACTGCGTCATCCTCGCAACGCTCTCTCCGGACATCCAATTCCCCGGGACGGGAGTTTTCCTGCAGTCGAAGTTGGGTATCGATGGAGAGAATGGCTGCGCCTGCTACGACATCCGGCAGCAGTGCAGCGGTTTTCTGTATGGCTTGCAGATGGCCGACGCCTTCGTACGCTGCGGTCTCTACCGCCGCGTTCTGCTGGTGGGCGCGGAGCTGCACAGTCACTCGCTCGATTTCTCCACTCGAGGCCGGGATGTGACGGTCCTGTTCGGAGACGGCGCCGGAGCCGTGGTGATCGGCCCGACGCAGAAAGACGACCCGCAAAGGGGCATCCTCTACACGGAGGTCCACGCCGATGGCGCGGGCGCCTGGGACCTATATGCGAAAGCGTTCGAGATCCACAAGCTTCCCTACATCGCGTACGACCCTCGCGATCGGGAGCAGAACTCTACGATGTATCCGCAGATGAACGGCAGGCAGGTCTTCGTGAACGCCGTTCGCCGCATGGCGATCGCGACCCAGACGGCGCTGAACAAGACGGAGCTGAGCTGGGATGACATCAGCTGGTTCGTGCCGCACCAGGCCAACCTGCGGATCAACGAGGCCGTGGCTGAGAACGCGGAGATCCCGCCCGAGAAAGTGCTCAACTCGATCCAGTGCTACGGAAACACGACCGCGGCCAGCGTGCCGCTGACGATCGACTACTGGCGTCAGCGCGGGAAGGTCAAGAGGGGGGACCTCGTACTGTCCACGGTGTTCGGCTCCGGCTATACCTGGGGAACAGCGATTTTCTATCTCTAGCCCAACCCGGTTCATTTTCCCTGTTATTCCAGGCACTTGCAGTTCTGCAACGGACCATGCGTCGCAGTCCATGGCGTACTCCGTGGGGAATTTCAGTCGCTTGGTGTCCTCTAGACACCATACCCCGATGATGGTTAGAATGGTGTCTCCAGGATCCAAGCCCCGAGAGTGAGATGAGCGGCCAGCCTCTCGGGGTGTGCGGAGAAGAATCTGTCCCATGGCCCCCCCTTTCTTTGAAGCTGCAGCGGTGGATTCGCCGCCGCGGACCTTGCGCTGGGTCCTTTGCGGACTCGCCCTTTTCCTCGCCCCTGAGGTGGCCGCTTGGACGACGCCTGCGAGGGAGGAGGTGCGGGACGAAATCTGGGAAGCGACCACGCGGCGGCAGGAGCTGCTGGATGAGCTCAAGGCTCTGGGCGATCCCGAGAGCGACGTGGCGACTCGTTCTAGCGGCTCGGAGCAACAGGGTTCGGCCCCCGTCGCCGACCGCCGAGCCCCTCCCGTCCCCTACGACACTAGGCCCCTCGCAAGCGAGGCCACGGAAATCTCACTCAAACCCACAAACCTCGGCGGTGGCACGATCATGCTCATCGAGCACCGCGTGGATGCCGATGGGGACGGGCTGCACGAGGAGATTCACTGGTCGCCCAAGGACGGGGGCGAGGTGTTCCTCAAGCAGCTCGATCGGAACCACGACGGCCGCGTCGACTGCTGGCGGAATCTCCGCTCAGGCAAGATCATCGCCCAAATTCTCGACACGGATTTCAACGGCCGGCCAGATGTCTGGGAGCAGTACAGGGCCGGACGGACCAGCGGTCGTCAGGTCGATCGAGATGACGACGGTGTACGAGACGCGTTCTTCTACTACCAAGGGGACCTGTTGGTGATGGACGAGCACGACATGGACGGCGACGGGAGGGTCGACGTCCGTTCCTACTACGAAGATGGCCGGCTCGTACGCCGCGAGGTCCTCAACCCCGAGCTGTTCTAGGTCAGGGCTCGAGCTGAATGTCCACGTCCCTCATGTGGCGACTCCTGCGCAGG
>JAZDDE010000090.1:0-3878 GCA_036679495.1 Gemmatimonadota bacterium | reverse complement strand
CTCCCGTAGCGCTCGAATCTCCTCCTTCTGGTACACGACGACCGCTTCTTGCTCGCGATGAATCCAGCCGGCCAGCATCATCCCGATCGTGTGGGCAGCAGTACTCCAGAAGATTAATGCCATGCGTCCCATAATACGCGCGATTGGGCGATCCGGAGGGTTGAGCGCGGCGGGCTACGGCCTTGGAATCGTTGATGAAAGAAGGCAATCGAGTTTTGGGACAATACGCGGTCCACGAGCTCCGCGGGAAGCCGATCGAACCCCGTATCCGCCAGGCAATCTTTCATCCCGACTCGCCCACGGCGCTGGGCGGAGCACTCCCCACAGTCGCCGCTTCGGGCGACGGGTCGACGGAAAGTCCCCGCCCTTCAGCGTGCGCGCATGGTCATCGGGTATCACGGGAACGTCGGGCCGAGCCGATGTCGCCATCCGGAGTCATCCCCTTCAGGAACTTGAAGAGGTCGCTGTCCGTGGAAAGGACGAGCGTCGTCCCCTCGCCGATGATCGACTTGTAGGACTGCATCGTCCGGGTGAACTCATAGAACTCTACCGCTTCGGGGCTCTGGTTGTAGGCCCTGGCATAGATCTCGGTGGCCTTCGCGTCCGCCACGCCGCGGATCTCCTCGACCTCCCGGTACGCTTCGGACTGGATCTTGTTCAGGTCGCGCACGCGGTTGCCGCGGATTCTGGCGGCCTCCCCGTTCCCCTCGGACAAGAAGCGTTCCGCGATCTGTCGCCGTTCACTGATCATTCGATCGTAGATCTTCGGGCGCACGCTCTCGTTGTAGTTGATCCGCTTGAAGCGGATATCGAGCAATTCGATGCCGAACACGCGAACCTTCTCGGCCGCTGCGGCAAAGATCTCCTGCTCGACCAGCTTGCGTCCCTTCTGGATCGGCACCAGGGATCCCATGTCGAGCTCCCGCTCCGCATCGGTCAGGAGGGCGTCGCGCAGGGGCACGCGATCCTTGGTGGTGCGGATGATCTCGATCAGCTCATGCTTGGCGACGGCGTTTCGGGTCTCGCTGCCCAGGATGTCGTCCAGCCGGGACTGAGCGCTGCGTTCATCGCGCAGCCGCAGGAAGTACTGGAGGGGATCGGTGATCCGCCAGCGGGCGAAGAGGTCGACCGAGATGTAGAGCTTGTCCTTGGTCGGCATGTCCGACGGACGGCCGTCCCACTCGAGAACCCGCTTGTCGATCGGATTGACGTCCTGGATGAAGGGCAGCTTGACCTTGAGGCCGGCGGACGTGACGGGTTGGCCGACAGGCTTGCCGAACTGGGTGACGATCACTTGCTCGACTTCGCTCACCGTATAGATCGAGCTCATCAAGACGAAGATTCCGATTGCCAGGACCGCCAAGATGGCGACTTGCATGATCCTGTTCACGGCTGATCTCCCTTCTGGGAGTCGAAGCTGTGGGAGTCGAGATTCAGCAATGGCAGGATGCTGCGCGTCTGCTCATCGATGATGATCTTGGAGCGTATGCGGGGCATGACGTTCTGCAGGGTCTCGATATAGATGCGGCGGCGAGTCACCTCCGGGGCCTTGCTGTATTCCGCCAACAAGGCGCTGAACCGAGCGACATCGCCTTCCGCTTCATTGATCCGCTTGAGCCGGTAGCCGTCGGCCTCGCGGATCCGCTGATCCTTCTCGCCCTCGGCCAGCGGGATCACTTTGTTGTAATCGCGCCGGGCTTCGTTGATCAGCTTCTCCTTCTCCTGCTGAGCCTGGTTGACCTCGTTGAACGACTCCTGCACCGGTTCGGGCGGATTGATGTTCTTCAATTGCACCTGGTCGATGCTGATCCCCATTGCGTATTTGGTTGCGAGCGCCTGCATCTTGGTCAGCGCTTCCGTCTCGATTTCCTGGCGGCCGATCGTAATCACCTCGTCTACGGTGCGATCGCCCACGACTTCCCGCATGACGGATTCGGAGACATAGCGGAGGGTTTCACTCGGTTTCCGGACCTCGAAGAGGAACTTGACCGGCTCCGAGATGCGGTATTGAACCACCCACTCCACCAGTGCGGCGTTGAGATCTCCCGTCACCATCTGCGTTTCCTGTTTCCCGTCGCGGGCACGAGAGCCCTGGTACGGATCGCGCGCGCCCGGGGTCGTGAACCCGAATTCCTGCTTCAACTGTCGCTTGACGGGAACGATGGTGGCCGTATCAATGCCGAGCGGCAGCCTGAACTGCAGTCCCGGCGGAACCTCCTTGAGATATCTACCGAAACGTTGCACCACAGCGACAGAGTCGCTCGGCACCGTGTAGAAGGCCGTCCATGCGGCCAGGCCGGCCAGAGCGAGGACGGCAAGGACGATGACTTCGCGCGGACCACCGCTCGGCATGATCTGCTTGAGCTGATCCTGCGCCTGCCGGATCAGATCCTCGATCTCGGAACCGGGTGTGGCCCCGCTACCCCGGGGACCGCCCCGGCCGCCGTCACCGTTTTGGGATGACATTGGAATGCCCTCTCTTGTGCACGCTCGAGGTCACGGGCGAGGTCGGCTCGTGGGTGCTTCGCTTGCCGCCATGTCGCACGCTTCCGAGTATCGACCCAGTGGCTTGCCCACGCGCACCGCCCCCGATGGTTCCGGCGCTCAGGCCTCGGCGCCCTCCTCCGCCTCGCCGGCCGGCTCGGCGCCGGCGCGAGCCGGCACGGGACGCTTGAGGCCCTTGGCCCCGTAGACGGCGTAGTGTGCCAAAAGTCGGCCGATCCGAAACGTCAATGATTCCAGCGTCCTGAAGGCTGGCGCGGTCGTCGTTTCTCATCCCGGTGTCCGACTCACTGACTGGCGTACGCTCGCGCCCCGGATGAGCACTCCACGAATTTCCCTGTTCCCGCTTCTTCGTGTAATCTGACTAAAGCCGCCAATTCTCCCGATTTCCAGTAGGCCACGGTTGCTCGGGGCCGTGCGGGTTCGGACGAGCAGAGCGATGATCTTCCCCGGAGAATCTTCGAGACCCAGTTCACCTTCGCGCAGCGGTTCTTCGGTCTCCGTGTCCGTCCCTGCTCGGGCGAGGAGTTGCCCTGATCCTCGACCACGATTTCCCTGTTCTCGGTTCTAGGGAAATCCGCTCCACGCGGTCCACAACGGGCTTGACGCCCCTACGCGGGCCCCTCAGGTCTGCCCGAGTTCGGGAGATTTCCCTGTATCTTCCCACGCGTAGTGTCCCGAAACTCGATCGCCTTCCTTCATCAACGATTCCTAGGCTTTAGCCCGCCGCGCTCAACCCTCCCGATCGCCCAACCCAGCGTATTATGGGATGCATGATGGCATTGAACTTCTGGAGTACTGCTCCCCACGCGATCTTGATGATGCTGGCCGGCTGGATCCATCGTGAGCAGGAAGCGGTCGTCGCTTACCAGAAGGAGGAGATTCGAGCGCTAAGGGAGATGCTCGGCGGAAAGCGGCTACGCTTCACCGACGCTCAGCGCCGCCGGCTAGCCCTGAAGGCACGGCTGTCCGTTCTCAATATTCGTCCTCGTTGAATCTGTTTCGCCCACGGCGCCCGCACTCGTTCTCAGAGGGTAGACCCGACAGCTCATCAGATTCAGGCTCCTTGGGTGCGCTGAACTGGAGCAGAATGGCGCCCATGATGCGGGCGCTGCTCACCCTCGGGATCTCGACCCTTCGCAGCGTGGCCGCCCTCTATCCGGAGTCGCCAGGACCAGGCCGTGGTCGAGCTTGCGCTCCGACAGCAGCTCGCGGTCTACGCCCATCGACACCGCAGGCCACGGCTCTCCCCCCTCGATCGTGCCTTCTGGATCGCCCTCTCGCGCCTGTGGCCTCGCTGGAGAAGCGCTCTCGTGATGGTGCGTCCCGAGACCGTGGTCCGCTGGCATCGCCGGGGCTTCCGCCGCTACTGGCGA
>JAZDDE010000009.1:0-11525 GCA_036679495.1 Gemmatimonadota bacterium | reverse complement strand
GTGTGTACAACCTCCGGGACCTCTCGTTCCGAGCTGCGCGCGGGCCAGCCCCGATCTAGCGCCAACCGCAGGGCTTGTCGAGTCGACGTCGCTCGGCGCCCCGGGTAGGTGCCGAATGCCGGCAACTCCGTGCCGTCTTCAATGTACAGAATCGTGCGGTCCACGCGCTCGAATCGCTGGATGAGCGTAACCACGTCCGCTGCCGCACGAAGAGCCTTCACGTCCACCGTGATTTCGACGTCCGGAAAGCGCTCGAAGACCTCATCGAGTGTCGATAGGGTCGGATCGCTCTCCATAGCCGCGCCGCGCCCCGCAGCGACTTGGTCCGCGTCCGGCGTCTGGCTCGCGGCCGAGCCCGGACCCGGCCCAGGCGTCGGCTTGAGGCGAATGTCCCGCAGATCCGACCACGCCATCTCCGCGATGGCGCCTTCCGCATCGGCCGTCCGCTCCAGCGTCGGGTCATGAATTATCACGACTCGGCCGTCTGCCGACTGCTGCACGTCCAGCTCCAAAGCGTCCGCTCCGAGCCGCATAGCCAGTTCAAGCGCCGGCATACTGTTCTCGGGCGCCTCAGCAGCGGCGCCTCGGTGGGCGATGATCGCCGGGCGGGTCATCGATCAGCGGAAATCCCGCGAATCAACCAGAGCCCGGCCCCGAACAGGGAAAGGCCAACTATCGCGGCTAGTGCGGCAGCGCCACCCCGGCCGGAGGCCTGCAGAGAGAGCCCGCTGAACGCGACCAGCAGCCCTCCGAAGGCCAGAAACAGGGCCAAGAGGCGGTGGATCAGCGGCGAGAGGCTCACCGGCGCCTACGCACCCTCTACAGACGCCTGATAGCGCTCGATTTCAGCCTCGATCTCGTCGGCCGCCAGGGTGTGGTCAGTGCGCTTCGCCAGGCCGAAGATCGCGTCGCACAGGCCCTTGTCGCTGGCATCGTGTCCGTGCTCGCCGAGCCAGTATCGAACGTTGCTGAGGCCCGAGACGGGAGAGATTTCGATCGTTTGGCTGAGTCCGAAGAACGAAGCCGGAACCCCGCTATACACGCGGTCGATGAGCCAGTCATCCTCCATCCCGATGGCCTTGATGATGGCCGCGGCGTGGACACCAGTTCCGGTCCGAAACGCATCGCACCCGAGGACCGGATAGGCGTGTGGGATTTCGACGCCACATATCTCGGCGGCCAGCGCGCAGTACGCGGGAAGACTGGTAAGATCGTGATCGTGCATCTCGAGCAGCTTCAGGTTCACGAGCAGCAGATCCATCTCCGTGTTTCCGACTCGCTCCCCGATTCCGAGAGCCGTGCCGTGGACCCGATCCACCCCTTCCTCAATCGCCGCGAGCGCGTTGGGAATCCCGAGCCCGCGGTCGCGGTGCCCGTGCCAGTCGATCTTCACCGGTTCACCTGAATCGGCGACTACTTTCTTGATAAACCGGACGAGCTGCCGGACCCCGTGCGGCGTCGCGTGGCCCACGGTATCGGTGAGGCAAATGCGGCCCGCGCCGTGCTCGATCGCCGCCGTGTAGAGTCTCCGCAGGGTCTCCGGCCTCGAGCGGGTCGTGTCCTCAGTGACATACATCACATCGAGTCCCTTGGAGACGGCGAACGTGATCGCCGTCTCCGTAGAACGCAGAAGCATCTCCTCATCCCACCCCTCCGCGTATTGCCGGATGGGCGAGCTTCCGATGAACGCCCCGACCTCCATGCGCAGCCCGGTGGCCTCGGCGATATCCACGATCGGCTCGATATCTACCTGTACAGTGCGCGCGGCACAGTTGGGCGACACGGGGAGGTTCTGGTCGGCGATTTCGCGTGCGAGCGCCAGGGCCGCCTCCCGGGCCCTGGGCCCGGCACCAGGCAGGCCGATGTCCAGCGCGTGAATGCCGAGCCCCGCGATGAGATGGAGCATCTCGATCTTCTGCGGCGTGGACGGATCGCGTACGGAGGGGTTCTGAAGACCGTCTCGCAGGGTCTCATCGTCCAGCTCAACCGTAAGGCCGGTATAGTCGAAACTGCCTGGCAGCCGGTTCCAGTTGTAGATGAGATCCTTCGAGCTAGCCTTTGACATGTCAGGCCGGCTGAATAAAGGTATGGTCCCCGAGACTGACCGTGCCCCGCAGACCTGTAGCCTCAACGTGATCTCCGATGAGAGAGTCGGTCAGATCGCAGTCTACCAGAGTGACACACTCGCCGACGATACAGTTGGACAGCCGCGAGCCCCGAATCACGCTTCCGGCGGCGATACTCACGTTTGGACCGATGTTCGAGGACTCAAGAGTTACGCCGTCTGCCACACATACAGGATCCGCGACCACGGATCCGTCGGCCGAGGCTGGCCGCGAGGCTGCTCCATTTTCCAGCACCAGGCGGTTGGTGTCCAGGATCGTCTCGATCTTACCGCAGTCCCACCAGGCGCTGACTTCTGCGGTCAGAAGCTTGTCACCCTGATCGATCATGTACTGGAACGCGTCGGTCAGGTAATGCTCTCCACCGCGAGGGGGCGTCGCCATCGTGTGCCGAATGCCCTCGAACATGAGCCGCCAGTCACGGATGAAATAGACTCCGATATTGGCCAGGCGGGAAATCGGCTCGGACGGCTTCTCTACTATGTTCTGCATGTAGCCGTCGTCATCATGGACGATCACACCGAACCTCTGATAGTCCTCCACCTCTTTGGCCCAGATGATCCCGTCCACATCGGGTCGCGCCTCGATCAGGCCCATATCCGCATCGAACAGGGTATCGACGAACACGATCAGAACCGGTCCGTCCACCAGGGGCTCTGCCAGTCGAATGGCGTCGGCCGTACCAAGCTGCTGGACCTGTTCAACCTGCCGGAACGACAGATCGGAGTGCCACTCGGAGAGGTGGGTCTCTATCTGGGGCGCCAGGTGGCCCATGATGCCTATGATCTCGTCCACCCCAGCTTCCTTCAACTGCTCCAGGACGTAGTCCAGCACAGGCCGGTTGGCCACCCGAAGCAGAGGTTTGGGTCGGGTATGTGTCTGTGGCCGGAGGCGGGTCCCTTTTCCGGCCAGAGGGAGTATGGCTTGCATGTAGTGTTCTCAGTGGTTCTGATTGAGGCTCGGCATCGAACGTATGCCGGTTATTCGGGGCCGGCAACCGAGTTCGGGGCCCATGTTCACGGCAGCAGACGGGGGAGTAGCTGATGGATTCGGCGCGGGAACAGGACGCTTTGGCCAGCGGTGGCGGGGTAGACACCCGCAGCCAGGGCGGACCGGATGGCCGGACCTATTCGGTGCCCTTCGCGCGAGTCTGGGATGCGATCGTGGCCGAAATCCGGGACCGCTCGCGCTGGCAGCTCGTGCACTCCGACGAGGGCCTCGGGCTGCTCACCATAACATGCCGGTCCCGGCTTCAGCGCCGCGTCGACGACCTCGCGATCTGGGTCAGCCTGGACGAGAACGGTTTTACCAAAGTGGACCTCCGTTCCGGACCTCGCGCTACAGAAAAGCGCCCGGATAGTCCTTTGAAACCAAGCCACAGTAGGCGGATCACGAGCCTGCTCGCGGCCCTGGATGATCGCCTCGGCCCCGAGACACGGCTGACCTCCAGCTAGGCCGCCGCATCCAAGTCGGGCATGTTCAATTCGCCCTCCGAGCGAGCGATCACCGCCGCCGCCGTTAGATCACCCGTCACATTCAGGGCCGTGCGGCACATATCCAGAATCCGGTCCACTCCAAGCACGAGCGCGATACCCACCGCCGGATCTACCCCTGTGCCGGCGAGCGCCTGCTGAAGCACGACCACAAGGATCACCAGGCCCGCGCTGGGCACTCCGGCCGCCCCGATGGACGCCAGCGTCGCGGTCAGGACGATCCCGAGCTGGGCGCTCAGGGAGATCCCGCCTACCAGTACCTGGGCAATGAACATCGTCGCCACTGCTTGATACAAAGCGGTGCCGTCCAGGTTGACGGTAGCTCCCAGAGGCAGGACGAAGCTCGACACTTCCTTGCTCACCCCGAGATTGTGCTCAGCGGTCTCCATCGTCACCGGCAGCGTGGCGTTCGAGCT
Organism: Gemmatimonadota bacterium; assembly: GCA_036679495.1. Lineage (GTDB taxonomy): Bacteria > Gemmatimonadota > Gemmatimonadetes > Palauibacterales > Palauibacteraceae > JAZDDE01. Next base: position 7,493 of record JAZDDE010000009.1, on the reverse strand, counting down.
GGATGTGGAAAAGGCGATCAGCTGAGCCTCGCGAACGCGGCGAAGGAACGTCAGCGGATTGACCTTTGCCAGGAATTTAAGCGCAGAGGTATAGGTGATCAGCCCGTGTAAGAGGAGGCCCAGGATCACGACGAAGCTGTACATCGCGAGCCCGCGCAGGACTTCCGTTCCGAAGCGTGCGATCACGGCGGCAATGAGCGTAAACACGGCGTAGGGGGCCAGAATCATGATCCAGTGGATCATCTTCATCGAGGCTTCGTTGACGCCATCGAAGAAGTTGACCACGGGCATGCGCTGTGGGTCCGGAAGCGCGGACAGTGCCGCCCCGAAGAATATGGTGAAGAAGATAATCGGCAGCATATTGCCGGAAGCCATAGCCGCCACAGGATTGCTCGGTATCAGATCGACCAGCAGCTCTACGATGCTCGGTGTGGACGCTGACAGTTCGACGCCGGCCGCACCCTGCTCCATGTACGTCGACCGGAGATCAGCCAGGACTGCCGCATCGATACCGGCGCCGGGCCGAAACACGTTTGAGAGAACCAGACCGATAACGACGGCGATGACAGTCGTAATCAGATAGTAGCCCATCGTCTTGCCGCCGATCCGGCCTACCTTGGTGATGTCCCCAAGGCTCGCCGTTCCCACCACCAGGCTGGCGACGACCAGGGGAATCACGACCATGGTAATCAACCGGATCCAGGCCTTTCCTGCCGGCTCGATCGCGATCAGCGTGTCCCTCAGCCATCCGATATCCCCAAGATTGGCAGCGAGGCCCGCAACGACTCCGAGAATCAGTCCGATCGCGATCTTCGTATAGAGCTGCATAGGTAGTCGCTTTTGGCGGTTTCGAAGGTTGTGGCGAGCGAGGCAAGGTACGCTGCCGCGGGATTCCTGTCAGCCTGGCGTATTGCTGTGTACGTTGTTGCCCCGGGCGGCGATGCGCCGCTTTGGGCTGTGAGACTGGCGGTCGAATGAACGAGAATGAGGACGGGGCGGTGCGTGCACATAGCTGAGAACCGGTGAACCTTCGGTGAAGATTCCGACTCGGGATTGGTGTGCCGCCGTTCTCGGGCTGGTGCTCGCCGGCTGTGGCGGAGAAACCGATCCTTCAGCCGAGACGATTCCCGATCCGCCTGGGGGTACGGACCTAGCTCTGGTGACCCCGGCTCACTACCGGGCCAGTCTCACGTTCGTGGGGACAGGATCTCGCGCACTCCTCATGCATTCGTCCCTCAACAATCGTACTTCGGCCGGCGAAACACGAATCGCGTACAGGAGCTGGTTGAGAGGCGCCGCGGGCTGGAATCTGGTGCTCAACGAGAGCTCTTCACTCCCGATTCCGCGGGCGGCGTGGCGAGTGGTTCCGACCTCCTCAATGCGCGTCATCATCGGCCCTGCCGGCGAAGTCGCCGGGCTGGACATCGAGGACGGAGCGAAGAACATTCGCCTTCGCTCATCTCGCGTATTGGCCAGCTGGGCCGGTGCGACCGGGCAGCCCGAAAGCCTGGCGATCGCCACGCTGTCCGATGGTACCGTTTCGCAGGCCGGGTTTCTCCTGGCACGTCGGGGGGCGCGATCCAGTCAGTCTCCGATGCCGAGTTCCCGGCCCCAGCAGCTCCTGCTGGCAGACACGCTCGGCAATGCGTTCCTCTTTATGCGCAGCCATGTGGGCGCACAGGCGCCCGCCACCGCGTGGACGGTGATCGATGGGGTCGAGAACGAATGGCCAGACCTCGTGATTGAAGACCTCTTCCCCGCCCGGGTCGTGTCTGACCAGTGGAGGATCACCCTTCCTGAAGCGGGCATCACGGGAGAACTGAGCGGAATCGTGCCCTTCGTGGACGATTTAGCCCGGCGAGACTCCGGAGTGCGCGCCTACCGGGTGGTCGGAACGCTCATGATGGCAGGACGGCGCCGCCCGGTAGTGGGCGTTGGCACCGAAGAAAGAGGGCCATGAGCGAGGCCGCGCTCCAGTGGATTAGGGATGGCCTCACCGTTCTGTTCGGTGCGTTCGCGGGCGGCGTTACCAACCGCGTCGCGATCATGATGCTGTTCCATCCCTACAAGCCTCCCCGCCTGTTCGGCCGGGAGGTCAGCTGGCTTCAGGGCGCCGTGCCCAAGAACCAGAGCCGGCTGGCGAGCACGATAGGGCGAACGATCGGGACACGACTTCTCACACCCGAGGATGTGGCGGCGGAGCTCCAGGACGAACGACTGCGGGAGGCGTTCAACGATCAGCTTCGGAAGCTCATCCTAGATCTGCTCGAAGGGGAGAAACCGGCGCTCAGCGATCTGGTCCCCGAAACGGCGCTGCCCGAAATCCGCGGCACCTTGCGCACGATCGCTGAGGCGCTGTGCGACCGAGCGATCACTGCGCTCGATTCCGATGCGTTCGGGGAAGATTCTCAGCGGATTCTCGCCACTCTGGCAGAGTCGCTCGAATCTGAGTCGCTGGCTGACTCTGTGAGTCCGGAAGTGATCGCGGACCTCCGGACACGGGCGGAGAGCTGGCTCGACACGGTCGCCGCCTCGGACAGCTTCTCCGATACCGTCCGGCAGCACCTCGCTCGGGCCACCGAACGCCTTCTTCAGCCTGGCCGCTCTTTTGAGGAGCTGTTGCCGGCCGGCCTGGTCGGCGCCGTGGAGCACGCGATCAGCGACTACCTGCCGGTCGCGATCGAGCGTGTCGGCCGGTTTCTGGAAGATCCGGCCGCCCGGAACAGTGTGGAACGCGCCATTCACGACCTTCTCGAGCGCTTCATGCAGGATCTCCGGTTCCATCAGCGGGTGGTGGCCAAGCTGATCATTACTGAGGAGACGGTCGCCAAGGTCATCGACACGATCGAAGCGGACGGGGCGGATCGGCTTGGAGAGCTCCTGCGCGAGCCCGAGGCGCAGGCTGCGATCGCGCGCAGCGTCAACGAGGGCGTGGTCGAGTTTCTGCGGCGGCCCGTAGTGCAGGTGTTGGGCAATCCCGGAGATCCGCAGGTGGAAACCGCGCTCGACGCGATCACCGGATGGGTGGTGCAGGCCACGGCAGACGATCATGTCCGAGCGTTCCTTCTGGATCGAGCCGAAACCGCTGTGTTCAAAGCGGGCGACCGAAGCTGGGCGGATCTGGTCCGGTTGGTCCCGGCCCAGCGGGCGGGCGGCTGGGCAGCCGGAGGCCTGCGGTCCGAGCGGGGAACGGCCCTGATGGCGCGCTTCCAGGAGTGGCTGGTTGAACGGGCGCTGAACCAGCCGATCGGGACCGTGAAGGGGCTGGCCCGCGAGGGGACCGCGGATCGTCTCACTAAAGCGCTGTCCGAACCCGTCTGGGCCTGGATATCGGCCAAGATCCCTGAGGTCACGGCAAACGTCCGGGTCGCGGAGCGCGTCGAGACCAAGATCATGGAGTTTCCACTCTCTGACCTGGAGCAGCTGATTCGGTCAGTCACGCAGCAGGAACTGAATCTGATCGTCCGTCTAGGCTACCTGTTGGGGGCGTTTATCGGGCTTGCGCTCGTCGGAATTCGTTGGCTGCTACCCTGATTTCTCAGGTCTGTCCTAGCTCGGTCGCCTTACGATACATGTCTGAAGCCAGATCCGGCCGATGCAGCCGGTCATACAGAATTCCCATCAGGTAGAAGGACCGGGCGTGATTGGGCTGAAGCTCGACGGCGCGCTCCAGAGCCTCCAGCGCCTCGTCGAATCGGGCCAGACGGTTCAGAGCCTCGCCTAGATAGAACCAGGCCTGTCCCTTTCCTTCGTCCAACTCAATGGCATGCCTCAGCTCGCCCGCAGCCGCATCGTATAGCCCCTTCTTGAACAACACGAGACCGAGATTGAGCGCCGTATCAGAAGCATCCGGGTCAATTCTCAGCGCGCGCCGAAGTTCTGCCTCCGCTTCTGAGTATTGCCCGAGCGCCGCCAGCACAGCCCCGATGTTGTTGAGCAGGCGGACGTTCTCGGGGTCGAGTTCCAGCGCCGCCCGGTATTGCTCGAGAGCTCGCTCGGGCTCTCCCATTTGATCGTAGGTGTACCCGAGGTTGTTGCGCGCCTTCAGGTGATCCGGTTTACGGCCCAGGAGACGGCTATACGCGGCCACGGCCCCTTCCAGATCGCCGCTCTTGCTCAACTCTTTGGCCTGTGCGTACAGGGCGTCCATGTCTCGCTGTCCGGGCGAGGGACCGCGTTCCAGCTCGATCCGGCCTAATGCGGCGGTAGTACGATCGGTCTCGGCCGCGTCATCGTAGTCGTATGCCTCATCGTCATCGGCGGCGGCGTCGCCACCGTCGTCGACCGGCTCAGGCTCGGCCAATGCCGCATCCTCGACCACCACTGCTTCGTCGACCGGCTCAGGCTCGGGCTCCTCGCCGGCTAGGTCCGGCAGGTCGAGCTGAGGGACGCCAGCCTGCAAGTGCTCGGTAGGCGCTTTCTTCTTGGCTCGCTTTCTAGCTACCACCCTACTCTCCTTCAACACTGTCGTGGACCCAGTCCACGTACGCCTTCGAGCCCCCAGTCGAGGTCAGGACCAGCACCTCGGGAACCTCGTACGGATGTAGTTCAATAATTCGCTTCTCCAGATGCTCCACGCGGCTCGGTATGGTCTTGAGGATCCCCAGCACTTCATCGGCTGTTTCAAGCCGGCCTTCCCAGCGATAGATGGACACGGCTCCCGGGAGCACGTTGGCGCACGCGGCCAGGCGTTCGCTCACGACCGTCGTGGCCAGTTCCCGCATGGACGAAAGATCGGGTCCCGACACCAGAACCACAGCCACCGGCTCCTGCGACGTCACGCCTTTTCGTCCATCTCGGCTTCGGCCTGCTCGTACATGGCCTCGATAGCTTCGGCATACTGCTCGGCGACCACCCGCCGCTTTATTTTCATCGTGGGGGTAAGGGATCCGTTCTCGATCGTGAACGGCTCGCTCGCCAGCAGCACCATCTTAGGTTTCTCAAATCTGGCCAGTCCGTCGAGCGTACCCAAGACGGCGGCCTCTACGACTTCCTGAACCCGGGCGCTCCCGCTCAGTTCCTCGCCTTCGGGGTCAGAGTATTCGTCGCCCGGCGCTGCCGCCCGCAGTGCCTGCGCGCTGGGGACGACCAGTACGAACGGAAAGCGCCGGCGATCTCCCAGCATTATCACCTGTTCGACGAAAGGTGACCGGCCGATCAGCTCTTCTATGGGCTGGGGCGCGATGTTCTTTCCTGCGGCTGTGACAATCAGATTCTTCTTTCGGTCCGTGATCTTCAGATACCCGTCGGCATCCAGCTCCCCGATGTCGCCTGTTTGGAACCACCCATCCGGCGTCAGCACCTCCTGCGTCCTTTCCGGAAGTCCATGGTAACCCATCATGACCTGGGCTCCGCGCACCAGAATCTCTCCGTCATCGGCGATTCGGACTTCGGTGCCTTGCAAGGGCGGCCCTACTTTTCCGAAACGAATTGCGTCGATCGGATTCACGTTGGTGACAGGCGATGTCTCACTGAGGCCGTAGCCCTCGATCACGGGCAGGCCCGCCGAGTAGAAAAACCGGGCGATCATCGGTGACAGCGGTGCGGCGCCGCTGATAAACGCCCGAATCCGGCCTCCGGCCCGGGCCCGAAGCTTAGCAAACACCAGTCGGTCGGCCACACGGTGAGCCAGCGCCAGGCCGAAGGGAACGCTCTTCCCGGCCTGCCGGAAATCGGTTACCCGCTCGCCCACGCGCTTGGCCCAGGCAAAGATGAGCTTCTTGAGAGCACCACCGGCCTCCGCGGCCTCCTCTACCGCCTCATACACTTTCTCGTACAGCCTGGGCACCCCAATCACCGCCGTGGGGCGCATCTCTCGCAGATCGCGCGCAACGGTCAGCGGCGATTCCGCGTAGGCGATCTCGGCTCCGACGTACCAGAACAGGAAATGTCCGGCAGTGCGTTCAAAAGCGTGGGACAGGGGTAGCCAGCTGAGCGCCCGATCGGTGGGTCCCAGAGGCAGCGCTTGCTCCGCGAAAATGGCGTTGCTGTACAAGTTGGAATGGCTCAGCATGACTCCCTTGGGCGCGCCAGTGGTGCCCGAGGTATAGATCAGGGTCGCGAGATCGGTCGGTTTGACCGTCCGCGCTCGCGTTTCGTACTCGCCGAGCCGGCCTTCCGCTTCTAAGCGGCTGGCCTCGCGCACGCCCTCCGCCTCCAGGTCTGCGAGACTGGTGACCGTTTCACCCAGAGGTGTATCTGCCGGCATCGGTGCGTCAAACAGAATCACTTCCCGGAGGCCGGGCAGCTCAGCCCGGATCGAATTGAGCTTCTCGAGCTGCTCCCGATCCTCGGCGAACACAGCGACAGAGCCGGAGTCGCGGATGATATACCCTACCTGATCCGCGGGTAGTGTCGGGTAAACGGTGACAACAGCTAGCCCCGACATGAGGGAGCCGTAGTCGCACAGCGCCCACTCCAGCCGCGTGTTCGAAAGGATGGCCACCCGGTCGCCAGGCTCGTACCCGTGAGCCTGGAGGGCCAGCGCGACGGCCCGAACGCGCTCCACGAAGACGGCGCGGGTGACTTCCTGCCACCCACCGTCCGGCTCCCTCCGGAAGAGTGAGCCTCCGTCCGGCCGGCTGGCTCCCGCCAGAAACAGGTCGACGAGAGTTCCCGGCGTGTAGTCGTCCGGAAGTGGGACCTCGATGTAGTTCAGGTTCGGTTCCAGGTCAGAGGCCAAGCTCCAGATCCTCCCCGAGAGCTGAAGCCTGGGGCTCGGCTGGTGAAGACGGCTGTGAAGGAGGTGGCGTAGGCGGAGGCCGAAGCCGGGCCAGCGCTTCCTCAGCATGCTGGACATGATCAGGACCGGCCGTGATGCCGGGCAAACTCAGGAAGGTGTCCAGGTGCCGCTCCGCTCTTTCCTCATTTCCCTGGTTCAGGAAGAGAAAGCCCAGCCCGTAGTGCGAAGCCGGTGACGAGTCATCTTGCTCTAGGGCTCGCTGATACATCTTTACTGCATCTTCGGCCATACCCATGCGGGTATACACCACACCCATCTGTTCCAGCGTCGCCACATCGCCGGGGCGCTCGCGGAGGGAAAGGCGTAGTGAAGTCAGAGCCTCGTGGAATCGCTCGGAGCGGGCGAGGCTCAGCCCCTCCTCGTAATAGTCCGGTTTCTCCTCGGTTCCCTTTGCAGTCCCCGCAAAGAAGCTCAACAGCCCCATCTCAGATGTCCTTGCATTCAGTCGCAGTCTGGCAGTGTGGCCAAAGTAGAGCGGGGGAAACGGACCGGCAAACCAGGCTAGTGTACTCGCCGAACCGCTATGGCGCGGTCCTCCGCCGCCAGAACCTGCGCCCCCGCGCCGGCCAGCAGCGTTTCCGTGCCCGGAAGCGGATCGAGCACAGCCAGGTTGGAGCCGGGTCGAACGGCGGCGTAGGCAGCCAGGCAGAGGTCCGGCGATGCGCCGGCGAGGCCAGCCCCGACGAGCCGATTGTTCAGCAGTGGAAGCCGGTCGGGGTGCGGGCTACAGACCACGCTGACCCGGGAACGC
>JAZDDE010000089.1:0-7458 GCA_036679495.1 Gemmatimonadota bacterium | reverse complement strand
GTCGGGGAACAAGTCGACGGCGGGCTCGTTCTTCAGAAACTTCTGCAGTCGCGAAGCCAGAAGCCACTGAAACAGGCGGCGGTAATACCGATCCGGCACCTGTTCGCAGCGGAGTCCGTCGGACGCTGAGCGGTTCAGCAAAAGCTCCAGTTCCTCGTTCAAATACGCGTTGACGACCGCGGCCGAGTCGGCGATCGGCGCGTCGAGAGCGAGGTACTGATCGGTTTCGAACGCTTGCAGCGGGGCCGCCGCGTTCCAAATCGAAGCTACCGCTCCCCAAACGAGCACACAAACGGCCGGACCTGGGTGACGCCAAATCATCGCGGATCGCGAGCTAGTCTATCGCCGCCCACCTGGAGATCGAACCGGCCGCGAGGCCACGGCCTCAGGCCTACTTCCATAAATACCGTTTGAGGCTGATTCTGCCGCCCTCGCTAAACACCACTCCCTCCGACTCCAGGAGAATTCTCTGAAAGTGCTCGCTGTCTCCGAGCCCGCGCCGGCTGATCTCGCCCCGCGAGTTGACGACCCTGTGCCAGGGTACGGTGCTCTCCTCTTCGAGAGTACTCAGAGCGTGGCCGACCAGTCGAGCGCGACCCGGTTTGCCCGCGAGCGTCGCGACCAACCCGTAGGTGGCTACACGGCCCTCCGGAATGCTCTCGACGACTTGATAAAACCGTCGGTACCGCGGATCTTCGGGCATCGGGCGGCTCGGCCGTCAGACCCCGGAGTTCGGCGCTATCGGCGCAAGGCGCTCTCGCCACCAGGCAAGAGTACGGTCGAGGCCCCGAGAGCGCCCGACACTCGGTTGCCACCCGAGTTCGTCTCGGAGCCGCCCGACATCCGCGACCACCAGGGGGGCTTCCTCTGAACTCTGACCGGCGGCGCCCCACTCTATTCGTTCGGCACCATCACCAACGCGCTCGGCCAGCTCCAACACCAGGTCCCTGACCCGGATGCCTTCGCCGGAAGCTATGTTGATCGGGCCCGAAACATCGGAGGCCAGAAGGCTGACCAGAGCGTCGGCGGCATCTTCGACGTACATGTAGTCTCTGACCTGGGTCCCATCCGAACAGCGCACCGGCTCACCCGTGATCAGCGCTTTGGCGACGGCGGCCACGAGGCGGCTCTCGGCCTCGTGAGGACCAAAAAGAAAGAAGATCCTGGCCCAGGCGCCGCTGGCTCCGACACCGCTCGGGCTCTCGCCGTTGTTGTGCGCCTCGAATTGACCTTGAAACAACTCAGCCAGCGCCCGTTTGGACGCCCCGTAGACGCCTCCGCCGGCAAGCGGCGTGCTCTTCTCGCGACACACGCCGGCCGACCAGTCGTACTCGGCGCTGGAACCCGCGAAGACAGTCCGCCTGCCCCCGTTCTGAAGGAAGGCTTCCAGCAGGTGGGCACTCGCCGCCACCCAACGGAGGTTGTCAGGCGAATTGTAGATGGGACGCGCCCGGACCCAGGCCAGATGCATGAGGAAGGTCGCCTCGAGCTTGCCAACCAGCCCGTCGACCGAGGACGCATCTAGAAGATCGGCCTCGTGCCAACGTAGCGCCTCGTGCTCAAGGTCCGGAGCCGCGCGGCCTACCGAGACCGCCGAGGTAAGGGCGTCGACAGTCCAACCGGTCTCGAGCAACCGAGTCACCACGGTCCGGCCGAGAAAACCGGAGGCTCCGGTAACCAGCACCCGCCGTTCGGCGTTGTTCGAATCAGGCGACATAGAACTCAAGAAAGGCCCCCCAGGAAGCCTGCCGAAGCCTACCAGCTGACTCCGAAGCCGACCTCCTCAGGGAGCCAAAACCAACGCTTCGACAAAAGGGTAGACCGAAGGCACTCCCTGAGCCTCCGCGTCATGGAGGCAGAATGGCTGATCGCCGTTGCGACTCGCCTACGAACCGGACCGCGAGATCGTGGTGGGAACGCTGATTGCTGCGCCGCCTGGGATGCGTCCGCCCGATGGACCCACCGCGTAGTGGTATCAGGTACTCGCAGGGCCGGGCTATGTGAAGGCGGTGATGAACTTCTTCGTGGAGCCCGACGGGGCCGACGAACTAACAAGGTTTGCACTTAGCGGCGCGTTGTGGGCAAGGGTGCTCGGGCAGACTGGATCAGGCGGGCTGCGTAGTCGATCCCTTCCGGAGTGCGCGAGCCGTGCCAAGACAGGTATTCGCCATCGGCGATACGGAGGCGCTCGGCGGCAAGTCCAGTATCGCGAGACAGCTCCTCGACATGGCTGTCGCGAAAGGGAAAAGGCTCCGTACAGAGCAGCACCAGATCAGGATCTGCCTCGGCCAGCTGCTTGCTGGTGATCTCAGGATACCGCTCCGGCCGGTCCCCAAAGACGTTTACACCGCCCGCCTGAGCCAAGAGTGAATGGGCAAAGGTGTCAGCGCCGACGGCCAACCAAGGTTTCGACCAGATGACATAGGCGAAGGGGACCAGCGCAAGATCCTCGGCTTCGCGGCGCACCCGAGCGCCACGCTTCTCGATCTCTTTCGCGATCCGCTCGCCTTCTTCGGCGCGTTCAACAGCGTCACCAATCGAACGGACCATTTCTGCCGTCTCCGACAGGTTTCGGGGCATGCTGATGTGGCAGCGGAGCCCAGCTGCCTTCAGAGCCTCAGCGTCCTCAAGACGATTCTCTTCGCGGTTCAAGAGCACCTCCTGCGGATGGACGCAATAGCGGGTCACACCCACCACATCGTCACCACGGCCGAGGTCAAAGACGAGCTCGGTCAGGCTCGGGCACAGAGAGATGATGCGCATGTGACTCGCCAACAGCCTACCGGACCGACCGGAACTCAGCGAGTCCGGGGCTGGCTCGGTACATGAGCCCGTGTTCCCATCAGGGCGACATATCGGACCTGGTCCACGATCCGTTCGTCCGTAATCTTGCTCATTGCCTTCACACTGCATCGACCTCCCCGTACGTCGGCCGGAGGAAGGCCGCCTCACTCAGTGACGACTACAGAAACCGCTGCGCGTACGCTTCGAAGCCGTCGGCGTGGTACGTCACGTACTCCGCGCCGAAGAAGCGTTCGTAGCTCTCGCGCGCCCATCCGTTTCCGTCGGGGTCGCGATCCACGACTGTCACCTTCGGATGCTCACCTCCGTGTTGCGTCTCCAGCGCGCGCTTGAAGAGATACTTGATGTGGAGATCGTCGCCTGGGAGCGAGTAGCCGATGAAGGTCAGCTGTTGCGCCTTCCGGAGCGCCTGTTCGGCTCGGCGCCACAAAATGGCCAGATGCACATTGTTCAGGTCCTTCAGGTGAGTGGGGGTCACGAGGATCGGCTGGAGATCCTTGAGTCGCTCCTCCCCGAATTCCGGGAGCCGCTGGTCAGGCTGTGTCGCGACGTCTTGGAAGAACATGCGAATGCGCTTCTGCAGGCCTCCGTAGTAAAGCGCACCGGTGGTCCGACTGTGGAGCCAGTTGAAAGACCCGTGGAGCTTCAACAGGGTCCGTGCGTTCGGCCTGGGCTCTCCGGCGTTGTCGAAGGAAACACCGTAGTCGATGGGGAGATCGTCCTCTTCCAGCCGATAGTTCTCGTCCAGGGGTGCCTGTTCACCTCCACCCTGTCCGACACTGGCCATCAGGATGTCAATGATCACGTCGTAGTTGAACGAGATGACCACGCTGTCCGGCTCGAGCGCCGCGGCCAGGGCGCGCGTCGCTCCGGAGTGACTGCGGAAGGGGTTCCGGCCGCTGAGCGAGTGTGAGAGCGCGAGGTAGATGACGTATTCGATTGCAGACCGGAGCTCGCGGAGTTCGTCGGGCGCGCAGGCTGTCGATAGGCTCTCCTTTCGTTCGAGCGCCATGTCCACCATGCTCAACACGTCCACGAGATGGGGATACCTTCGCGCCTCGCGTCCGAGGTCGTCCAGGCTCGCGACAGGTGCTTCGAACACGTCCTGGGGAACGTGAAAGACACCGCGCAAGAGCCCACGGACGCGGTCGAGACGCTGCGCGTCGCCCTCCTGCTCTGGGACCACGCGCAGCGCGTACGGCAGAATCTCGTCGGTCAGGGGCGCGCCGTGCGCATGCGATGCCCCGGCGCCAAGCACGTAGACGGCATCGGGCATGTGCCCATTCTAGCTGCGGCCAGGGGACGTGGCTACTTGAAGCCGCTGCGATCGTCTCCACCCTGGTGATGGAAAACGAAATCAGCTGTCTCGAGTTCGCGGTCGAAACGCGGCGACCGGGCTCGGACAACCACAAAACGCGCTGACGCATCAGCCCGGCGACCACGGATTTCCAGGCGACGTCCGATAAGGGCGACATCCATAGGAAAGGATGTCAAGGGCGCACCTCCAGGGTTCGCTCGACACCTCTTGGCATCGAACGTCCAGTTGCGGTGTAGCTCGAGGGTTGGACTACGGATTCTTGGTTCTCGGGATCGCTGGTCGACGGGCGCCGCCGGTCGTGAAGCGGTGCGGGTTCTTTGTGCCGAAGCTGAACCAGACTTCCATCAGGGCCTCGGGGGCCATCTCTTCGTTCGGTTCGGTGAGGGGGCATAGTCTTATCGTTGGGCCTCCGGAGCGAGTCCGAAGCCAACAGCACCAGGGACCGTTGCCCTGGATGAGTGCTCCTGGCGCGACACGCTGCGGGGACCAGTCGCCCTTCGGATACTCTCCCTCGAACCTTGAAACCAGCGAGATCGTTCCGTCGGATCGTCGAGCCGGCAAGAGTCGTGAGACCTCCTCTTCGAGTTCCGCTCGTGGATCCATGAATCAACTCTTCGGGTTGTACCTCTCTTTCTTCTTCCACATGACGAGTACCGCCGCGGCGAGTTTGCGCGCCACGGTCAGCCGGGCCAGGTTGGGTCGGGTGCCGTTCTCGGTGAGTCGGACGTAGTCGGTCCAGAGCGGCTCCTTCTTGAAACGAATCACCGTCATTGCGGCGCCCTTGAAGATCCCCTTGAGCGAGTGGTTGCCGTCTCGGTTGAGTCCGCGGGTTTGCTGACCGGTACTCGCATCCACCGTCCGCCCACCTTGGCCCAGTCCGCCGAGGACCGGGTGACGATACCGAAGCCGCAGTAGGACCAGAACTGCCGCTTGGTTCGGAACCGATGTGGCGTGATGACGATTGGGATCAACTGCGCAACTCGGATCGGCCCCAGCCCCGGAGCGGTTTGGAGAATGCGAGAGATCGGGTGCCGTCGTGACTCGGCGATCATCGCTTTCTCGATCCCGCCCCGTAGCTCCTCGACCGAGGCCAGCTCGAGCCCGAGAGCCTCGACCGACTGGCGCATCCACGCGGGGAGCTCCGGAAGAGCTTGCGACTGCTCGGCAAGGCCATGCCCCGGGTAGCCTACGGCGCGTCTGCGGTAGGCGCTGCGCAGCCGGTTCTTCGCCCGGACTGCGTCTACGAGCTCGGCAACACGCGGCTCCATAATCTCGTGGAGCCAAGCACTCCACTCGCCCTCCTCGACGCAAACATGCAGCTGTCCGGGAAGCTGTGCGAGATAGCCGATGAGCGCCTGGCCGTTGGTCTCCACGACATCTTGCCGGACCTTCTTGCCGGCCGCGCTCATCACGTAGATGGTCGAGCTCTTCGAATGAACGTCGATTCCGATGTAGCGTTGCATCGCGATCCTCCTTGGTCGGGGCTTCGTGCCCGGGTGTGTTGATGTACCCCGAGCTTCGCCTCCCTGGGGAGGATCGCCAAGTCTCGTCAGACGACCAGAGAGGATTCGTGGATCTCGACATCGTGATGCCAAGCCCAGCCATGGGGCCAGGACATGGCTTTCCTACGATGTCTTATCGGACGTGATGGATCCGCACGTTTTTGGGGGTAGTCCGAGGCGGGTCGTCGTGGCTCGACCGCGCCGCGGGAGAGAAATAGCTCAACCGAATCAACGGCCGGCCTTTCTCTTGCTCCAGGATTTCCCAGACCGTCAGCGTTCATCTTGCCGACAGGTTGTACTCGGTAGATTCTCCGGAAAGAGGGGGAGGAATCGTGAAAAACCCGAATTGGTCTGTCGATAGAGGAAGGTCTTGGACGGCCATGGCTCCAAAGCGGCCGGGGCTTGCCGTCTCCCCAGTCGATTCAGGTCGACTCCGGCAGGCTCGGTTCAGCCCGGCCAGTCGCGTCATACCGACCAAGTCCATGGCTACGTTGATCACGAGCAACCTCGTTCCACAAACCGGCGACCTCGTGCTGGTCCGAATAGACCACGCACCGGGACGGGCGGGGGACAGGATGTCCGAGATCGATCCCTGGGGGAACCCGAACCGTGTGGGTCTCCAGCGGGGAGACGAAGCGGTCCTGTGCTACGGGGCCGTCACCAACGGGAACACTCGCGACATCGAGCTGCCTGCGTCGCTCTGCCCATGCCACATCATCGCCGAGGAGGGTCTGGCCGGCCGCGTACCAGCTTCGAACTCGGCGATCGCGACCCTGCCATCTGTTACACCGCTGGGGTTTATCGGAGACGTCGAGGGACGCGTGATCAACCTGCGTACTTGGGACTGCTCCGAACATGGGCCTTCGACCCCAACTGGACTCGAAGCTTTGCCGGAGCCGGAGGAAACTCGGCCGCGGTGTCACGCAGTCTGAGAGTGCTGGCCGTTCTGGCCGACGAGGACCTGTACCGCAAGGTCGAGCGCGGGTTTCCCGCCACCGAAGTCGAGACCAACCGCACCTACTCGGCGGTGTCGGCTTTGCCGATGACTCGCCTGGTGCGCTACGACCTGATTCTCATCCAGTGCCCGCCTCCTGAGTTGGGTCGAAGTGAGCTGCTCAAAGAACTCTGCGAAGCCAGCTCAGCCTCACGTGAAACTCCGGTCTTGTTCCTACGACGGAGCCCTGTTTGCGAGACCCCCGGCTGCGATCAAGCCCGAAGCTGTTACTACATCGACTCTGGCTCGCGAGAGCTGGAGCGCGTACTGGCCGAGATCCTGGGCTCGGCCAAGCGGCTCCGCGAGAAAATCATGATCATGACCAAGGCCGAAACGGACGATGGCAAGATCTCGTGGCTTCTCCAAACTCGCGATGTTTCGACGCACGGAGCCTTCCTGGTGACCAATCACAAATTGCCACTGGGTACCAAACTCGAACTTTCGCTTCGTCTGCCCGAAGTGAGTCAGCCTCTCCGCGCGACCGCCCAAGTGGTTCGTTACGCATCGCAAAACGCAAAGGCTCAGGGCCTGGGGGTACGCTTCATTGATTTCGTCGGAGAGGATCAGCGCCGGCTTTCCACACACCTGGACCAGCGTGAGCCACCCGGCCACTAGCTGCGCGGCACGATCGTGAGGGAGTCGCCGAACGACCATGCCACGCCGGTGCGAGGGCAACCTTCATCTTGTGTTCATCGTCCGTATCCTACGTTGACGATTCAGTGAGCACTCTGGGGATAATTGGTCTCGATCGGTTTCTGGACACGCTGAGACAGGCGTCGGCCCAGGCCGATCGCACAGGAGAACAGATAGCCCTTCACTACCTGCGCGTGACCCGACATGAC
>JAZDDE010000088.1:0-3949 GCA_036679495.1 Gemmatimonadota bacterium | reverse complement strand
GCGTTAAGATCGATAGTAAGGGGCCGATCCTATACCGGCAGCTTCGGGTAGGCCTCGACAGGCGCCATCTTCGCGACCTTGCCGACGACACCGGAAGAAGGGCCAGCGATCTCGGTGGACGTCCGTTTCTCATCCACAAGTTCCGGACAATGAGTTTGAACGCGGAGCTGGAGTCAGGTCCCGTGTGGGCCCAGCAGGATGATGTACGGACGACCCGCGTGGGAGGCCTGCTACGGCAGACTCGACTTGACGAAATTCCGCAGTTTTGGAATGTCCTGCGCGGAGAAATGTCGGTTGTCGGTCCGAGGCCGGAACGCCCCATCTTCGTACGGCAGCTGCGGCGGGAGATTTCAGAGTACCGCTTCAGGAACCGGGTACGGCCCGGCATCACAGGCTGGGCGCAGATCAACCAGGGCTACGACCGAGACGTGCAAGACGTTCGTTCCAAGGTTGGCTACGACTTGGAATACGTGCGCAACCAATCCCTTTGGTTTGACCTTAGAATCATGTTCAAGACTCTCCCGGTGATGTTCAACCGGGACGGCAAGTAAGCGGATCACAGGAAGCCTCCGCCGATGAGACGACCTGGAGCCGAACCCGCGGGCAGGCCTACGAGCATCCTACTGGTCAGTGAACGTGACTGGTTCGTATCCGCTCTCAAGGCTGTCCTCGAGCCCGAAGGATTCAGCCTGACCAGGGTGCGTTCCGCCCGCATCGCTGCCCGGGATGCCAGCCTGATCGACCCGGGAATAGTCATCATCGACGAGGGTCTGCCCGATCTGGAAGCCTCGGCCCTTACCTCCACCCTGAGCTCCGGAGCGCTCCGGTCGTCTGTTCCGATACTCGTGTATTCGCCCGACACCTGGCAGGAGTCGGCGCAGGCCGCCGCGATAAGCGCGGGCGCCTGGGACGTGATCCGTGAGCCGATTCGATCCAGGTTGATCGTGGCGAAGCTCCGACGACTCCTCGAGATCAAAGAACTGATCGAGTCGACGGAAGAAGGAGTGCTGTCTGATCCCGAGACCGGATTTCTCAACCTGGCCGGCCTGCTTCGCATGACGGAAATTCTAGCGGCCGGCGCCCGCAGAACGGAGACACGACTTGCGTGCGCTGTTCTCGGGCCGACGACGCCCAGGGGTTATTTTGCTGCCGAGCGCGGCCGAGCCGCATTGACGGATCTGTGCCTGCCAAACATTCGCGAATCCGATGTGTGTGGTTGGGTTGCTGGGGAAGATCTAGGCATTGTCGCAATCGATACGAGCGCCGCCGGCCTTGCCGTGCTTGTGCGCCGGTTGACCGACCTGGCGAGTGGGGCCAATTGGAATCGGGAAGAGATCGAACTCAGCGCAGGCATTGTCGAAATTGGCCCGACCCGATGGACTCCATCTGCTCAGGAAAACAGACGAGGACCGGTAGCGAGCAAGATCGCCAGTCTGTCCCGACTGGCCGCGGCGCAGCGCGCTCTTTGCGACGCTCGGAACGCAGGCGGCGGGGTCCGGATCGCGGAGAGTGTCTGACCTGATTATTCCACCGGGAGTCCCGTCTGAGCTACGTGAAGAGGCTCGGGCAGCCGTCACCGCGGCGCTGGCCGGGTGCCGTGCCGCGATGGAGTACTACGGTGCGGACCTGGAAGTGACGCGCAAGGAAGCGGGCGATCCTGTTACTCAGGCCGACCTCGCCGCCAACAAGGCGATTCTGGAACAGATCCAGGGCTCTTTCCCAGGTGATGCTGTCCTGAGTGAGGAGTCGGCTCTGGATCCGGGTTCCGGTTCCTCAGAGCGCCTATGGATCATTGATCCCCTGGATGGTACCAAGGAATTCATTGCGCAGAACGGAGAGTTTTGCGTGATGGTAGGGCTCGCTATTCGGGGTGAAGCGGTGCTCGGAGTCACGTGCCAGCCGGAAGATGGCATCGTCCTGCTTGGCGTCTCCAGCGCTGGATCGTGGGTGTCTCGAGGTCAACAGTTTGAAGCTGTCCACGTGGAGCCGAAAGCATCCGGGCCGATCCGCATGACGCGTTCACGGTCGCATCCGGACGAGAAACTCCAGGCTCTGGAAGATGGACTACCCGACGCCATCATCGTCCCGTCCGGGTCGGTTGGCGTAAAGTGCTCGCTCATCGTCCGGGATGAGGCTGATCTGTACGTTCATCCCGTACCGTTCCTCAAGGAATGGGACACGTGCGCGCCAGAAGCGATCCTGCGCGGAGCCGGTGGTCGCGTAACTGACTGCTCCGGTGCTCCGCTACAGTACGGAAAGCAGGATCCGAGGCAGCCCGGCGGGATCCTCGCGGCTCGGGCCGATGTCTGGGCCGATGTATTGCCAACGGTACAGGAAATATCCGCTTCCATGTTCGCTAACTGAGTTGCTGGGCCCGACCGTGTCCGGCAGCTTCGGGCAGGTACCAATACTAACGAAGAAGGCAGGCGTCTCTTGAGCATGAAGTCAACAAACGTGATCTGGCACTCGGGTCAGGTAGGGCGCCATCAGCGCGAGCAGGGGCGAGGCCATCGGGGTGCCGTACTCTGGTTTACGGGCCTATCCGGGAGCGGAAAAAGCACACTAGCGGTAGCGGCTGAAAAGGATCTCTTCAACCTCGGGTGTGCGACCTACATTCTGGACGGCGACAATGTTCGCCACGGGCTGAACGGAGACCTGGGCTTTTCTCCTGCGGACCGGACTGAGAACATCCGCCGAATTGGCGAGGTGGCAAAGCTGTTCGCCGACTCCGGGTGTCTCGTTCTTACCGCCTTTATCTCACCGTATCGCGGCGACCGCGACCGGGTTCGCGAGATCATGGCCGGAGACCGTGATTTCGTGGAAATCCACGTCTCGTGCCCGCTCGAGACCTGCGAGAGTAGGGATCCCAAGGGATTGTACAAGAAGGCCAGGGCTGGTGAGATCCCGGAGTTTACCGGAATCAGCGCCCCGTATGAAGAGCCGCTCACGCCGGAGCTCGTGGTCCAGACCGGTGAGCTTAGTGTGGAGGAATGCGCCGGCCAGGTGGTAGAGTACCTGCGCGAGAACGGGTACCTCGAGGTCGACTAGACACACCCAACAAGGAATTTCGAATGCTTGAACCATATGGCGGCCAACTTATAGACCGCCGTATCACCGGTGGAGCTGAAGATGAAGTACGAGCCGAGGCGGCAGCACTTCCCAAAATCACGATCTCGGACTGGACGCTGAGCGATCTGTACCTGATTGCCGTCGGCGGGCTTTCCCCGCTGACCGGCTTCATGGGGCAGGCCGACTATGAGAGTGTCGTTGAGACCATGAGGTTGGAAAACGGTCTCCCGTGGTCCATTCCGGTGACACTGCCGGCCAGCGCCGCCGAGGCGGCGAACCTGCAGGCCGGAGGCCGGGCCGCCCTCGTTCTGGACGACGGATCGCTGGCCGCCGTCATTGACGTTGCGGAAACTTTCCAGCGAGACAAACAACGTGAGGCCGAAATCGTCTTCAGAACCACCGAGGAGGCCCACCCCGGTGTCGCGGCGCTAAATGAAACCGGCGACTGGTGCGTGGCTGGAGCGATCCACTATGTCTATGACGAAGACATCACTGGCCTTCCGGCCGACAATCTGACGCCGGCTGAGACCCGGGCGGAATTCGAGAAACGCGGATGGAAAACCGTCGTCGCGTTCCAGACCCGGAATCCGATTCACCGGGCTCACGAGTATCTGCAAAAATGCGCCATGGAAATGGTAGACGGTCTGCTGATTCATCCGCTGGTTGGGCGCACGAAGTCTGACGATATCCCGGCGGACGTTCGGATGGAGTGCTACCGGGTGATCATGGAGCACTACTACCCGAGCGACCGGGCCTTTCTGTCCGTTCTTCCGGCCGCGATGCGATATGCCGGTCCTCGGGAGGCGATTTTCCACGCGATCATGCGGCGCAACTATGGGTGCACACACTTCATCGTGGGCCGCGATCACGCCGGAGTGGG
>JAZDDE010000087.1:0-2887 GCA_036679495.1 Gemmatimonadota bacterium | reverse complement strand
TGTCGCCCTCAGCGGCGACCTCGGCGGCGCCCCCGGTGAAGATGCGAAGCGGCGCTGGAATTCGTACCGTGGCTCGGCTCATGGTCAGTTTCCTCCCGTATCGATGGCTTCCTCAAGGAAGCGATCGCCGACCAGGCGCCAGGATCGAAAGGCCCTGTCGTGCTCGACGCCGTCGCCGGTCGTCGAGATGATGAGATATGAGTACCCTTCCCAGGCCGCATCCAGATCGGTTGATGAGGGGCGGGCGGGACTGTTCGGATGTGAGTGCCAGACACCCACGATCTCGAGCCCTTGTGCCTGCGCCGCCTGGTCTGCGGCGAGAAAACCTCGAGGATCGAGGAGATACCGATCCTCTGGTCGGTCTCGATTGAGATTCCGCGCTGGGCAGATGCGAACCGTATCGATCCTAGTGTCTCCCACTCGACCCGTTAGGAGGCCGCAGGCCTCGACGGGATAGCTTGCCTCGACGAGCTGCCAGAGCTCGTGCTTCACTTGGGTTTTCCTCCGTGGCTTTCGCAACAAAAAACCGCCGGTGCTGGCCCGGCGGTCGATTCGTCCTTCAATGACTTAGCGGTCAGTGTCGGGACTCACGCCGGAGCCAGCGAGCTCTGTGGCAACAACAGCCGCACAGGAGCCGGCCTCCGCTCATGGACGTTCCGCTAGAAGATCGCATCGTGGTCACCGCGCTCGGTCAACTACGGGAGGTAAAAGCGTGCCATGTTCCGGGCACAGGACTCTTCAGTCCACACCTCGCCGCAGGTGGTAGATGGTGCCGTCGAAACTCTCGAAGATCTCCTCGACCAGCGGGTGGTGGACCGGAGCCGGCTCGGTCGCAGGCTCCAAGTTCCGCTCCGCCAATAGCTCGGTCATAACGCCGAGCGTGTCTGTCCCAATAACGTGGGTCGGTCACGTCCATGGTCTCACCACAGCCTGCCACCGCAACGGTGTCGGCGACGCGCACTCGACGCATCTTCCCCGAGAGCGAGGTCATCTCAGGGTTCAGCTCGCTCCAATTTCTCCCACTCCTCGACCTCCATCCCGGCAGGCTTGTCCGCATGCGATGGATGCAAGTGGCCCTCGACTCGAACCCTCGAGCTGACGGGAGGCCCGGACCTTTTCAAGTCCTCAAACCCCTCTCCCCCTGCCAGAATCAGCAGATGCGGAGGACCAGGAAGGCGCAAAGCCAGGAGACCCTCGTGGTCAACCAGCGTACCCCTGGCTTCTAGTCGGATCTCGCCGGGGCCAAACCCGGCATCCTTGATGGCGGTTGCGATCTGGGTTGGATCGAAACCTCCCTCCTCTTCGGCGTTGACAACAGCTCGCCCCTCTTCGAAGTCGACTTGGACGTGACCGACGCCATCCAGGCGCCGCAGAGCCTTCTCGGCCCCATAGGCTCACAAGGGTCACGTCATGCCGTCAATGCGGAGGTGGGCTTGTTCGACTTGGGCGAGGGCCGCGCCGGCACCGACTCCCCAGGTGAGAGCAGCTGCCGCGAGGACGGCTCGGAGCCTCGTATTCATTCTCACGATTTCTTTCCTTTCGGGGGCCTGAGTTTGTAGATTCGGCTCGCTGCGTTGTCCGAGACATAGAGCGATCCATCGGGCCCGAGAGCCACGCCCTGAGGTGTTTGGACTCCGTCTTCTCCTGCGTCGGGCACGCGCCACTCGGCAACGAACGCACCGTCGCTGCTCAGCAGCTGAACTCGACGATTCGCGCTGTCAGCGACATGGATTCGCCCCTCACTATCCACAGCGCGGGCCACCACGACTTTGCTCGGGTAGTGAAGCTGTCCCAACTCGTGCCCGTCCTCACCCCACACCTCGAGCGGGTCACCGGCAGCGGTTAGCTTCTGCAAACGGTGGCCATAGAACTCGGTCACATAGACGACCCCCTCACGATCTATCGCAACCCCGGCCGGCGAATTGAACTCTCCCGGCTGGTCGCCGGCTCGTCCCCAATAACGAAGGACTTTTCCTTGCCGATCAAACACCGTGATTCGGTCGAGCAGGAAGTCGGCGACATAGACCTCGCCCTGTGTACCGAGCGCCACATCTACCGGCCGACCCATCTCGCCAGGCTCGTCTCCGCACCGACCCCACTGCCGCAGAGGCGCCCCCTCCTTACTGTAGACCTCGACGCGACAGTTCCCCGCGTCGGCCACAAAGACCTCCCCGCTCTCACTCACCGCGATGCCCTGGAGCGACCTCGACCTGTCCGGCGCCCCCGGAAACTCGTCCCAGGCCGCGACGACCCGGTATACGGGCACGCCGGAAGTCTCCTGCCCACCTGTCGAGCAAGCCGGGAGAACGAGTACCAGCGCGAGCGCGGTCCGACCGACCCTTCCTCTCAAGAAAGCCATCTCACCCCCAAGACAAAGCTCAGCTCCGGTTTGGGTTGCTCGCCGTTCAGTCTCTCGTAGATCGGAATCGGAACCGACGCTTCCAACACGAGGCGCCGGCCAACGATGTATTCGACACCCGGAGCGAAAGTGAGGAGATCGCCACCCGTATTGCGAACGCCAGTTCCCTGTCGCATCGTCTCGTCCACCGACACCCCGTTCAACTCGAAGACGACGAGAGTCATAGGAACCCCCATTCCACCGCGCGGCAGCACCCGGCGCAGATACGCCAGGTCGAAGCGGACGCGATCGCCGGCGCGAACTCCGCCACCTCCCGATCCGGGCAACGTCGCCTGCACATCGGCAATCCACCAATCCGGGTCGCGCACATGCGAGAAAACCAGGCCGCCGATGAGGTCGGTGGACCCAGTGCCGAAGGTGCCTCCTGTAGGGAGCTTGACGCCTAGCTCCGGAGCGAGCCGCGTGTAGCCGCCCGGTACGGTCCGTCGCAGTACATCGTAACGAGCGAAGACCGAAGCGTCGGCAGTT
>JAZDDE010000086.1:0-3138 GCA_036679495.1 Gemmatimonadota bacterium | reverse complement strand
TCGCAGAAGTCGAGGCCCAGGCTCCTGAGGTAGGCGTCCAGGAGCTTCAGGCTGGGGAACTTTCGGCGGGTCTCCCAATGGCTCAAGGTGCGGAAGTCGGGCGCGCCCTCGCGCTTCGAGGCGGCGGTCTGTGTCAGACCCTGGCGGGTCCTGATCAAACGGAGAGCTTCAGCGATTCGCACCGGCTGCCTCCCGCTTGCCGCGTGGTAGGCCGACGAACGCCTCGACCATAGCCTTCGAACGAGCCCAGTCATACGCCTTGTCGAGCTTCCTCAGCTTCCCTTCGAGGCGCCGCCGGCGGGTGAGCCCCTGGACGCGGCCGACTCGGGCCCGGCAGACGTGGTAGAGCGCTGCGACGTTGGGCGAATCGACCACCTCTGAGGGATCCCGCCAGGCCCGCTTCCGCTCCAGTTTGTCGAGGTCGAGGCACGCCTGGTAGACGGTGACCCCTACCCTTTGGACCGGCACGCCGAATACGTTGGCGAGCTCGTGAAGGGCGAAGCCCATCCTGCTGCTCACCAGCACATCAACCTGGAAGTCGAGCAGCTCCGCGTGCTCGGAGGCGGTCAGTTCCAAAACCGCGACGACCGCCATCGAGGGATTCCCGATCTTGTCTCTTGCTTGCATCATCTCTGCCCAGGCAGCGTAACACTCAAAAGTGGTCCTTGAACCGCAACTTTCCTGACCTGGCAGGTAAGTCGAATTGCAACATCGGAGCCTGAACTGGCACCTCTTAGCCTCTTTTTTCCACCGATCGGTCGGTAAGATTGGCGTCGAGGAGCCGAATCCGGCACCTGGCTGAGAATTTCCCCGACAGCCTGTTTGGTCGTATCGTTGACTTGGGAGCCGAACCGCGGACCGGCAATCCAGCCGACCGTGTTCTGCCCAAGGAGGCGACATGCGTGTGAAAGCGAGTGTAAAGGCGGGAAACGGGCCAGAAATCGTGCCGAGCGGCTGAGCTGCCCATCATCGACTTGGGAAGGCACGGCATCCGCCGTGCCTTCCATTTCTGTTCTGTATGCGTTAGTCTCTGGACATAACGTTGGGCAAAACAGGGAGGGCTGACCATGCCACACACCCGTCGGTACGCGCTGAAGCTTCTTCGGCAGCTACCCGACGACATAGCGGCGGTGCTGTACCACCAGCGTTACTGGGATGAGACGTTCTTCGGAGTCCTCCTCGAACGCTGCGACGAGGTTCTGTTCCACAACCCGCAAGCGGGACTTGAGATCGCAGAAGCCGCTGTCGAGCTCGCCCCGAAGTGCGCCAAGGGGCAACGGCTCCAGGAGCTGCTGGTCAGAGCCTACGCCTTCCTCGGCAGCGCCTATCGAGCCGCGAGTCGATATGAAGATGCTGAGACGGCTTACGAGGAAGCGGAACGAATCACCAAGACGGCTCCGATCTCGAAATGTGACAAAGCGGATCTGGACCAGCGGATAGCCTACCTGCGTTCCCGAAAAGGGCAACATGAAGAAGCGTTGAGACTTGCGGAAGGGGCTGTCTCAGTTCTTCGGCCGGCGGGAGACAAGCGCCTTGACGAGGCTCTGGTGAAGCTGGGCGTCGTCCAGCTGAGGATGGGGAATCACTCGGAAGCGATCAAGAACTTCGGTGAGGTGCTGACCATGACCGGCCAGCGTTCGCCCCGGACCGCGGAGGGGAGACGCAAGCGTCGCGTCTACCATTGCGCCATCCATGACCTGGCCTTCACGCTCTTGCAGACGAGGAGCCAGAACCTCAGGACCGCGTTGAAGTACATCAGGGAAGCGAAGAGAATCCTGCGCAGTCGACGGGGAAGCCTGGCGAAGTACAAGCTCATCTGGGTCGAGGGACTGCTGCTGGTGAAGATCGGTCTCATGCGTCAGGCAGAGCGTCTCTTTCAGAAAGCTCGCTTGGGTTTCTTGGAGCTCGCCGCGCCTTTCGAGATCGCGCTGGCGGGCCTCGATCTATCCAGCCTGTACTACCTGGACGGGCGATGGCCCGAGCTTGAAAGCCTCACGGTCGAGACTTTCACGCGCTTTCGAGAGCTGTCTGCGGACACCGAGGCGATAGCGGCTCTTTCACTGTGGAAGGAT
Organism: Gemmatimonadota bacterium; assembly: GCA_036679495.1. GTDB lineage: Bacteria > Gemmatimonadota > Gemmatimonadetes > Palauibacterales > Palauibacteraceae > JAZDDE01. The sequence goes on along the minus strand of JAZDDE010000086.1, from coordinate 1,066 downwards.
GCCGTTCACGCGCGGAAGCTGGCGGACCAGCTCATTTCCGACGTCAAGGCGAAGGTCGAGGAGCGGATGTGGAACTATCCCCTGGCGGGCACCGTTCAGCACCGCCAGCGGCGGCGCTGAAACCGCGCGAGCGTCCCCCTGCCACTCGAGATCCCTGATCTTCTCTAACGTGCTCGCCAGCGCCGATTCCCCGTAGGTACTCGTCCGTCGTCGCCAGGTTCACATGTCCGAGCTGCCGCTGGATGGCGACGAGGGAGACTCCCCGCCGGAGCAGATGAACGGCGTGGCTGTGCCGGAGCCCGTGGGGATGGACCCGCTTGTCGATCGCCGCCCGTCCAGCCAGCCGGTGGATCATGATCCGCAGCGGGAGGTGACACTCGTTTCGTGGTTGGGCGATCGAGGTCTGGTTGCTGAGGTGACACTCGTTTCGTGGTTGGCCTGGCTCTCGCCGGATGGACGCTGGTCATCGAAGGCTGGCCGGTGCCGGTCTGGTTGAGCGTCGTCGTCGCCGTACCGCTGCTCGCCCTAGCGTCGATGGTGTGGCGCGAGGCGCACCGCAAATGAGACCGAAGACCCTGCACCTGCTGCACCTCGCCGCGCTGGCGCTGCTGCTCTACTTGTTCGCTTTCACCGCGCGGGTCTTCGGCGTCCAGGTGGCCTTCGCCATCTTCCTGCCGCTGGGAGTCCTCGTCGAGCTCAAATTCTGGTGGACGCTGTTCACTCCCGATCGGAGTCGGCGAGAACGACCGGATTGAGATGAGCGCAAGGCGCACGGTCCCTTCCTTTCCTTCAGCCAGATGATGCAGTAGTCACTCATGGCGGTCCATTGTCACCGCCTTCGAGCTGCTGTAGGCGCCGCTCATGATCAACGAGGCGTTGCTCGATCCCTTCGAACTCGTTGCGCCGCCGTTCCGCGGCCGTCCCGTCCACCTCATCGAGTGCTTCCTGGAGATCGCAGAAGTCGAGGCCCAGGCTCCTGAGGTAGGCGTCCAGGAGCTTCAGGCTGGGGAACTTTCGGCGGGTCTCCCAATGGCTCAAGGTGCGGAAGTCGGGCGCGCCCTCGCGC
>JAZDDE010000085.1:0-3051 GCA_036679495.1 Gemmatimonadota bacterium | reverse complement strand
TCGATCTGGATGGAGACGGCGACCTGGACCTCGTCCTGGGTACTGAGAAGAATGGGATCATCTACTACCGAAACGACGGCAATAGCGAGAGTCCGGCCTGGGAGCGCGACGAGTCGTTCAATCCGTCCGTGCCGAGCTATTCAGCCCCTGCGTTCGCGGATATCGATGCGGATGGAGACCTGGACTTTCTGAGCGGCGGAATCGGCGGCGGCGTGATGTTCTGGCGAAGCGGTACCGACTAGAAGGTCGAAAAAACTGGCGCCGTGCGCTCACGCAGACAATCTTGAAATGTTTTGCTGAAAGCGCTGCTCGGCCTTGACGTGCCGGGCAACCCAACCTCGAGGAGTGCTGCCTATGAGCGACGGTACACCGGCGGTCCGAAGTAGGAAAGCCCACACGGCCACACACGCCCGACCTGGAGCCTGATCGGTACGTGAAGCCGAAGGACGTACCTGAACCGCTTGACCAGGAGACGCCCGCGCCCACGCGCTCAAAGCCAGAGAGCTTCTGGCAAGAGCTGAAGCGGAGGAAGGTATACTCGGTCGGGAGCGCCTACCTAGCAGCCGCTTGGATCGCGATCGAAGCGACAAGCATCACCTTTCCGTCTCTCGGCCTCCCCGGGTGGGCGCAGACACTCGTCGTGGCACTGGCGATCGCCGGGTTCCCGGTTGCCCTGTTGGCGGCGTGGGCGCTCGAAGTTACGCCCGAAGGCGTGCAGGTTGAGAGCGATGCTGGCTTTGAACCGCTCGGTGCTGTGGTTCGCCGGTGGCGGGCTTCGGCCACCCTGAGAGGTGCCGTCGTAGGGGGTCTGATCGTTCTCGCTGCTGCAACAGCTGCCTCCGCGGCCAGGTGGCGCGCTCAAGCGGCATCGGCGGCGGTCCGGTCGATTGTGGTCCTACCGCTCGATAACCTGTCCGGCGAGGTGGACCGAGACTTCTTCACCGATGCCATGACGGATGCTCTCATCTCGAATCTGGCGAAAATCGAGTCACTTCACGTGATTTCCCGAAACTCCGCCATGCGCTACAAGGATAGCGAGCTTTCGCCGTCGACCATTGCGCGCCAGCTCGGCGTCGACGGAGCGATCGAGGGGTCTGTAGTTCAAAGCGCAGATGGCCGGGTTCGGATCACGGTTACATTGATCAGCGTCGACGGTGACCAATCGTTGTGGAGCCAGAGCTATGCGCGACAAGGACAGGAGGTCCTGGCCCTACAGAGTGAGGTCGCGCAGTCAATCGCGAATCAAATACAGATCGTGCTCTCTCCTCAGGAGGAAGCACGGCTTGCCGAGCCGCCGCCTGTAGATACAGCGATTACGAATCCATATTACCGCGGCCGCTACTATCTCGAGAAGCGAAGCCCGGACGACCTTCTGAGAGCCCTAGACCAGTTCGAGATCTCGGTGGCCCGAAGCGATTCGACGTTCGCGCCGGCGTATGCTGGTGTAGCAGACGCGTACGGTCTTCTGGGGTGCTGCGGTTACGATGTGTTCCCGCCAACCGAGGCGATGCCGAAGGCGGCGAAGGCTGCGCGCCGGGCGTTGCAGCTGGATGAGCAACTCGCGGAGGCGCACACATCGGCCGCTTGGGTCGCGTACACGTTCGACTGGGAATGGTCGCGAAGTGAGGCGGAACTCCGGCGCGCACTGAGTCTCGCGCCAAGCTCATCGACGGCCCGAATGTGGTTATCAGGCCTCTTGGGAATAACAGGGAGATTCGACGAGGCGATCGACTGGTCGCACCGCGCCATCGAGGCGGACCCGGTCTTGCTGATCGTCAACGCCAATCTTGGACTCCAGTATTACAACGCACGCCGCTACGACGAAGCCATCAAGCACCTCGGCCGGACGCTCGATCTGGATCCCGATTTCGCGGTCGCCATCCTATGGCGGGGAAAGGCACACCTGGCGCGGGGAGATCACGCGGCAGGATTGGCCGACATACGCAGGTACGCCCTGATCGCGGGTCGAAGTGATCTCGCTTTGGCCTACCTGGCCTATGCGGAAGCAGCAGCTGGAGATCTCAGTGTTGCGGAAAATGTGGCACGGGAATTAAGCGAACGGGCCGGTGGCACCTATATTTCGTCCTACGCGCCGGCCGTGGCACACCTCGGACTCGGCGACACAGACGCGGCGCTAGGCTGGCTCGAGCGAGCGTTCGTCGAGCGATCTCATCTGGTCATTTATCTTGGCGTTGATGCGATCTTCGACTCGCTTCGGACCGAGCCGCGATTCCGATCGCTACTCACTCGGATCGGGCTGCCCACTCAACTGGAGGAGGTTTGAATCATGCGCGCTTACATAGCCGGGCCAAGACCGCCGCTAGCGGTCAATCAGTTTCTGGTTGAGGTCCGGCCCAACGAGGTTGCGCGCCGGGCTCAGCACAGGAAAACAGCTAGGGGATGTAGCTGGCTATACCTGAGGTTTGTCGCTCGATGGCTCGTCTGCCCGTAATTCGAGCAACTTGCCGTACACGAAGCCGATCGGTGTGGCCTCTTCCTGACCCTTCACTTCGGGCAGGTATACTGCAAACCAACCGTCTGAGGTCGGTTCGACTCGAACGCTATCACCCGGTGCAAGCTTACCGACGATCTCACTGGCTGTCGTAGCTGCCGAGCGGATGCGCGAGGTAGTACGCGCGTAACGAACCTCGCCCCAGGGCTCCGGCTGTTCAAAGCCCGGTAGCGCACCAAAGATCGGCAGTACTTCCGGCGCGGCCATTCCGAGCATGACGGTGCCGAAAGCGGCCACGAAGAAGAACAGCAAAATTAGTGGCAGGTCTCCGCGGCGACGGCCTCGGGGAGCAGACTGCATTCCAACCGCGGACCTCTGTGCGCCGGACGGTACGCCAGCACTGTCGCAATCACCGCAGTAGCGGCGTCCGCGAAGAGCATCTTTTCCGCAAAGTGGGCATGGCGTTTTGGCCAGCGAACTATCCTCCGTCCAGGTTGCCGAAGGGCGATTCCCTTCATGTCAGGCCTACAAGTCGTTGCAGAAGGCGTGCCGCGGTGGCGGGGATAGCCGACACCGACAATAGAGCACATCTAAACAGT
>JAZDDE010000084.1:0-3006 GCA_036679495.1 Gemmatimonadota bacterium | reverse complement strand
GGGTCGAGGAGTATTCGATCTCCGGCGACCCGGATGTTGTGGATCCGGGATCGGCGACCGAAGTGCTCACGCTACCGCAGGCGGTCGAGGCCCACCTTGGCGGACAACTCGCATTCGGTCCAGATGGCTTTCTGTACATCGCGCTGGGCGATGGCGGCGAGGACGGGGACTCGGCCGGACATGGTCAGAATCTGGCAACTCTCCAGGGCTCCCTTCTGCGGATCGACGTCGATCAGGGCGCTCCATACCAGATTCCCGCCAACAATCCGTTCGTGACCACTCCCGGCGCTCAGCCCGAAATTTGGGCCTACGGCTTCCGAAATCCATGGCGCTACTCGTTCGATCGGACGACCGGCGATCTCTTCATCGGAGATGTCGGCGAAGACCTGTGGGAGGAAATTAACGTGCAGGCCGCGTCAAGCCCTGGCGGTGAAAACTATGGGTGGAACGTAGCGGAGGGGAACCACTGTTTCCTCGATCCGGCGTGTGATCTGAGCCCCCTCACCCCGCCTGCCCACGAGTATGGCCATAACCCAGGGTGCTCAGTGATTGGCGGCTTCGTATACCGCGGAACCGGTTTCCCACTCCTGGATGGAACGTACTTCTACTCGGATTTCTGCGAAGGTGTGGTGCGAAGCTTCCTGTTTTCCGGGGTTCCGGTCGACCACAAGTCGTGGGAAGCCGAATTTGGCGTGCTCAACCAGATTCTATCGTTTGGCGAGGACGGAGACGGCGAACTGTACGTTCTCTCGCGCGATGGGTCGCTCTACAAGATGGTTCCGGCACCCTAGCCAGCAGCAAGCCGATTGACTGCGACCTTGTTTCCATCTATATTCAACCAACTGGTTGAATACTAAGAGGTGCATATGAGCCCGGCAGTCGCACACAATCTCGATCATACGTTCCACGCGCTGGCCGATCCGACGCGACGTGCGCTTATCGTGCAACTGAAGGCCGGGGGCCGGCGCGTGACAGATCTGGCAGACGCGCACACCATGTCGCTGAATGCGGTCTCCAAACACATCAAAGTGCTTGAGAGGGCCGGCCTTGTGGAGCGTCACGTTCAAGGGCGCGAACATCGAATCCAAATTGCCGACGACCCCCTCGGCGAAGCGGAGACCTGGCTTACAGACACCCGCGAATTCTGGGAGACGCGTCTGGATCGCCTGGCTCACATGATCGGAGCGTCTGAGTTCGCGGCCCCGCAAAACAGAGCCGTCAGGGAGGAAAAGCGATGAATTCCATCACCGGGCATCCGCCGCCGCTCGTAGATATCGAGCGAGTCTTCGCAGCCTCCCCAGAGGTCGTGTTCGACGCCTGGCTTGATCTGGACCTCCTTAGGGTCTGGTTCTGTGGCGGCCAGACGCAGGTAAAGCTGGTGGAGGTCGATCCACGAGTTGGCGGCGCGTACAGGATCGTAATGAGCAACGGAGAGCGTGAGTGGGACCACTCTGGTACGTACCTGGAATTGGATCGCCCAAGGCGGCTCGTGTTCACCTGGCACACTCCCTCGACGAGCTTCAAGGAAACCCGCGTTACCGTGACACTGGCAGATGACGGCGAGGGCACTCGGCTCTGCCTGCGCCACGAGAGCCTACCCTCGGACATGATCGAGCCGCACCATAAGGGTTGGATGGAATTGATGGAGAACCTCGACAAGGCCTTGCGCTAGTGGCGGCATCCTGGCGAATCCGAAGCGACTGTCAGGTAGCCTCAGGCCCTTCGGGGCCTCGGCCGCGACGAGTCACTCCGTAGTACACAGGTAGCCCGGCGGCCAAAAGCAGGAGTCCGAGGCTCGCGATCCGCAGTCCCGACCCGATAATGGCAAAAATCGAGAACAGGAAGGCCAGGGCGGCAATGGCCATCAAGCGCCACCGGATCCCCTGACCCTGCTGTGCTTCCCTCCGCTGGATCACGAGCTCTGCAGCGGCCGAGACCGCATAGGGCATGAGCGTGGCAAGTGTAGACAGGAGAATCAGGGTAGTGAAGGCAGCCAGGAGTCCGCGAGAGTAGTTCATGATTACCAGCGCGGAAGACAGACCGGCGGAGATCGTGAGAGCGAAGGCGGGGCTCTGGTTCGCGTTGAGGCTCCCGAACCGACCCGGAAACAATCCGTCGAGCGCGGCCGCGCGGGGCATCTGGCCGGTGAGAAGAACGTTGGAATTCAGCGAGCCCAGGATGGACACGAGGGCGCCCAAGCCCACCAGCTTCGCACCGAAGGTCCCGAACAGGCGTGAAGCCGCGTCGGCAAAGGGCGCGGTTGATTGCGAAAGTTCCTGCAACGGTATGAGAGCCATTACGCCGAGGGTCGCGAGGATATAGACCGCCGTAACTGTGAGGGCCCCGCTGACCATGGCGCGCGGAATCGTGCGCTCCGGCGCCACGATATCATCGGCGGGAACCGTGGCGGCTTCGACGCCGATGTAGGCCCACATGGTGAGCGTAGCCAGTCCCGCAACAAGCATGGGGAGAGACTGCCCCTCCGGGTTGTTGGCGGGGATAGTCGCGACATCCCCGACGAACAGCCCCGCAACGGCGATGAGCAGCAGCGGAAGGAGTTTGAGGATCGTGGTAACAAGCTGCACTACACCGGCCGTGCGCGTACCCGAGACGTTGATCCCCACAACAAGCCAGATGATCACGAGAGCTCCGCCCGCCCCAGCCACCGGAACGGTGGCCACGGAGGGTATGAACACGGCCATGTAGCCGGAAAACGCCACTCCTAGCGCGGCTACCGCCGCCCAGACGCCAATCCAGTACCCCCAGCCGACCAGGAAAGCCGGTAGATCCCCAAAAGCGGCTCGTGTATACGCATAAGGGCCGCCGATCTTTGGGATTCGTCGCGCTAGCGACCCGAGCGTGATGGCGAGAAACAGGGTGCCCGTTCCGGCTACGATCCAGCCCGCGAGGCTGTAGCTACCGTAGGGAGCCAGAACCGCGGGGAGCAGGAACACGCCGGATCCAATCATGGTGCCCACGACCAGCGCCCATGTCCTCCAGAACCCC
>JAZDDE010000083.1:0-4925 GCA_036679495.1 Gemmatimonadota bacterium | reverse complement strand
GTCGGCGAGAGCACGGTCACAATGAGCCGGCGCTGGCCAGACGACCGGAAGGCGCTCCACCAGCTTCAGTGCCTTCCGGACTCGTTCTTTGTTGTCGGCATCCTGGATCAACTCCATGACCACGAAACCCGGGACGGACGGTAGCTCTCTCAAATTCGAGAACCAGTCGATGGCGGGAGGATAGCCGCGAAGGACGTCGATCAGAACGTCTGAATCCAGAAGTTGCATGCGCGTGTCAACCTGCAATTCGCCTCTCGGCCTGGTGGCGGATCGCACGAGCATGGGCCTGGCTGTCCTCGATGTCAGGACGCGAGCCGATCACGCCCTCACGACGCCAGAAGGCGACAAGCTCAGCTCCGGTGCCCGGCTGTGTCTCTGTCTTCGGGACATCACCAAGGATCCGCAGCGCATACTGCTCGACTGGAAGCCCAAGCCGTATCGCTTCAGCAGTGAGCCGATGTTCCAGGTCTTTCGGAAGGTCTAAGGTAAGCATCATCTCGATTCATCCTTGCAGATCAGGCGATTCGGACGACCTTGGGCGATTCTCGCCGGCCGCCCAAGATCTCGTCCAGTTTACCAGCCCACCGGACCAGGGCCTGGCGCTTCTCGGCGTCGTAGCTGTGCCGGTCGTAGACCGCCGTGATGCCGCTCTCGACGTGGTTGAGGATTTTCGACACCACCAACCGGGAGATGCCCATCGAGGTCATGAAGCTCGCCGCCGTCCGCCGCAGATCATGGGGCACGAAGTCGACCTTGGCCCGCTTCGCGATTCGCTCGGCCGCTTTCTGGACGGCGGTGATGTGGGCGCCCTCCCGGCGCGGGCTGGCGAAGACCCACTCGGAACGGCTGGTGGTGGGTCGTAGCTCGTCGAGGAGGGTCTGGACCTGCGACGCCAGCGGGACGCGGTGGGTCAGGCCGTTCTTGGCTACGTCGGCCGGGATCGTCCACCAGCCACCGTCGATGTGCGCCCAGCGCATGGTCAGGACTTCCGTGCCACGCTGAGCGGTCATCAGTCTGATCCTGAACGTCGCTGCCATGACCGGCTCCTCTTGGTCGAGCGCCAGCCACAAGGCGAGGATCTCGGCGGTCGAGAGGACCCGATCGCGTTGACGCGCCTTGGCCGGCATCGGCACACCGAGGCACGGGTTGTGCTCGACAATGCCGCGGCCAATGCCGAAGTTGTAGATCTTCGAGACCAGCGCCTTGACTCGGTTGGCCATGATCGGCGCGCCTCGGGCGACGATGCCGTCGAGCACCTCGCTGACGTCCTGGCGCCCGATGCTCTTGGCCTTCCGCCGCTTCCAATGCGGCAGCAGATCGACACGGAGCACCCGCTCGTCCTCCCGCCAGCGGCGCTTCTTCACTTTGGCGTGACGCTCGAGATAGATCTCGGCCAGCTCACCGAAGGTCGGTGCCCGGCGCTCCGCCTTCTTCTGCCCCTGGGGATCTTCGCCGCGGGCGACGGCGGCAAGGGCCTCCCGTGCCTTGTCGCGGGCATCGGCCAGGCTCAACAGCGGATAGGCACCGAGGGTGAGGCGGCGCTTGCGGCCACCCTCGACGCTGTAGCGGACGATGAAGGTCTTGCGCCCGCTCTGCGCGACACGAACGCCGAATCCTGGCAGGCGATCGTCCCAGTTGTCCGTCATCCACTTGCCGGCGGTGAGGGTCTCGATGCTTCGATGGGTGAGCCGTATCCTGGCCATGGCGCCTCCGCGACCGTGCCCCGAGAAGACCCGATCTCCCCAGGAGACCCGCGGGTCTCAATAGGGTCTCAACAGGGACCCATTCGAGGTGAATGGGTCCAGAATGGGTCCTGAGAGCAGGTGACTTGATGCAACCTCATGACAACCAACGGTACACAGCAAACCCAATGATGTCAACAGTTACAAAGCGTAGTCGAAACTCGATGAAGCCTGCTGAAACGGCAAGTAACCGAATGGCTTTGTAATTCGTAATCAGCAGGTCAGCGGTTCAAATCCGCTCGTCGGCTCCATTAGAATCAACGACTTACGACAGATTCCCCGATCCAGTTCGAAATCGAAGTAACCACTGAGTAACCACCGTAGAGCGTAATCTGTGGTGCGAAAAGGTCGTCGATTCGGGTTCGATCTCACCGGTTGCACTCTCCTGATGAGCCCCTGAACCCGTCCTTCGGGCTCGGCTAGATGCGCACCGGATGTCTGAGGGCCTGCTGCTGAAGCAGACCCACCGGAAGCGGACAGGTAGATGGCGGTGGTGTTGAGGCTGCTGTGCCCCAAGAGCTTGGATAGGCTGAAGAGATCGCAGCCCCCCTCAAGCATCAGCGTGGCATAGGTGTGCCGCAGTAGATGAGGCGCGAAGTAGATGCCACTGGCAACTCGTGCCCTCCTGACCATCCGCCTCAGAGTCTTGTCGCTCAACCTGCCTCCAGCCTTGCCGACAATCAGGTAAGGGCAGTCCTTGGCCACCAAGTGAGTCCGTTCGCGGAGATAGTCAGCCAGGATACCGGCAAGCTGAGGTGGAATCGTGACGATGCGATCCTTGGATCCCTTGCCACCACGGATCGAGATCAGGCGCCTCGGCAGATCAACATCGGCCAGCTCGAGATTCCGCAGTTCCGACTTCCGGATGCCAGTGAAGATGAACGCCCCGATGGTCGCGTGCGCTCGGGCATTCGCGAACCGCGACCCGAACCAGTGGTTCCGGACACAGCGGAGCAGATGCTCAGCTTGCTCCACGTTGAGATGCCTTGGGATCTTCTTTGGTACCCGAGGAAGGTCAATGCCTTCCAGGGGGTTTGCTGGCAGCAGATCGCGAGCAACGAGCCACTTGCCTGACCCGCGACAATTAAAAGTGCCGGCACTTTTAAGTGTCGCGGGTCAGTTTTCCGATGAGCATGGCCTTGTTGAGCATTTGACTGACTCCTTTCGTTGGGTCGTTGGGGTTTCTCCGCTGTACGGAAAGCCAAATGCACGGAGGCGCGGAGCGGGTGACAAGGACGGCGCTTGCGCCGCCCGAAGGGTTTATCCTTGCGCCCGCTCCGCGCCTCCGGGCAGTCTGGCTCGTGCAAGGAGGGACCGCGGCGAACCGAACGCAAGGTGGCTGGCGGATGATCGACATGCCTTTGCTCATGGAACCTCGGGACGGTCCCGGCCCCTTCAGACGAACGGTGGCGTCCGCACGCTCGTCTCCCTGGTGACGGCTGACCCGGAAGGACGGGGGCGGTGAGATCCAGGACCCTCGATCGATCACCGATCGGCTGATTGGGTGAGACCGCTCCTCGGCGAGCTCGCGTACCTCGGGAAGAGTCCGCTTGCGCCTCATCGGAGGCTGGTTGGGGGCCTGCTGGTGGCTTTGGGACGGGGCGCCCGCTACCCACGTTTTCGTGGTGGCAGGTTTCAGGACCTGGGAGCGTTCCACGAAGACGTCGCCCTTGCGAGGCGTGGACGGAAAACGTCTGAGCCTTCGTCGGCCGGGGCTCCCGCTCTGGCTGGCTTTCTCCGCTGCGCTCAATAGATTTCCCTGGCAACAGCCCACGGCTGTCGTGGCGGGACACTTCGCAAACCGTGAACCCCGTTCACGGTTTGACCCACTTCCCGAACCGCGCGAGGCATCCTCGCGCGGTTCTCCACCATCCGGTACGGCGAAAAAGGCGGGCCGAGCCCGCCCGGGCCTACGCGACCTCCATCCGTGGCTTTGGTTGGATGAGCTGGAAGTCCTGAAGGATCAGCTGCTCGATCTCCTGCTCCTCACCGCTGTCGTCTGTCCAGGTGAAGATCTCTTTGCGGCCGGTGATCTTCACCTTGTCGCCACGCCGTGCCAGCTTCACGCCGCTTGTTCCCGGACGCTCGACGTTCCAGCAGATGACCCGGTGCCAGGTGGTCTTGCGGCCTTCTCGCGTCGCGACGCTGAGCAGTGCGTATTCGCGGGTGGCTAGTGTGATCTCGGATTCCGTCCAGCCTTCGGTGACCTGGTCGTAGTAGCGCGCGGTGTAGGTCCGCTGGTGGGTGGTGCGGATCTCGCGGTCGCGTCCGAGGTAGCCGGTGAGGGTGATGGGTGTCATAAGCGTCTCTCCTGATCGGGTTGGGGGTTGGTCAATCACAGGACAGACCCAGGGCCAGGCGGCGGCGAAGCGCCAAGGTCGAGCGCAGCGAGCGGAGGACGAAGTCCGGAGACTTGGCGAAGCGCCGCCGCCTGGCACAGGCTGACCCTGGGAGTGAGCGGCCCGCCAACCGACAGGGGAGGCGCCATGCGCGAACGTCACCCCGCCCGGCTACCCGGCGCGGGCGTGGGATCCGCATCACCCGCCCCTCGATGAGCACGGCACGGTGGCCAGCTCAGGCCGCGAAGTCGATACCGAGCTGCCGGCCCGGTACCTCGCGGAGGCACCCTTCGATGTCCACGCCCTCAGCCAGCAGCTCGGGCCGGACACGAAAGAACACCGGTGCTTCGAGGCTGTGCTCGAGCACGGGACCGATCAGGCGCCACAGCGCGCGATCTGCCGCGGTCTCGAAGACCACGTCGGCGGTTACGTCCCAAAGCTCCACGGCCATTCGGTTGAACGTCCGTGGTACACCGTCGGCGAGAAGGTCGAGGATTTGGCGCTCGAGCTTCTCCGGTTGCATGGCATCGAGCACCCGGTGCGGAGCGCGCTCGTCGTGGCCACCCGGAGGACGTGGTGATCGTCGCGGATCGTCCGGATGCCGGATCAGGTGCACAAAGGCGGCCAACCCCGAGCGGTCGACCGCCGACCGAATCCACGTCATCTCCATCACGCGCAGTGCTGACACAAACCGTGCTCCTCGGCGGAGTCGACGCGGACCTTCGCAGGGTAGTTCTACTTTGTCAGATTATCTAAGCCCTTGATTCCAAGAGGCTTATCCTGTAGAATGACCAGCAATGAAGGTCTTGAGAACACACGCTAGGGTTCAAGCGGCTCGCTACGA
>JAZDDE010000082.1:0-6146 GCA_036679495.1 Gemmatimonadota bacterium | reverse complement strand
ACGCCAGGCGATACGTAGTCCGGCTCCAGAAGGGCTGGCTGCTTGGCTTCGGGGCCGGCGAGTGGGGCGGCTCGGTCCTCTGGTACGCGTCCCCAACCGACAGACGGAAGCTGCTCGACCGCAACGTAGTGGACATCGTGCCGATTGCCGGTGGCGCGGAAGCCATGGTGTTCAGCGGCCTCACGCACATGGGTATCGCCGAAGGGCAGGTGTTTCGCTTTCGGCTCCGCGACGATCAACCGGAGCTAGTGCCATTGGCTGAGCTAAGCACGGCGCCGCGGGTCGTGTCGCAGATCGATGCCGATACCGTATCCGTTCTGACCGACTCTGGGTTGCACCAGGTGTCTCGAGACGGGAGATTCGATGACGTTTGCGAGTTCGATTTCTCGGGGCTGTACCCGAACTCAATGGCGGTGCAGCCATCGGGCCGTGTCTGGGTTGGCATGAGGCGCTTCATCGTTGCTCTTCAGCCTGGCACCTCAAGCCAATGTCAGCTAGCGTGGTTTGTCCGGGAGGACTGTTTGGTGCAGAAGCCCAAGGACGAAGGGCACTGCGAGTGCACCAGCAGTGTGGAGTAATGAGGTGGCCGGATAACAATGGGTTGAAGCTGTCGAGGCCGGGCTAAAATGAAGCCTCGCAGCTTAACCCACTGTTGTACCGACCTAGAGGGAATCCGTACTCCATAACCGAGACAAGGTGTCACCCACCCCAGAGAGCTACGTTGTGTCAGATCTCCTGCCCCGTCAGGGGCTCGCGCGATCAGTTGCAACCGCCCTCGTGGTTCTGGCTCTGCTCACGTCGCAGGTCGTGGCTGGGGTCTACGAGGCGGCTCAGCGCGAGCTACCTGATGCGTTTCCGCTTCTCTCCCAATTGTTCGTTGTGCTCAGCGTGATCAGCTGGTTCTCTCTCTATAGCCAGCGCCAGGGAATCCCCTGGGTGCTGGACATGGGGTGGTTCCTCTTCGGCGCGTGGATCATCGTCATCCCCTACTACATTCTCAAGCGGGAAGGACGTGCCGGCTGGAGCCGCATTGGGCTGTTTTGCCTCACTTGGTTCGCCGCATGGTGCGTAGGTCGTGCGGTCAGTATTTGGACAAGGGTCTTGCTGCCCGAGGGATGATCCGATGAGGCCTCTTTGCGAGGCTTTCGGGGAGCGATGGGGCGGTACAACGATGCGTTGCAGCAGACGAGACGCGTTGATGGAAGGGCCCTAGAATGGTGAAGGCACGCGTCGCGGCCGTCGTAGCCCTGATCTCTCGGAGAGGGGGCTCGCCTGGGCGGCTGTGGCGTCCGCGTGGGCCCTGGCGGTCGGCGTGGTCGCACTCGTGGTCGGCGTACTCGTCTGGGCGGGGCGACCAAGCGCTGTTGTAAGGGATGTTGCGGCCGGCATGGCGACCGCCCAAGTCGTCGACCTCGTGGGTGATCCGGATCAGCGGTTTGACGACGCAGAGCAGTGGCTATCGGTCATTGATGACGCGGACGGGTGCAAGGTTGAGAGGATCACGAGCGCATGGCTCTACGTTCATATCCTGCAGGACGATGCCATGGTGTTCTTTGATGCCACAGGTCGTGTCGTGTGCGTTCATGAGAGCGGCAAGCTCATCAGCATCGGATCCGTCTAATGAAGCATGCCAAGGCTGTGCAAAGGGCCGTCGAACAAAGCGATGCACCAGACAACGCGCCGCGGTTGAGGAGCCTCCACAACCTCTCCATCTTCATCAATGTGCGCCTTGCAGGTGATCGCTGCTGTTCTACGGACAAAGTGGGAGTGCCAGGACAAACGCTGACGCGCGAGACCCTTCGACATGCTGTTCGTCGTTCTAGTCGTGTCGGTTGCCGTGCAGGCCTCGGGGTGGCGTCGCCTCTGGCGACATGTCGAGGCACGAAGTGTCACGAGACTCGGAGCCTCACTCCGGTACGGTCTGTGGGCCTTGGCACCGCTGTTCCTTTTCGTCGGCTCCATTTTCACCGCCGTTGGTCTTGAGGAGTGGTTGGGTGTGTCGCTCGTGTCCGAGCTCATGGGCCGCGCGACCCTGCCTGTAGCTGCATCGCTGCTTGGTCTGGCTACAGCCGGGTGGATCTGTTTCGCTGCCAGATGTGCGCTTTCGAGGCGGCGGGGACCTCGCGAGCGAGCTGTTGAGGAGTAAAGTTGGGGCCGTAGAACAAGCAGTTGCAGCAGACGAAGCGCGCGTATCATGCTGGAAGCTGTCGAAGGTGGCCTTAGCTTCACTCAGTCGCGCTTCGCAGCTGAACTGCGCTGTTGGACGGACACCCGGGGACCCGGGCCGCGAATGTCACGGATGCTCCCCTCGGCGTCAGAATGGAGACACGGAGGCGTAGGGGCCTGATCCAGCGGGCACCTTACGAGTTGTTCCAATGGTAGACCCTGTCGTGGTTCTCTCAGGCACGCCTGGCTCATCCATCGCTCTCAAGGCCACCCGCTGCGGGCCGGAGCGAGTGTTCGAGGCCTTTTCCCAGGTCGTCAACCACTGGCTAGCCGACCGGGGTGCCTCCAACCTGGGTGCTCCCTCCGGCTTGGCCGAGCTCTCACAACACGAGTTGGTCGGGACGGCGGAAGAGCTTGCCGAGAGTCTCATTCGCGCAGCGGCCCAGTCGGGTATTGAACTCGGTCCCTGCGAGCTCGATGACACTGTAGTCGTCGTCGCCTTGGTAAACTGTCGCCCGAGAGCTGAGTGAGCAGCGCCCTCTCATGCCGACGTTGCCAGTTCGACCACCAACAGAATCCGCCCTTGAGGCGCGCGGCCAGCCGTCCAACGAAGGGGATGAAGCTGACAAAGCCCGCCGTCTTCTCGGTTTGCGCGGGCTTTGCAGCTTATCCCCGGTGTTAGCTGGCCCAGGTTGAAAGGAGAGTAAAGCACACATGAGGACGTACTGTATGTTGGGTCCCTTACTCGCCATCCTTTTGCATCTCGCGCCTCTGGAGGTGAAAGCGGAATCCCATGCACCCGTGCTACTAGCCAAGGAGGTCGAAGATTACGCTCGTGAATTTAAAAGGGTTCAATCGCCGACCCGCCTTGAGCGGAACATAGAAGTTCTGTATCGGAAGGGGATCGTGGCGGGCAAGAAGCTTTTGTACCACGACGGTTTATCGGAGTTGAGCCTACTGGAGAAGATGGACGAGGAGCAACTAGGTGCCGCACGTCGCGCGCTCCCAGGAATCTTCCTCACTCGGGAGGAGGTTTTGCAGGCAGATCCCGACCCGGAGAGCTTCCTTGAGTTCGCAGTAAAGTGGGGCGGTCGCGCGGACATTGCGTTCTTCTCAACTCTCCAAATGTCATACTCCAGCCCAGGTTGGCCCTTGTATATTATTCGGCAGACAGACTATGGAGGATGTAGGAGACTCGGCTCATCTGTATTTTCCGAGATCTACGGGAGCTGGCGTGCATTCCAACGCCGATTTCCCAATCGCTACGAGGAGCAAGTGCGGCGAGAGATTGATAGGCTAGAAGAAGACATCCTCCACACGGGGGCATGTGAGGGTCCCAGGGAAGTGGCGGAAGCATACCGTGAGTTCATCCACTCGTTTCCTGATGCGGCAGTTTCTGAGGAAATCCGTAGGCGTATCTCTGAGATCGATGATGGCACGTCCAAGCTTCGATTCAACGAAGCATCCCGATAATGAGCCAGCTAACAATCGGTTGCAGCGGACTGCGCTCCGCGCCACTGTGGTGACAGCAAGCGCAGCGCACGCTTCTGGCCTAGAGTGCCTCGAGTAGCGCCAAGAGCCCCCGCCTCCGCCGCCGGCCTTTAGATCCGCGTGGCTTTGATTAAATATCAAACAAATCAAACAGTCAGCGCACGGCGCAAGGCCTTGCGGGTGTAGGATGCTCGCAGCCGTTGCCAGTATCAATGCCGCGATGAACGGCCCGCCGGAGCATCCGGCGCGCGGCATCACGGATCGGGGGGGAAGAAGCCATGTTGAGAATCCTCGGAATTGTTGTCGTCACTTCACTCTGTGTAGGGCTTGCCCCTGCGGCTGCAGCGGAGATTCAGGATTCCACCATCGCCGCTGCCGAGGCGCATCAAGTCGTCTTCGAGAACGAGCACGTCCGCGTCATCTCGGCGATGGCGTCGCCGGGCCACAAGAGCCCGATGCACTCGCATCCCCCGGGGATGCTCATCAGCCTCGGCACGGCGCGTATCCACCTGACCAACCCCGACGGCACGCAGCAGATGTTCGATTTGCGGCCCGGGACGCTCCTCTGGGGCGACGGTGCGGAGCACTCCTGGGAGCTGCTCGCCGGCGAGGTCAACGTCATCGTCGTCGAGGTCAAGGCGGCGAAGGCCGCTGCCGCCGCCGCTGAATAGGGGCCAGCAGGAGTCCCCAGTCCCCAGCTCCTCCCGGTCGACGAGCCCCGATGCTGAGTGTCGACGGGTCGCGGGAGGGGTTGCGGTTGATTAGGCGCCCGCACCGGGAATCCTTCACGGGATCACGCCGGCCCAAGCACCCGCCGGACCGCCGTGTCGATCCTACGCGCCTCCCGCGCATCCTCCCGCGCCAACCGCCGGATCGTGGTCCGGCGCTCGTACTCGGTGGAGGGTTGCATCATGCGGGCTCGTATCCGCGCCTCCCGCGCCTCGGCGGAGTACCTGCCATGCTTCCACCGGGCGCGCCGGCTGCGCGCAAGGCCTTCAGCCGTCCTTGGCCCCGTGGACAAACCCCCATGCAGCCGGCACCGTCGCCGGCCCCTCAAGGCTGCGCGTCGGCAGGGATGCCCCTGGCGCGTGCGAGCACCGCAGCGGGGTTGCATGGGGTTCATCCCCTCCACCGCATCGGGGGTTGAAAAAGCAATCAAAGAATCAAGGCTGAGTGTGGAACGCAACGCCTTGCGTGCGGGCACACCGTCATGCTCTCTCCGCACGGAGGGTCCGTACGGTTGAAGGCGTCGATTCGGGGCGGCGGACATCGCGGTGCATAGGGTTGATCGGACTCACCCGTTTCCAGAATCAGCCTTTCGGGCACGGATGGAGTGGTGCCGGCGCTCGACCGATACAGACTGAAGCATGCACCCGGGGCCATCCAGTTGGCGCGAATGGGCGGTCCCGTGCAGCTGGACGCCGGCGACGTTCCTGTACCGCACGGGGCTTGGCACGAAGCCATGCGCGAGCCCCCAGGCCGCGTACTCGTCCCACAGGTCAGCAGCGGCGCGATCAAGGGCGGCGCGTCTCGCCTTCACCCTCTCCACGGAATAGCGCCCATGGACCCAGCGAGCGCGTTGACTGTGGGTGAGGCCCTTGGGCGTGCGCGGCCCGGTGCTGCGGCCTCCGTGCATACGACAGCGTCGCTTCCCACGGATAGCCGGGGCCATGCAGGCCCCACCGCTCCGCGTGCGAGCCCCACAGCGGGGAGCCGTCGTGGGGTCGCCGGAAGGGTTGCCGTTCTTCAGTCGCCCATTGAGTGGCCCTCCGCTCCTGTTCTTTGCAGGCATCAGCAGGCTCAGTGCGCAGGGCTCGGCCTTTTTCCGTGTTGTCATGCCTAAACTAGGAGTTCTAGGAGCTCCGCCGGCATCGCCCGTCCGTCGTCGCAAGGTCTTGCGCCGTGCGCCTGGCCCGGGCAGCGAGAGCCCGGTAGTAGTCGCTCCCACCCCTACGCTTCGAGGCCCCGCCTGCCTTCCCACCCTGCGAGCCCGTCATCGCCGCCATGGCGCTCCGGACACTCGAGCACCGGCGACACCCGTTCACGTGCTCCCCGAGGGCGTCGAGGTCCCAGTAGCCGTCAACGACAACTCGGAGAGCGGCGGGGTCGCGGTCGCAGGGGAGGAGGCTCACTTCGTGTTCACCATGTTCGGATGGATGCGCTCTCTGGTCAGCATGGTCACCTCGCCTGTTACCGGTGCTGTTACCGGTTGGTACGGGAACCCCCCCGAATAGACCGCTTTTTAGGTCGGGCGCGAGGGCCTGTTTTCGTTGATTTGTTGGGGGTTACGGCCTTTGGTGCCCGTTGGTCGGGGGGCAAATCTTGAGCTGGAGTAAAATGACCCGGTTGCCCGGTCCCGGCCCGAGATCCGGGGCGGAATCTTCCCGAGGAGACTGCTTGGCCTCACCGTCGGTCGAACGCCGGCTTCGGCTCAACCGCGAGACGCTGCTCTCGATCTATCGGACGATGTACCTCTCGAGGCGGGTCGA
>JAZDDE010000081.1:0-10348 GCA_036679495.1 Gemmatimonadota bacterium | reverse complement strand
ACCATCATCGAGAATACGGGAGTCTCTGAAGGCATCGAGCTGGACGATGGCAGCGAGCTCCGTCTCGGCGCGGAGTATGTCTTCCTGAACCTCGAACCGGTGATCGCGATCCGAGGTGGCGTGTGGCTTGACCCCGACCACCGGATTCGCTTCGTCGGTCCCAACGCCCTTACCCGCGCGGCGTTTCCGGGCGGCGATGACGAAGTGCACTTCGCGGTGGGCCTGGGCTTCGCGTTTCGGGTATTTCAGATCGACTTTGCGGTGGATTTATCGCGCCCGCTGGACACCGCCTCTCTTTCCTCGATCTACACGTTCTGAGTCTCGAAAGAACACCGAGTGTGCAGGGCAGCGGGCTAGAATGTGTAGATCGCCGAGAGCGACAGGGCATTGACCTCATCCGAGAAGTCCACGCCGAGATCGATCTGGTAGCGATCGAACGCGAGTCCGAGCCCCGCGGCCAAGTGGAGCTCGTCGTCGCCGGCGCGCAGCACGGCGCGGTCGATAATGTTCTGTCCCTCGAAGCGGAAGCGGTGATCGGGATCACGCCAAGCGCCGAAGCGGATGGCCACAAGCGGCTTGCTGTGCAGGAAGACGTACTCCAGCCCAAGGCGAAGCTCCTCGCCATCGTCCTGAACTAGCCCAGCGGTGCCGCCGGCTCCGGCCTCGAGGCTGTCTAGGATGTCGGAGTACTCCACATGGTTCCATTCGACGCTGACCGTCAGGGCCTCGTTCGGCCCGCGGAAGGCGAGGCCAAGGCCGTAGACATCGGGGAGCTTGACGTCAAAGGCGTCTGAATCGAGGACCGTAGCCTCCGGCTCGATGAAGGCGGGACCGGCGAGGAGGACCTGCTCGATTAGGATCGCGGGACCCGGACGGTAGACGCTGCCCAGAGACCAATGCCGGTTGATCCGCCAGAGGATTCCGCCGCTGATGGTCCAGGTCCTGTCGTCGATCATGGCGTGTTGAATGCCGATCAGATCTTGCGGCCGATACGGGTTGGGCAGGAAGAGCCCGCCTGGCGGGAAGGTGTAGAGCTCGGTCGACTCTTCCAAACGGCCGTGGTGGTAGTTCACCCCCAAGCCGAGGCTAAGGCAGTTCACCCCCAAGCCGAGGCTAAGGCTCTCCGAGATTCGGAGCGCCGCGGTCGCTGCCCAGGTGACGATCTTCAGATCTGAGACTGTCCGCAAATCGTCCGCGCGCAGAGTCGGGCCATCGAAGAAGCTCGCGAAGAGGCCGTCGGTGGCGGAGCTGGCCTTGAAGTTCGCCAGCTGATGCCGAGAGAAGGCGAACGACCATCGGCCCTTCGGGTAGACGAACGAAAGGAAAGAGAGGCTCGCCAGAGCCCTGCGGTGTCGTCGATGCCGGTGCCGGTCGGCTCGCCGGCCAGCCGGCCACCCTCGGTGAACGAGAGCGAGTAGTCCCAAAAGTGGCCTTCGACCGAGACCTCCGGCCGCGTCAGCTGCACCAGACCGGCAGGATTGGCGAAGGCGGCGGTGGCATCGTCGGCCAGCGCCACGAACGCGCCGCCGAAGCCGAGGCTGCGCGCCCCGGGGTTCGAAAAGCTGAACGGCAGCGCGACCTCCTGCGCTTCGGCGGCCGAGACGAAGCTCAGGAGCATCGACAGCGCAATCAACTTTCCCGAGCACCCCGGCACGCCGCCTACCCTACCCTCAAAAGCTGAATGCCGCAGACCGGGGGAATCCCACCGGCCGATTGATCGTCGACGCGGACCCGGTCCACGACGCTGCGCGTTTTGACCGAAAACGTCGCGTCTATCCGTATGAGCGGGACTTGGAGATCGACAGAGGCCCGAAAGGAGAAACAGCGATGAAAGGAGAAGCAATCATGAGGAGACTGAGTTCAATACTGGTCGTCGCAGCTTTCGCCCTGCCCCTGGCGGGCTGCTTGCAGCACACCTATGTGGTGGGTGTTGGAGCGCCCGGGGGCGAGATCGTCTACAAGCACTGGCACCACCACTGGCTGTTTGGCCTCATCCGGCCGAAGCTGCAAGAGCAGGTAGACATCGACAAACTCTGCCCCTCGGGCAGCGCCGTGATCCACCAAGAGGTGTCCTTCACCAACGGCATCGTCGACGTCTTGACCGCCTTCATTTACAGCCCCACTACGGTCACCGTGACTTGTGACGTTGGCGCGAGAGCTGAGGTGGCCGCCGTCGTGCTGACCGAGGAAGAGGTCCTGGAGATCGCCGCGGATCCGCGCTTTCGGGAGATGGTCGAGGACTTGGCGCCGGAGCGGCTGGAAGAGCTCGAGGAGGCCCTGGCGGCTCGTTGATCCCGGGTCGGCAATCGAGAGATCCTCGCCCATGAACTTTCCCATACCCACCTCATGCAACACATGGGAGCGTTCGCCTATCGCCGCTGCCTTCCCAGGTGGTTCCAAGAGGGCTTGGCGGTCTGGGTGTCTGGAGGAGGAGCGAATTAGTCAACGAAGGGGAGGCACTGGCGGCGGTCGCTCGCGGTCACCGACTGGTCGCTGACGACTCCGGGCATTGGCTGCGACTGAGATCGCCGGACAACTACGGACTATCCCACCACATGTTCTACCCGGCAAGCAGCGATGCTGGTCGACCACCTGGCCAACAGAGAGCGGGGAGGCCTGCAAGCTCTCCTCGACGAGATGCTTCTCGGCAATTCCTTTCGGCTAGCGGTTGAGAACACCTATGGCGCCCCGGCCGACGACCTCTGGCTGGCGCACTTGACCCAACTGGAGGATGCGGGCTCTCCGGCTCGCTTTTGAGTTGAGAAAGACAGACCCAGCGGATAGGCACCCGAGGGTGCGAAGCCAGGCCTTCACCTCGTCTCGCATCTGCTTGGATGAGAAGACGGCCTTGCGACAGAAGTCTAGTTTGGTCGCAACTAGGGAGATCTCGAGATGAGCTCTTCGAACCTCGGAGGTATCAGCAGATGATGACTGTCAAGAAAAGGCTCGGGACCACAATAGCGCTCGTGGCGCTAGCGCTTCCGGCCAGCGCTCAACAGGACTCGGCGCAAGCGACCGCAGGCCCGAGCGATGGGGTAGCCGATCAGCCTTTCACGCCGCCCTGCACTGGGGAGATTCGGTGGGCCGATTCGGGCGCCGCGTACTCGGACTTCGACTTCTGGGTCGGTGAGTGGCAGGTCTATGATGTTGAGTCGGGAAAGCTGATGGGCTTTGACGAGATCGAGAAGGCCTTCGGAGGTTGCGCCTTGAGGCAGCACTGGCGCCAGATGAACGATCTCTATTCCCTCAAGGGCTCAGCGCAGCGGCTGGATGGCGGGAGCGTGACGGCGATCGGTTCGGGCGGCAAGTGGCGCCAGACCTGGGTCGATAACACCGGCGCGAACCTCCAGCTGAGCGGTGGCCTCAGCGCAAGCGGCGTCTTCGTGCTGGAGTCCGAATGGATCGAGTACAAGTCGCTCCAGGGACAAGAGGTTCGGGTCAGGTACAAGTGGCATTGGGATCCGCAGGGCGATGGTTCGATCCATAACTGGGGTCTGAGAGGGAGCGGCTCCGGAGACGCCATCGAGTGGCAGAAGTACTTCGATATCGTGTATCGCCGTAACGCGCCCGCGGGCCCCACTGCTAGACTGAACACTGGTTCGGAGTGACGTTCGCGGCCCAGGGCTGAGTCCTATGACCACACTCTTGCTGATCCTGTTGTTGCACGGTGTATTTCTGGCTGCACTGTTGGGGCTGTTTGGGCGTCTGTACGACCGAGCCAACGGGACCCTCGCCTTGGTGGTGCTGGTTGCGACGCTCTTGCTGTTGGAGGCCTGGCTAGGAAGTTCGGGTCTGACCTCACGTTGGCCCCACCTGCAAGGAGTCTTTCGTCCGGTTTGGTTTCTCATCGGCCCTCTCTGCTATGCCTACACGCTCCGTTCACTCGGTCGCCCCGCCCGCAGGGCCGAGCTGCTTCTCGGGTTACCGGCGATTGCGATCTTGCTCGGGACGATGCCGTTCTACCTAGGGGCGGCGGACGAGAAGCTCAACGGCCTAGGATACCCTGGCGGTACTGCGGGCGAGCTCGGAACCTATTTCGCTTTTTCTCTCTTCACGGCCGGATGCGCTCTATTGGCGCGCAAGGCGATGCGCGACCATCGAGCGTCAGGGACCCTTCTCGAGCCGTCATGGCGCTATGGCTGGCTGCACTGGTTGATGGGGGCGGTCGCGGTCCACGCTGTCCTCGACTTCGTGGGCTCGAGCGTGATGGCCGCTAGAGGAAGCTATCCTGCCGCGGCCGGGGTCGCGAGTGTGGTTGCCCTCGCGTCGCTAGTCTACGGCGTAGGACTCTTGGTCGTCCTGCCGGAGGGGTTGCTGGCACGCGCGCCGTGGCCGGGCAAGAAATACGAGCGCTCGAAGATCCCTGAGGCAACGGCACGAAGCGAGCTCTCCCAACTACAGCGTCTAATGATCGAGGACAAACCCTGGCTCCAGGACGACCTGAAGCTCGAGGATCTCGCCAATGGTCTGGGCGTCTCGCGGCATCATCTCTCGCAGCTGATGAACCAACATCTGGGGACCAACTTCCACGGCTACGTTAGCTCCTACAGGGTGGAAGAGTCCAAGCGCCTTCTGCTCGAGGTCGGAGGTCGACGGAGCATCCTGGACATCGGCTTCGAAGCAGGCTTCGGCAGCTCCGCCACCTTCTATCGGGCGTTCAGAAAATACGTAGGTGTCACACCCAAGGATTTCTTGGCTGGCATCGCGGGAGCCGATCCGGAGCGCTTCCAGGAGATCTCGCGACGCTCCACGCACGATCGCTAGATCAGGCGATCTCAAGCCGTCATGCCGACGAGACCTCGCAGACTGGTCTGTCGAGATCTTACGGGTTTGTCAACCGCATCTCTGGGGGAGCATGAGCACCCGACCTGCAGCGACGACACGACGCATCGAGGCCCTCGACCTGCTCCGTGGGCTGGCCGTCTTCGGCATCCTGGTCGTCAACGTCGAGCAGATGTTCCTGCCCATGTTCATCGCCGACGGGCCCGTCGCGATGATCCCGGGCGAACGGGGCATGCTCGCCGCTTGGGCGATCACCGACGCCCTGTTCGAGAACAAGTTCATTACCGTGTTCTCGTTGCTCTTCGGCGCCGGCTTCTGCCTCCAGTGGCTGCGGGCTGAAGGTGACAGCCGGACCTTCCGCCGCCGGTACTTGCGACGCCTCTTGGTGCTCGCGCTCTTCGGTCTGGTGCACGCGGCGTTTTTCTACAAGGCCGACGTGCTCGTCATCTACGCTTTGACGGCGCTCGTTGTGCTGCCGATGAGGCGGCTCTCTGCCAGGGGTCTGGCGATCGCCGGCACCACACTCCTGATGGTAACGGTCGCCTGGGGGACCTTCATCAGCGGCCCGGACGCCCCTGAGGCAATCGCCCTCCAGCGCCGCGTGGCGGACGAGATCGACAGCATTCGTGAAACAGGTGTCGTCACCGTGCCGCGCCACGAGGTCACGGAGTATGCCGAGCGGGCGGCTCTCGCCGATCCTGAGGAGGGGGTAGAGTTTCGTCTACCGATGCCCTCGCGGCCGGCGATTCTGGTCCTCGACGGTAACAACGACTTCGAGCAGGCCAAGATCGAGTATGTCGTGTTCAGCCGGGGACCGATCGGCGCCGCGACCTTCTCACGCGTTTCATTCCTGGCCGCGCTGCTCCTGCTCTACACCCCGTTCTACCTGCTGTGGAGGACTCTGGCTTTGTTTCTCCTCGGTGCCGCCGTAGTCAAGGCCGGACTGCTAGAGTCCCAGAGTCGTCGCACGTGGCGCCGCACGGCAGTTCTCGGCTTTGGTCTCGGTCTGCCGCTGACGATCGTCGCGACCACTTTGCGCGCGCAGGCGTATGACACTCAGGGGCCGCCCATCTATTGGAGCCATGCGCTGCACGACATCTCGAGTCTGATGCTGGCTTTGGGGCTCGGCGCGGCGGCACTTCTAGTTTGCACCCATTCGCCCGCCGGCGTGTTGCGACGAGCGCTCGGTGCCGTCGGGCGGACTGCCTTGACCAACTACATCGGCCAATCGGTGGCCATGAGTCTGGTCGCGACGTCCTATGGGTTGGGTTTGTTTGGCGATCTGACTCGGCTCCAGATCCTCGGTTTGAGCGTGATCTGCTTCGTGGCCCAAGTGGCGCTCAGCCGATGGTGGCTAGGGCGCTTCCGGATGGGGCCGCTCGAGTGGCTCTGGCGCTGCGCGACCTACTGGCGCCGCTTCCCAATGCGCTCCAGTACCTGAGGAGCACTGGCCGTGAGGAGTCGACCGGGGCCGCTCGGACTGAGCGCTCGTACTTGATGGCTGGGCTACCCGGCTTTGGTCGAAGCTGCCGGTTCCGAGAACAGGGCCACAAGTGCCCTGACCAAGGCGTTCGGCACCACCGACACATGGCTTTCTCCTGGGAACGCCTCGAAACTCCAATCGAGGTTCGTGGTACCCAGCTCGCGCAGGCTAGCTGCAAGCCGCGACACGCCTTCGACGATACCCGCCTCCAGCTCTCCAGCCGAACCGGCTGACAGGAACAATCTCGCGGGGGCGAGTCCTTGCCCTTTTGCGTACCTCTCGAGGTAGTCGTAGATCGGCGGCTCTATCACTGGGCTGATGGCTATGTAGCGCTGGAAGGTCTGGGGATGTAGGAAGAGCGTGCTTAGAACGAAGACTCCTGCCCTAGAGACGCCGACGAGTGTGCGGTTGGCGGGCTCCGCTCTGTAGTTCGTCTCGACCCACGGGATGAGATCTTCACTCAGGAAGTGATAGAAATTCGCCGCTCCTTTGGGGTTGATCTCGCCCTCGTCTCCCTCGGGCGGATTGAGGTCCCAGCCTCGCTTGTCCGACATCTCGGCAACGCCTCCGGGGTAGCCGATGCCGACTACAATAAGCTCAGGAACACGCTGTCGGCCCAGGAATGCCGGTACGCCTTCGAGCGGCAAGAGCCGGGTGATATCGGTCAACATGCCGAACAGAACGTCCGAGTCCAGCAAGTAGACCACCGGGTAGGCGTTGTCGGATCCGCCGTAGCTGTACGGGAGCGCAACCTTGATCAGATAGTCCTGGTCGCTTGCTGAGGAACCAAGTGTTGCCACCTGGGTGTTCTCAAGAGACGCGGCGAGACGGTCTGCTTCGGCGTGTGCGAAGCTCGGCCAGCATATGGTCAAGACGAGGCCGACGATGAGAATCGGAATCGAGTGAATTCTGTCCCTAACCCCGAAGATGTGCTGCTCCAGCCTCGAGTCGGCGCTTCCCAGCCCAGGTTGCCCGCCGGCTCTTCGTAGGCGCCTCGGCGAGTCAGCTAACGTCATGGGTTCCCCTCCTTGGTTCAAGTAACGTCGTAGACTGTTTATCCTAGACGAACCCAGCTAGCTTCTCAGCTGGTCGGATGGAGGTGAACATTGAGGGAGCGGCTCCAGGCGCCGCTGTTCGTTCCTGAACCAGGTGGAGCGTCCCCGCTCGATCGACTCAGAAAGCCACCCACCGCGATGACAGTCGGTGGCCTCAGTGAGGCGCTAGGTCGCGTGCGGGAGCTGCGCGCGCTCGGTACTCTGAAGGCGTCGCCGAATTGGCGGTGTGCTTCGAGACCTTCGCCCGCTCATGCGACGCACGGCAATCACCCTACCTTCCCAGCAGCCCAGATGGCCGCCCTCTATCTGCTGCTGGCAATGGTCGTCGCCTGGGGGCCGCTGGCCCCAGCGTCTGGGCAGATCGATCGTGGCTGGAGGGTGACAGCATCGATAAAGGTGTGCTCCCGTCCGCACGAGACCTCAACGGTGGGTTGTCGACGGATCCTGAAGAGCTGTCCCTCCAGACGACAAGTGAGCCCGAATCGCCTTCTTCTGGGACTCGATCACGGCATCGAAACTCCCGCTCTCGACGTAGTCTCGAACGGCCCGGTTGCCACCGGGCGATAGGCCCATGATGACCGTTCTTACCCGCACGGAGGTTCCGCCGTCTGGGCGGCCGCGGTGAAGATCTAGAAGTGGCCCGTCTTACCGCCAATCGGATCCATGCCGCGTTGAACAGGTCGAAGAGAGCCCTGGACGCAATGGCAGCGCACGGAAATATTTCTCATCAGACTTTCCTGTTGGCAAGAGCAACTCAGAAGCGAGCAGCTCAGTTTTGCGCTGAATAGCAGCACAACCCCGCCCCTGTGGCATCTCAGCCGACCCGCTGAACCTCGGGGCCAGGCCCCTGTTTGGCACAAGCGTTCGGTTGAGAGGTGTCCGCGGTCAGACTTCAGTACCGTGACGAGCATGAAACTCTGCTGCGTTCATGGCGTCAGGGTGGATCTGCTGGAAACGCCGCCGAACAAAGTCTCAGTCACGGAAGGAGTCTGGAAATGCGAGTAATGCAGAACGTGGACTACTACCCGAGGGCACAGCCGTCAATCTGGCTTCTCGCTCTCTTCTCGATCTCGTTGTTCTTCTGCGGGTGCAAGGGTGCCACGAGTCCGACAACGCCCCCGCTTCCGGGGTCGCCCGTGGCGCCGAGCGTGGCCAGGCAGTTGACTCTACTCTCGGGTTCAGGTCAGTCCGGTACGGTGGGCGAGAGGCTCGCCGAGCCCTTTCAGGTGCTAGTGACCGACGCTGCCGGACAGCCGATGAATGGTGTCGATGTGTTCTGGAAGGTGACCGAAGGCGCGGGCCAAGTTGATGCGCCCCTGGTGATAGTCGACGGTGAGGCGGGAATGGTCGCCGTTACCACGACGGCTGGAAACGGCGTCGCTAGCGCTGGTTTCTTGCCCTCTGTCGGTCACAATAGGGTGCGGGCGAGCACTTTTTTCTCGGTAGGAGAGCCGACCTTCGAAGCGACGGGCTCAAGCTGACGAGCTGTCCGAGACAGGGGCGGCCTCTCATCTGTCCGGCTGAGGTGACATTGCGTAGAGACTCGTCGATACTTTCGGTGAACTGGTTGGCGGCTGGCGATAAGCATGCATGATCACCCAGCCACGTCATGGAAAAGGAGGATTCATGCGCAGAACACTGGTCTCGTCGACACTTGTTGCGTTTCTGAGCTGTGGACCGTGCGGGAGTGCGATCTCAAACAGCAAGGTGAAAGGCGCCGCTGCCCAAACCGCGGACGCCGAGATCGTCTTTACATCAACGAGAGACGGCAACAGGGAGCTCTACAGCATCAAGGCTGACGGCTCCGGCGCACAGCGGCTGACCCGGAACTCAGGCGTGCATACCCCGTCGGACGGTTGGGCCGAGTGGTCTCCGGACGGCACCGAGATTGCCTACATGTCGGACCCTCAAAGGCACGGGGTTTTCTCCATCTACGTGATGAGAACGCTAGATGGGGACATCCGGAGAGTGACGCCAGAGCCAGCGGGGAGGAGGGACGACTCGGAGTTCCCCACGTGGTCTCCCGACGGCGCGAACATCGCTTATGTCTCGCCCAGTTCCGGCATCCACATCGTAGACTCACAGGGCTCGGGCGGGCGCTTGCTGACGTCTACCCACAGCGATGGCCCGATCAGTTGGTCCCCTGATGGCACGAAGATTCTCTTCGCCACTGAGCGGGGACGGTCTCCCGGCATTCACGTGGTCGACGTCGCCAATGGCGAAACCGTTTTGGTGAGAGAGTTCTCAGGATCTTACTTCAGGCCGGAGTGGTCGCCCGACGGGAGTCGGATAGCGGTGGCTTCCGTCGTCGGAGAGGACTCGCTGTCGCTGATCCAAGTCATGGACGCCGATGGTTCCAACCTCACCCAAGTCGCCGACGATGGCTACCAAGGTGGCGTCTCTTGGTCGCCGGACGGTCGCAGATTAGCCTACGCCTCTCTCCGCGGAGGCAATTCCGAGATCATCGTGATCGGAGTGGATGGCTCGAACCCGGTAAACATCACGCGGAGCCCGCGGGCCGATTTCGATCCGCACTGGGCCCGGCGGCGTCAGTGAGAGCCGACGGAGGGTTCGCAAGAGTGGGGCGGGGTCAAGCTAGATGCGTCCGGCGTGGCTCAGAGGGGGCATGGAGCGTCCCAAGCGTTTCAAACCGATCTCGCCAAGGGCTCTCGGGGACAATGACTGGTCCAACTGATGATCCGAGCCTCGTAGAGGTAGCCTGCCGGAGCAATTGTCACAAGTTGTGGATCAGAAGTCGGTGTCTCCCGCCCCGAAAGGCGTCAAGTTGTCGGCTTCCTTCCGGTGAAGGAGGCCGTGGGATCCAGGATCTCGGCCGGTTCGGAGAATCCGCGTGGCACGTTTTCTGGTGGAGGCGACAGCTGGAGCCACCGGACTAGGAAGCCGGCGGCGAGCGCACGCGACCTAGCTAGAAGTTGTAGATTGCCGACAGCGCAACCCGATCGACGAGCTCGGAAAGGTCTGCGCCGAGGTCGATTTGAAAACGTTCAAAGGCGAAGCCTAGCCCCAC
>JAZDDE010000080.1:0-53924 GCA_036679495.1 Gemmatimonadota bacterium | reverse complement strand
CGCAGCTCCAGGCTAACCGTCATCTTGCCCACGTTGCAGTCCGTTCCCACGGCCAGAACTCGAAACGCGTTCGACGCAGCCGCCCTGCCCGTGGCCACCGGGATGTCGCCCGGAGGACGCCTCAGATCGACAAGGGATACGTCGGCTTGGGCAGCACGTGCGCTTAGCTCCGGATCGTCAGACAGAAAGGTGTGCAGTCCGCTCCAAATTCCAAGTCCAGCGTCGATCGCTCTGAGAAGAAGGGCTCTGGCTTCTGGGGGCAGCACGCCACCCTGAGGAGCGATCCCGATGAGGATGGCGCGGGAAGGATCCCCAGTCGGCGCAGCGGCCGTTAGCAGCGCTTCTTCGAGCGTGCCGACGATCGGAATATCGCCGCCGAATCCCAGTACTTGCTCGGCAGTCCGGCCGGCGTGCATAGAGTCGATGACGCACTGAACGCGGTCCGGTAGATAGCGGATCGCGCTGGCCGCAGTCTTCGAGGTCTCGTTGTCGAACAGACCCTCGGCCAGAATGATGAAGGAGGGCCGGGAGGCTACGGCCCACAGGCTCAACGCAAGCTCACGGCGCAGTCAACGCAAGCACGGATTGACTGGGCGCTCCAGGCCGTGCTGCCTAGGCCTTCTCTCCCGCCTCGTCCGCAGTCTCGGAGACTTTCGCGATCACTTCGGCGTCCATCGGGA
Source organism: Gemmatimonadota bacterium (assembly GCA_036679495.1). Lineage (GTDB taxonomy): Bacteria > Gemmatimonadota > Gemmatimonadetes > Palauibacterales > Palauibacteraceae > JAZDDE01. The sequence continues at coordinate 53,244 of JAZDDE010000080.1, read as the reverse complement.
CAATGTCGGGCGCGTCCTTGCCGTCTTCGCTTTCATCATCCCCGGACTCGAGAGCCTTCGTCTCCTCCGCCGCCTCGGGAGCCGCAAGGAGCCCCATGTCTCGCTTCAGAGCCGCCAACCTGTGCTCTACATCCGTGTCGCCGCCGGCCTCCAGCACTGTGAACTCACGGCTGAGATCGTCGCCTTGCAACTCTTCGGTGACTTCGGCGGCCGCCAGGGCCTTGCGCTCGGTTTCCTCGATCTTCTCGACCATCTGATCGAAGCTGCGGAAGGCGCTCTTGTCTTCAATCCCCGCCATTGTGTCGTGGATTCGTTTCTGCGCCTGAGCTCGCCTCTGTTTGGCGATGAGAAGGTTCTTCTTCCGCTTCGCCTCTTCTATCTTGGAGTTGAGCTGACGCAATGAGTCCTTCAGCCGGTCCGTCTCTGCGCGGTGACGTTCCCACTGCTCGCCCATCTCAGCGGCGTTGGTCGCGTGCTCCTGGCCTCGCACCAGGGCCTGTTTGGCCAGGTCATCCCTGCCCTCCCTCACGGCCAGCCGGGCTCGCCGTTCCCATTCCAGCGCCTGCTTCCGTTCCTCTTCGACCTGCGCTCTCAGCTTCCGCTCATCGGCAATCGCAACTGCGACTTCCTGTTTTGCTTGAGCCAGCTGTTTGCGCATGTCATCGATGACCTGCACGAGCATCTTCTCCGGGTTTTCCGCCCGGGCGATGAGGTCGTTTATGTTGGAGCGAAGCAAACGCGACAGTCGCTCAAAGATTCCCATGGTTCTAGCTCAGTCGGTTGCGGGTTGTAGACGGTGCGATGCGAGCGCGATCGAAAGGCTCTCCAGCGAAGCCAGAAACTCCGAATAGTCTAGATTCTCGAGTTCCATGGAATCGCTCAGGATGACCTCGTCCTCCTCCAGGCCATACGCCCCATGAACCAGATCGGTCGCGTTTCGCTGCAGAAGAGACTGAAATGCGCTGAGCCTCTCCTTCTCGTCTGAGGGCGCGGTGCCAAGGCTGGCCCGCAGTAGCACGAGCGGATCGGTGACACTCACTACGATCCTGGGCCTCTGGCCTGCCCCATCGGGCTCATCTGCCGATTCGACGAGCCACATGGCTTCGCCGATCTCCTCGTGATCGATCCCGGTACGGATCAGATAGCTCTCGATGTCTTCTCGAGTCTTCATTTGCCTGTATCCTCTGTGAAGTCAGACGCCGCGGACGGTCCCGCCTCCAGCAAACGCGTCATAAACTCCTGTTTGTCCGCCAACTCTGTCACGTGCCCCTGTAGGTCCGCCACCTGTTCGCGGAGTTGCCGCACTTCCTCGGCTTCCGGCGCGATCGGAGTCGCTCCCGCTTTGCTGATCCGGTGAGCCACCGCACGACCGATCGGGCCCAAAACGAAAATGATCAGCAGAACGAAAACCGCGATGGACATCTATCTTGATTCCAATTCCGTGCTGCATGTTCGAATACGGGAAGCGGGCGACCCAGGTTTCGTGCACCTGTCCGATCGCCAGCCAAAACCGGATCCTACACTAACCGCAGCGACACGACCGATCAATGTTATGCGGGTTGCCGGACGGAGGATCCGAGGTAGCCTTGGAGATACCGTCCCGTATGGCTCCCTCTGCACGCCGCCACGTCTTCAGGCGAACCTTCAGCCACGACGAGACCGCCTCCGGAACCTCCTTCTGGACCCAGATCCACGATCCAGTCGGCGGTTTTAACAACATCCATGTGGTGCTCGATGACCAGCACCGTGTTCCCTCGTTTCACCAGTCGATGCAGCACTTCCAGAAGGATCCGAATGTCCTCGAGATGGAGCCCCGTAGTCGGCTCATCCAGTATGTAGAGCGTGCGGCCCGTGCTCTGCCGGGCCAACTCGGCAGCCAGCTTCACCCGCTGCGCCTCACCGCCGGATAGAGTGGTCGCGGGCTGGCCGAGCGTGATGTAGCCGAGGCCCACCTCTTTGAGCGTGGCCAGCTTACGACGCACCGTGGGAATCGGCTCGAAGAAGTCCAGTGCCTCGCTCACCGTCATGTCGAGCACGTCGGCGATGTTCTTGCCCTTGTAGAGAACTTCGAGCGTTTCGCGATTGTAGCGCCGTCCCCTGCAGATGTCGCAGGAGACATATACATCCGGCAGGAAATGCATCTCGATTTTGACCAGGCCATCTCCGCTGCAGGCCTCGCAGCGGCCGCCCTTGACGTTGAAGCTGAATCGGCCCGGCTCGTACCCGCGGATGCGGGCCTCCGGAATGCGGGCGAACAATTGCCGGATCGGCGTGAAAACTCCCGTGTAGGTCGCCGGATTCGACCTGGGGGTGCGACCAATCGGGCTCTGGTCGACGTCGATAACCTTGTCGATCAGGTCGAGGCCTTCGAGGCCTTCGTGTTTTCCGGGGACCGCTCGTGCCCGGTGCAGCTCCCGCGCCAGGCGCCGGTACAGGACATCTTCCACCAGAGTGGACTTCCCAGACCCTGATACACCGGTTATGGCCACGAACAGGCCCAGGGGGATCCTCACGTCGATCTGCCGCAGGTTGTGCTCGCTCACCCCGCGCAGGACGAGGGCCCGGCCCGGGTCTGCGGTACGTCTCACGCTGGGCACTGGGATCTCTCGCTCTCCGCGCAGATACGCCCCGGTAAGAGACTTGTCGCTGGCCAGCAGGTCTTCGACGCTGCCGGACACGATGACTTCCCCGCCGTGCCGGCCGGCGCCCGGTCCCATGTCGATCACGTGATCCGCTTCGCGCACGGTTTGCTCGTCGTGCTCGACGACGAGCACGGTGTTCCCCATGTCTCGCAGTGCAGCCAGCGTGTCGAGCAGTCTCCGGTTGTCGCGCGGGTGGAGCCCGATGCTGGGCTCGTCGAGCACGTACAACACGCCGACCAGGCGGCTGCCGATCTGGGTCGCCAGACGGATCCTCTGAGCCTCGCCGCCAGCGAGAGTGCCCGCTGAGCGGCCCAGCGTGAGGTAGCCAAGCCCGACTTGCTCCATGAACCCGAGCCGATCACATACCTCCTTCAGAATCGGACCCGCGATGGCCTCGGTAACATCCAGAGTTCCGCCGCCATCGGACAGATCGTTCTGGAGATCTGAGAACCAGCGGAGAGCGTCCGATACCGATTCCTCCACAATGTCCGTGATCGGACGGCCGGCTACCGTGACCGCTCGGCTGGCCCGGCGCAGACGGCCTCCTTCACACGCTGGACATGTCAGGGAGGTCATGTACTCCTGGAGGCTGCGCCGCACGGCGTCGCTATCCGTCTCCTGGTACCGGAGCCGGGTGTGGGCGAGCGCGCCTTCCCACTCGAGGTCTTCGTCGCCGTCCAGCACAGCCGCTCTCTGGGTTTCGGACAGTGACCCCCAGTTGTCGTTCAGTTCGAAGCCGTACTTATCGGCCAGATTTGGCAGAACGTCCCGCCGGACCCGACCTGACGGGGCGCCCCAGGGAAGGATCACTCCCTCGAGAATGGAGATTCGCGCGTCTCCCAGAATCAGGTCCCGGCTCGGCTCCTGGCGAATACCGAGGCCGTCGCAGTCGGGACAGGCGCCGTAGGGGGAGTTGAAGCTGAATTGGCGTGGCTCCAGCTCCGGCACGCTGGTGCCGCAGTGCGCGCACCCGTACAACTCGCTGAACACTAGAGAATCCTGCTCGGCAAGCTCGCTCTCGTCGCCTTGCAGGGCGGCGGCCGAGACTCGGCTCACCTCGACGATGCCGTGCGCCATTCGTAGCGCCGTCTCGAGCGACTCTGCCAGGCGCTGGCGGTCCGCCTTGCGAACCTCAAGGCGGTCGACGATCACCGAAATGTCGTGATTCAGCCGCCGATTCAGCTCCGGCGGATCGCTCAGATCGACGAGCTCTCCGTCTACCCGAGCCCGGATAAAGCCAGCTTGCAGGGCCTGCCCGAACAGATCGCGGAATTCGCCTTTGCGGCCTCGGACCAGCGGAGCAAGCACCTCGATCCGAGTGCCCCTGGGCCAGGTAAGAACCTGTTCAGCAATCTGCGTGGGAGACTGGCGCCGGACAGGCCGGCCGCACTCCGGGCAGTGGGGGATCCCGGCACGGGCCCACAGGAGGCGGAGGTAATCGTAGACCTCGGTCACTGTGCCGACTGTGGATCGCGGGTTCCGGCCGGCAGTGCGCTGCTCGATCGCGATCGCCGGAGACAGGCCCTCGATCTGGTCCACGTCCGGCTTCTCCATCACTCCCAGAAACTGACGGGCGTACGCGGACAACGACTCTACGTACCGCCGCTGACCTTCGGCGTAGACCGTATCGAAGGCCAAGGACGACTTGCCAGACCCCGACAGGCCAGTGACCACCGTAATGCGGTTGCGCGGAAAGGATACGTCTACGTTCTTGAGATTGTGCTCACGGGCCCCACGGACCACGACCTCCGACCTAGCCACGAGCGGCGACTTAGCCACGAGCGGCTTCTCCGCGCCACAAATCCACCAGGCTCTCGCGGGGTCGGATCACGCTCCAGGAATCGTCTTCGATTAGCACCTCAGCCGGGCGTGGACGGCTGTTGTAATTGGAGGCCATCGTAAACCCATAGGCCCCGACATCGCGGAGAAGCAGCAGATCTCCGGCACCGATTCCGTGCAGAGCCCTCGAAGTCCCGAGAACATCGCCCGTTTCGCAGGTAGGGCCGAGTACGTCGACGTCAGGGGGGCCGTCCACCGGTCCCGTCAGCGGCTCGATCCGGTGCTCAGCCCCATACAGCATGAAGCGCGAGAAGTCGGTGAACCCGGCATCACAGACCAAGGCGGGACGGCCCCCGTTTCGTTGCTCGTACAGAACTCGCATCAGGAGAACGCCAGCTCGGGCGGCCACTGAACGGCCCGGCTCATACCGAACGCGCAGGTTCTTCCCGGCCACCCGCTCGCTGACAAATGCTGCGAGTGCAGAGGGATCGGGACCCGAACCGTTGGAGTAGTCGATCCCGATGCCTCCGCCTAGATCCAGCCCCTCCACCGGCTGGCCCGAATCGGCGAGCCCGTCACACAGATGGAGCAGCGTGTCCAGGGCCCTGGAATACGGTTCCAGACTGTCCAGACCAGAGCCCAGATGGACCGCCAGGGTCGTTGGTGATAGCCCGGGGCTGGCCGCGAGGCGGGCCCACGCGCCCGGCACATCCTCGGGCGAGAGGCCGAACTTGGCGTCCTTCCGGCCCGTCTCCAGCGACGGATGAGCACCGGCAATGATGCCGGGCCTGACCCGAAGGCCTATGTCGGCGAGCCGCTCAGGGTTCGCATGACTCAGCGCGACGTCCACTTCCCTGTCGGCCTGGAGCACGACGAGGTCCAGCCCGGCCTCCAGCGCGTACCGAATAGCAGCATCGCTCTTCGGGACGCCGCCAAACACGACACGGGCGGGCGGGATCCCGGCTTCGAGGGCTCGGCCGAGTTCCCCCTCTGTTCCGACCTCGGCGCCCAAGCCCCACGAGGCCAACCGTGACAAGACCGCCAGATTTCCGTTGGCCTTCACGCTGTAGAACACGGCGCCCTCACCTGCAGCCTGGACCCAGCGATCCGAGTCGACCCGCAGCTGGGTGGCATCGTACACATAGGTCGGGGTGCCGACCTGGCCCGCTATGTCCTCGAGAAGCGCGCGTTGGCCGTTGAGCGGCTTCATGTGCTCGTAGCCTCATGGGGGGCGCTACTCCTCCAGCTCGGCACGAGGATGCGAGCGGCAAGCGGCACGACTTCCGCTTCGACCGGGGTCTCCCCGCGGGGCTCGCCATCGATCTGTGCGGCCACAGGAGGATCGGATTCCACCCGGACCTTCTTGGCCTGCAGGAAGATCATCCGGTCATCCCCCGAGTATTTTTGCCGTGCTACGCGCCAAAGCATGCCGGCCATGTCCGGAATGTGGCGCGGGGCGAACACGCACACATCCAGGAGGCCGTCCTGAACGGAGGTCATGGGCGCTACTTTGAATTCGACCGGCAGCGAGCCCGCGCCGAGCAAGCCGACGTTGGCCAGCAGCACCATCGTGGCACGAACTTCGATCTCCTGCCCGTCCGCCACGATCCGGTAGTCGGCGCTGCGGGGCGTAATGACGTTCTTGAGACCGCTGTACAGGTAGGCCAAGAACCCGATGCGGCTCTTGAGCTCGGACGTGGCGCCCGCCATCACGTCCGCATCCAGCCCCGTACCTGCGATCAGCGCGAAATATTCGCCTCCAATCCGGCCAAGATCGATCTGCTCCGACACGCCGGTGACGGCCACCTCCACGCTGCCCTCGAGCGATACAGGTATTCCGAAATTGAGCGCGAGCTGGTTGCCGGTGCCGAAGGGCAGAATCGCTACCGGCACATCCGTTCCCGCCGTGCCGCGAAGAGCCAGGGCGATCGTACCGTCGCCCCCGGCGGCGGCAATCGTCTTGTATCCGGCGGCCACAGCGCTGTGAATGACATTCACAGCCTCTACCGCACTCGTCGACTCAAACAGATCGAAGGCCACGCCGTGGGCCGCGAATGCACCGGCGATGCGCCGCCGCAGCACCGCTGGCTGGCCGCCACTGGCCCGCGGATTGATAAGGACCAGGATCCGACGCGAGTTGGGGATCGGAAAGTCAGGCACCCGAAGCACTCTCCCTGTGTAGTGGAACCCGTAATCTACGCAGGCACCTACCTTTCGGACTAGGCGAACGCGTCTCTAAAGCGCTAGAAGCTCCACTCGCGCTTGAGAAAGAGTCCGTAGCTGCGTTTTGTGTCCACATTCGACAGTGACGAAAGGATGGATAGCCGCTGGAACCGATCCTCTGCGTTGGCCTCCAGGAGCCACCCCTCGCGGAACCTCCATTCGAGCGCCGCACTCGGAAGCTGGCCGCCGCCGAGGGGTTGGCGAACGCGCACAAACAGATCCCTGCCCACGTAGCGTCCGACTTCCACCTCCGTGCCAACAAGCAGGGTGCTACCGGAGCCGCTGCTGGAACCCAACCCGAGCCCCGTAGAGCGAAAGTCCGCGTAGTCCACCAGGCCGATGTCACCAACCAGCACCTGCGAAAACTGCGTTCCAACCGTTCCCAGGATGCCTTCCCGGACGATGTTCTCCGCGAACTGTCCACCCTCCGTGCCAGCGCCCGCACAGGACGCCGAGAATAAAAGCAGGCACAGCAAGTCGGACTCGGGTACCTGAGGAGTGCTCGACAGGTGAAGCTCCGGATTCCGGGACGTACCACCGATGTCCAGTAGTATAGTCAGCGGACCCACATCCGAGCGTGTCGGGTACTCCGCCCGGATGGCTAGATTCGGATCCAGGCCCGGCGTTCTCACGAACGTCACGGTACCGCCGCTAATCTGAAGCTGACGCGAGTACACGCTCGTCAGATCCTCCCCCCGGCCGGCGAAGTACTGATACTTTCCGCGCGTGAGCTGCAGGACCCCGCTGGCTATGAGCAGATCTCTTGAACGCTGCATCTGGAGGTCCACATCGCCGACCAGCTCGACCTCGTATTCCCGGGATCGTACCCTGTAGCTCGGCCCAACCGTGAGCTGCACGTTCACCAGGATTTCTTGAAGGAAGGGATTTTGAGCTCGGCGCAGAAGGTCGAGCTCTCCAACCGTCGTGGTGTCGATGAGCGCGAGCAGGTCGGGGTCGGTCAGATCCACCACCCGCCGATGGCGAAGGAAGTAATCGCCCCTGAGTTCCCCATCCGAGACGCGAAACGCGCCGGTCAGGATCGGCTGTTGGTATGTGCCGGCCAAATTGCCAGCGCCTGTCATAGTCATCGTCAGCTGACGGCGCTCCATACCTCGAAACGCATCCAAACCGATGTCTAGATCAAACTCCGGATTCGTAAGCGTGGACAGACCAATCCTTCCCGTTACGAAACCGCTACCTCCGGCCGACGAGGTGAAGCGAACTGTGTCCGGTACGGCATCAGACCCCTCAAAAGCGACGTCGCCGCGGATATCGAGCAGCCGGATGCCGAGGGCCGGCAGTGTGGATTCGACGTCCTCGAACGTGAGCGATCCGCGGTAGTCGAAGGCGCCTGGACGACCCCCTATGATGACCTCACCGCGCACGTAGCCTTCCACGTCCTGGAGCGTCCCGAAGGCCAGCTCGATCGGGTTCATGGGCAGGCTATCGGCGATGACCTTCACGTTGACCGGATCATCGAGGAGACGCCTTTCCCTCCTTTCGAAGGCCAGGTCTGCCCGGACCGTGCCATCGGCCCGGCCCAGCAGCCGCTCCTCATCTCGCACACTCATGCCGAGGGTGATCACTCGATCCCGATATTGAAGGCGGCCGTCCACGAGGGGATAGGAGAGTCCGGCGAGGCTAGGGTTCTGGACATCGAACCGGAGATCCCACTGAGGTGATCCGATGGTCCCGGCCATCTGTAGATCGGCCCGCACCGTACCCTCAATGGCCGGCAGGCTATCGGCCATCGAAAACAAGTCCTGAAGCCGGACATCCCGGACGGAGAGGGCGAAGTTGGCCGACCCGGAGTCCGGCAGCGTGCCGTGAGCCGCGATCACTCCCCCGGAACTGGCAATCAGACGGAGATCGCGAACCGCCAGCCCGGCGTCACCCAGTTGCAGCCGGGTGGGAGAGGCGAGCCGAAGCCGCTCGGATCCGACCCGTAGGCTCAGCCTGTCCGCATCTATTCGGCGGAGAGCCTCCGTCCAGCGCAGGCGCATATGCCCATCCAGCTCTACGGTCGAGTCTCTACGGGAGTAGAACTCCAGGTCGCTGTCCGCTGGCCCGATCCGCTGCCACCGCACAAACAAGGAATCGGCAGATACTCGCGCCGCCCTCGCGCCCCACGCGTTCGTGCGTACTACGAGGGTGTCCAGGACGGTTGGATCCGCGATGTCCACGGTCATCTGCAGGGAATCGGCCCGTACGGCGCCGAAACTGGTATCCAGCCCGATCAGCCGACCTCCGAACGAGTAGTCGTGGATATTACCGAACAGAACGCCGCGAGCCGCGAGCGAACCCGCCAGTGTGTCGCGAACCGTTTCGGCAGATCTGTCCGTCAGGTTCTGCGGTCCGACCTCGAATTCCGCGAATAGATCATCGACGTCGGCGTCTATGCCAGGCTGCTGCCTGCCCGGGACGACCCAGCGGTTCCAGGTGCTGATGTCGGGAGCGGCCAGGTCGAGGATCAGCGATCCGCTGCGGTCCTCCGCCAGGCCGAAGACGCCGAATCCGTCCACGCTGCCGACGTCTGTGCGGATTGCAAACGTGTCGACCCGGGCCATTCCGGCTTCCATGGAAAAACGAAGCAGGCTGGAATCCACGCGCGCGCCCTCGAACAGGGAGGGGAGAATCTCCAGGTCGAAGCCCGCCCGCAGGGTGCGGGGATCCGTGCCGACTCCCTCCACCCTACCCCGCAACGCGAGCTGCGTTGAGGGAAGCCCTGTGGCCCATTGTTGCAGCTGAATGTCCGAGGCCAGAAGGGTCGCGTCGTAGGCCTTCTCCTCGGAGCTGAGGTCGAAACGCCCATCTAATCTGAGCAGCCCGCGCGGAGTGCGCAGATCTGCGACAATCTGTAGATCGGAAAGTGATCCACGGGCCGAGATCGGGCCGCGCACGTCGCCGACCAGGTCGAGCCCGGGGATGTGAGGGTCCACAACGGTCAGAGACAGGGGGTCGGCCTCAAACTGCACGTCCATCGTCAGAACCTCACCCAACCCCATCGACCCACCGCCGGTCAGGTGGGATGCACTGGTCTGTGCGGTCCGGTATTCGACATCGCTCGTAAAGGTGATATCACGGCCCACGAATCCGTCGAATTCTGCCCGACCTTCCAACCTCCCGCCCAAGGTGGTGGGCAGCCCAATGATGCCTGTCCAGCGCGGCTCGAAGTCTTGGAAGTCGACCTGCAGGCCCTCCAACCGACGCGGTTCGCCGATGCTGATTCCACCGCGTACCACCGCTCCCGATTCCGGCGTATCGCCGTCCAGGTCAGACAGCTGCAGTTCCGCGTCCAACTGAAGGAGGTCGAGGGGTCCGCTGCCGCCAACGGGACCCCGAATATAGCCGTCGATCTGGGGATCCCGAGCCAGGATCTCGTCTAGGAGCGAGATCCGGAGTGGTTCAAGATTCAGGTTCATCGACTCGAATTGCGCGGGCTTCGTGAGGGCGAGCCGAAAACCGCCGGTGACCCGGGAATCGTCTACGCGCGTATCCCCATCCCGCAGGTCGACTATGACGGTCCGCCCCCTCGTGAACAGGCCGATATCAGCCGTGCCATCACCGCGATCGGGCTTCGGGACTGGCAGCCACGCAAGCTCCGCGAACGCGAACGGGCGGGCCTCCAAATCGAACCGAAACTGTATCGGACTGGCCGGCACCACGTATCCCATCCCTGACAGCTGGCTCTGCTCGAACTCGAGTCGCTCGATTTCGATGTCCACCCGGTCCCGAAACGTGACATTTCCGTCGAAGCGGCGAACGGTCAGATCCTGCGTCACGGCGCGTGCGATCGCGCTGACCCGAGAAAGCTCGTACCGCATGGGGCGAACCGGATCCACCAAACGGACGAGGGGAAAACTCCCGGCCAGGGAATCCAACTCTATCACCCGCTCCCAGCGCCTCGGACCTGTCTGCAGCACGCGCCATATGGTTTCCTCAGACCCCGTTCGGCGCCGACGCGTCACGGGATCGTCCCATGGCGTGCGAACCCGGATTCTCCCGTTGATGACCCTGAGATCAGACAGCAACACCCGGGTAGAACCAGGCGCTGACTCCGAGCTATCAGCACCTTCCGGCGAGTCGTCTCCGTTGAACAGACGGTCGAAGTTCCAGCTCCCATTCGCGTCCTGCTCGAGGTTCACATGCAGGCGCTGTGCTTCCATGTTTCGGATCCGGAACGACTGCAGGAAGAAGGAGAGCGGGTTGAACTGCAGGCGGACGCTATCCGCGTCTACGAAGCGGACACCTTCGTGCGTCATGATCGACAGGTGGGCCAGGTGCACACGACTGACCAGATTGCCGCCGATGATGGGACCGATCCTCACCTCGCCGTCGATGATTTCCGACAACGCCCGTTCGGCGTAATCGGCGGCCATCCGCCGGCCTACCACTGTCTGGCTCAGAGCCGCGATCAGGACCGCAGCGACCAGTAGAGCGATTCCGATCGCTGTAAACGAGATCCGGCCGAAGACATGGAGGATGCGGCCGATCCATTCGACTACCCATTCCCGGCCCCAACGAACGCTCATGTCTGCCGGCCGCTCATGTCAGAACGCCTCTCCGATCGAAACCTGCAGCTGGAGCCTACGAAACACCTCCGTGGCCAGGCTCGGATTGTCGAAAGTGAACGGGTCGAAGTCGAGTTGCTGATTTAGATCCAGGATTTCTCCTCCCGGCAGCACAGCGACAACCGGTTTGCGGGTAACACCAGTCGGATTGTAACCGAGATCCAGGCGAAGAGATCCAACGGGACTCCTGAATCGGAATCCAAGTCCGGGCGTAGCGATCGGGGCCGAGACGTTGCTCAGGTCCTCCCACACCTGTCCGGCGTCCAGAAATCCTACCAGCGTCCATTTGCGGCTGACCTGCCATCGCAATTCGATGTTTCCCTCCAGAACCGAGTTCCCACCGACGGGACGCTCGTCCAACTGACCGGGCTCCAGTTGACCGGCGCAGACATCGGGAGTCAGTCCGGGGCAGTCTTGCTCGGTATCGACAACTAGAACCGTCGGCCCCAGCAAGTTGAGACCGAATCCTCTGACGCTGTTGGGTCCCCCACCAAAGAAACGCTTTTGGGGGTGGACGATCTCGTCCACGAGCGCCCCCGCACGCGAAAAAATCGAACTGGTCGTCGGGAATACGGCGCCCCACCGGGCATGCACGGCAAGCACCAGCCGGTGCCCCAGCGGCTGGAAGGCCGCGCCGCTGGTCAGTAGCCGAAAGTAACGATAGTCGGAACCAGTTAGCGCACCCGCCCGCTCAGCCTCTGCGAATAGCCGCAGCCCCGACGTGGGGAACAAGGGATTGTCTGTTCTTTCGTAATTCCAGCGCAGGACGAGAGGCGACAGCCAACGAGATTCCGAGAGAAGCGCGATATCGCTCGGCTGGCATACGCCGAAGCTGACGCAGAAAAACACGTCTGCCGACTGGTCCGCGAAGCTAGTCCGCTCCGCCCGGTACAGGAGGGACAGCAGCATGCCGGGCGACAGAGTGCGCGTAAGAGAAATCTCGCCGCCAGCGCTGTTTCTCACGAACAGGTCCGGCACAGACTCCTTCTCAAAGAACAGGCCCGCACGAAACGTATTTCGGCCGAACACAGGCTGGGCGAAATCCGCCTGCAGCGCATAGTTCAGATCCTGGTACACCTCGGCCTCGCTCACGTCCTGACAGGGAAACCGGCCGTCGAGGCTGCGGGCGCCGAGATTGGACAGTTTGCTGGTGATCGTCAGCACACGAGCGCCGCCCAGAAAGTTACGGTGCGTGAACGATGACTCTATCTGCCCGCACTCTGTCGTGCTGAGCCCCACTCCGACATGGATCGTCCGGAGGGGCGCCGGAGTGACCTGCACGAGCAGGTCTACAAGAGTATCCGAGTCCGTGCGAGATACGCGGCTGATGTTGGCCGCTTGGAATGCCTCCAGCCCATAGAGCCGGGTCTGGCTTTGAATCACGCGGCTCGGCCGAAACGTGTCGCCCGGCTGGAACTCGAGGTTGGCACGAACGACATCGTCGCCGATAGGGCCAGAACCGAAGATCTCTACCTCTCCCACCCGCGCGAGGGCGCCTGGCTCAGCCGTGAGCGTGACCTCGGCTCCGCCGCCGTCGTTCGGGATGAAGTACTCCCGGAGAACAGTAGCGTTGATGTAGCCCGCTTCGCGCAGCCTGTCCGTGATGAGAGCCTCGGCGCGCGCCAGTTCGATCATATCCAGCCGGCCGCCGACGGCAATCGGCAGGTCAGCCGCCACCTGCGTTGAGTCAATCGGGCCCTCCAGGCCCTCCACTGTGACCACTGCCACCAACGTCGGCGCGTGCTCTGCAATCTGAAACACCACCTTGGCCGTCGTCGGTGTCCGCTCCAGCAACGTGTCCACCTCGACCTGACGAAAGCCGCGCCGGCGATAGAACAGAATCAGACGGAGTACGTCCAGCTCCAGCTCGCTCTCATCCAGATAGCTTCGCTCTTTGGCCAGACCCCAATTCGTGAGAGGACACAGGGGTAACGGAAAATAGAAGAGAAACGTCCGGCAGGTAGTGGCCTCCGTGATTACGGCAACTTGAAGCCGGCTCGACGAAAACGTGGTGTTTCCCTCGAACCGAACCTCCTGAACCTCCAGGTCGCGGATTCCCTGAGCCGCAAGCGAGCCTGGCAGGACCGAGCTCACACACAGGAGCAGGCCGGCAATCCAGGCGCGCCGCCGCTTGGTTCCACTCAAGACACGAGCGCCGCGCCCTGCTCGGGCAGAGATGAGTCGCGGTGGGCCACGCGCCTGTCTGATTGAAGCTCAAACGCGCCCCCGGCCTGCTTCCACAGGTACAGCGCGAGTCGCAGTCCGTCTTCATCTGCACGCAGGAAATTGACGCTGTTACACCCGAACTCAAGCCCGCGGCCGCGGTTGCTGGTGGCGGTTCCCGCGTGAATGATGGGCACGTTTGCCTCATTCCCACCGGGTATCCAGTCGGCCGACTGAGCTTCGTAGGCGCGGTGTTTGTGGCCCGCGAGAACCGCGTCGACGCCCATTCTGCTGAAGGCCCTGAGCGCCCGGCGCCAACCTTCTGCCACCTCCGGGTCGGGTAACGGCGGCGGCGTGAGTGGATGGTGTGTCACAACAACTCGCATGTCGGACTCAGGAGCCTGGCTGAAGGCCTGCTCAGCCAGCCTCAGCTGGGAAACCCGTAGACGGCCGTTAGTGAAGGTCAGGGCGCGGCTGGAATTGAGAGACACCACAGTCAGCCCAGGCTGAGCGTGCACGTAGTCAAGCCTGGACTCGATGAATTTCCGGTAGTTTCGGTGCGGCGCAAACATTCTCTCCCAAAACCGGTAGAGAGGCACGTCGTGGTTGCCTGATGTCACTACGGTCGGCCCCTGGAGCCGATCCACATACGCCGCCGCGTCCGCGAACTGGACCCGCTTCGCTCGCTGAGTGAAGTCTCCCGAAAGAACAACGAGATCCGGAGACAACCGCGTTTCGAGCTCCAGAAGACCCTCTGCCCTGTCCGGCAGAAAAGGTGGACCAAAATGAAGGTCCGACGCGTGGAGTATTGCGGGCATGCGGCTAGCGAGCCCGCGGACGCGCCAGACGCTGCATGAAATAGAGTCCGAGGCCGATCAGAAGTATGCTGATGAATTGGGCCAGCGTGAACACTCCCAGGAACCGGTCGTCTTTGGCGCGGAAGATTTCGACGAAGAAACGTTCCGCTCCCGCGAGCACCAACCAGACCCCGAACAGCCACCCAGCGGCCTTGTCGCGCATCCTGAGCTTCCACAGCACGGCCAGAATAAGGAACGCCAGTGCTGTCTCATACAGCTGGGTCGGGTGCACAGCAAGAACCTGAAAGTCCGGGACGGAATCAGGAATCGAGACTCCGAAATTACGCCGCAGGCTGCCCGCCGTCGTCGGCGGGAGACCATTGGGAAACGCGATCCCGACCCAGCTCTCCGTGGGCCTCCCATAATCGTCGCCGACCAGGAAACAGCCGATGCGCCCGATCCCGTAGGAGAGCGCGAGAGCCGGCGCGCAGACATCCGCCACGAGACTGATCGGCTGCTTGCGTAGCTTCGACATGAAGATCACGCTGAGGGCGGCGCCGATAAGTCCGCCGTACCACACCAGGCCGGAGCGTGAGAACAGCATTCCGAACGGGTCCTGGGATGTGAGCTCCCAGTTCAGGAGGACGTAGTAGATCTTGGCGCCCAGGATCCCGCCGATGAGCGCAGCCACGAGTATGTCACCACCGAATTCGGGATCCTCTCCTCTGCGCTTAAGATCGTGGCGGATCAGCATATATCCGGCCATGAACGCCAGAGCCATCATGGCGCCGAACGATGTGATCGTCAGCTCGCCTATGACCGGCAGGTTCAGTCTGAACAGATTGGGATACATACCTCTTCCTCTTACGCCGTCAGGTCGTGCATGCCCGGAAACGGTAGCCCGGGGTCGGCATTCAGATCCAGGCCGCTGCGCTCGCCGTTAGTCAGTCTCATCTCGGCCAATCTCGCCACCATGGCGGCGTTGTCACTGGCCAGCCGCGCCGACGGGGCGAAAACCTCGCCCGTCCCAGCCAGCGCGTCCCGCAGACGGGTAGACAGCAGCCGGTTTCGAGCTACACCACCACCGAGTAAGACACGCGGACATCCCGTGAGCTCGACGGCTCGAAGCGTCTTACCCACAAGGACATCGACGACCGCTTCCTGGAATTCGGCCGCTAGATCCGGCACCGCCTGGGCCAGGGCATCATCACCCTCCGCTTCAATCTCGGAAGCGAGGTGTGCCACAGCCGTCTTGAGGCCGCTGAACGAGAAATCAAGCCAGCCGGGATCTTGCGGATTCGCCCTCCCAGAGAGCATAGGACGAGGCAGGGTAAAGCGGCCAGAGCGGCCCGTGGCGGCGGCCTGCTCTATCTCAGGCCCGCCCGGGAAACCCAGGCCGAGTCGCCGGGCCACTTTGTCAAACGCTTCTCCGGCCGCGTCGTCACGTGTCTGGCCCAGCTTATGGTACTCTCCCCATTCCAGCGCATGGAGCAGCAGCGTATGCCCTCCTGAGACCAGAAGGGCGACAAAAGGGGGACTTGCCTCCTCTGACTCGATGGAGTTGGCATAAAGATGGGCCTCCATGTGATGCACGCCGAGGCAAGGCACGCCGAGCCCGTACGCGAACCCCTTGGCCCAGTTGACGCCCGTCAGAAGGGCACCCACGAGGCCAGGACCCGCGGTCACTCCCACGGCGGCTATTTCCTGGGGAGAGAGACGCGCCTCATCCAGAGTCGCGGCGACCACGTGATCCAGTTGTCTGACGTGAGCGCGAGCGGCGATCTCGGGCACGACACCGCCAAACCGGGCGTGAGCATCCTGCGACAGAATCACGTGGCCGGTTACCCGGCCCTCGGCTACGACGGCGGCCGAGGTCTCGTCACAGGATGTCTCGATACCCAGGACCGGACCCAACTCAGCCGTCTCTCCCGGGGCTCACCATCACCTCGCCCGGCTCGAACGATATGGTCACGGACTGGGCGTCGGCGGGCGGCACCACGATCGTAAACGGCATCCGGCCGCCCGGAACGGAGTCCACCTCTATCACAGCTTCGGCGATCCGGGATGCCTGAGCGGCAACGGCCGTTGAAGCGCCCCTGATCACGGCCACAACGGTGCCGATTTCAGACCTGACATCATCCGCCGCCGCTCCTGTTATTCGTATCGGTACGGCGAAGCGCCTTTCGACTAGAGAGTCTATCGCGATCGTGACCAACACCGATGGAGGCTGCACCTCCAGGGGAGACGACACTGATGAAGGGAGCGCAAGCGGAATATCTCGTACGACCGTGTGCCCCAGGTCGTTCAATGAGATGCGACGGGTCGCGAGGCTCCGAATGCTCCCAATGGCGGATTCGGCGCCCCTCACCAGGACGCTGTCTGGCTCGGCCTTGAACGGTCGCACGACCGCAAAGCCCATCGCCGCGGTCGCCTCAACCAGCGGCAGCACCGGTACCATCCGGCTGCTGCGCGGCTCGAATACGAGGTCGATGGTGGCCGGTTCGACGGACAAGGGCCTGACCGAGAGGGAGCGATCGTAGGCGACTTGGTCGCCGGAAAGTGATAGACGCAGGTTGGGTGAGGTGACGCTATCTATCACCTGGCGAATGACGGGTGGATCCGCGAGAAGCGCCAACATCTCCCGGTTCGGACCCTGAAATGTCGTTCGGACGGCGGGTGGACTATTCACCAACACCCAGGCGGAATCCTGTACTTCGATATCGAGCAGCGTGCGAATCCCCGTGGGCTGTCGCTCGTCTGCCGTGACATTGATCCAGAGGAGGGTCACGAGAAAAAGCGCCGCGAGTTTGTACCCCCAGTGATCGGTGATCAGCCTCCACCAGCGGCGCTCCTGCTGAGTTTCCTGCGGCGTCACGATTCGGTTTCGCGCTCGCGCTCGATCTCAACCCGAGTTCCCGCTACCCGCACTTCGACCAACTTGCCGCGGCCGAGCCGATATCCCGATGGCGGGTATTGGCCCGTAATCCGGCCGGGAGCCTCCAGGGCATTCGGGTCGGAGATCATTTTGCCTAGGCCCAGGCCGGCTCTTCTCAGAAGATCTGCGGCGTCGTTGACATGCCGGCCGACCAGATCCGGGACAAGCATGGCTGGCGGCCCCGAGCTGACCAGGATCGTCACCTCCGCCGGTACGGCCAGCTGCTCGCCGGGCTGGGGCCGCATGCCGACGATGCGCCCGCCGGGAGCGACGTCTCGCACCTCCTCGGTGCGGACCCGGAATCCCAGCCGCTCTAACGTGATGGTGCCGGGCCGGCTCGCGAGCCCTGTCACATCGGGGAGAACATGCGTCTCCGGCCCGCGGCTCAAGGTTACCGAAACGGGGGCGCCCGGTCGGGTGAACTGACCGGGAAACGGATTCTGGGCCAGGACTGAGCCTTCTTCCGCACTCGGATGCGTCAGGCCGGCCCGTACGACGTATTCCAGCTCAAAACGGGTGGCGAGTTTTTCGGCCTGCACTGCCGTGAGTCCAACCAGGTCAGGAACCTGCACGACAGGCGCCTCCTCCCCGCGTGTTTCAGCCGGAAACACCCACTCGGCGGCAGCCAGGTACCCCACGCCAAATAGCGCCACGACCACCACAGATAGTGAAATCCAGCGTCGCGGAACCTCGCGGTTCCCGATCGCTCTGATCGTCTTCATACTCCCATCGTCGGCGCCGACTTCCGGCATAGGCGTGGCCTGTGAACTCGCCGGCCCGTCCGTGCCCGTTCTTCCGAGCCCCCTCCTCCTCCGGTACTTCATCACCCCTCCTTGCGCAGACGAGCCGCGTATGACCCGTCAGTACCTCGATCCCACGGGCGCACCAATAAGTCTCCAGACTCCGTCAGAAGTGATTCTGACAATCCAGCCGGCGGCGCGTCTCTGTGAAAATCCGGATTTTCCTTCAGAAACCGGTCCACCTGCATTTCGTTCTCGTCCGGTTCCAGCGAACAGGTCGAATACACCAGCAGACCGCCTGGTGCCACCCGCTCCGCGCAGCCTGACAGAAGCTGAGCCTGAAGCTCGATCAGCAACTTCAGGTCTTTGAGAGTCAAGCGCCAACGAGCATCCACCCGGCGGCGAAGCACTCCGGTCCCGCTGCACGGAGTATCCAGCAGGACGGTCCGTACCGGCCTCAAGGCAGGCGCGCGTCCGTCCATCACCGCGAGATCTCCACTGTGGAGAGCAGCCGGGCGTCCAATCAAAAGGCTATCGAGCCGGCTTCTGTTCACGTCTGTAGTAATCCAGGGCCTGGCGCTGGCGGCCAGGGCTTGCCCGGCCAGCGTCTTTCCGCCCGGCGCCGCACAGACTTCGTATACGGGTCCTTCGATGTCCGGCCCGATGTAGTCTACCACGGCCGACGCTCCAGGATCCTGCACGACAGCGCGCATGCGACTCAGGACGCCCGTCGGATCCCCTCCTTCGAACACATAGCTTCCGTCAAAACCAGTCACTGGCCGGAAATCATCGGCGGAGTCGTCAGAACCGCCTGGCTCAAGCATGCGAAGTATCACGGGCGCGGGGCGGTTGTCATTCTCGACCAGGGCCCGAACGTCTGCAAGCGGCCACTGGGACATCCAGCGTTCGACGAGCCAGCGGGGGTGTGACCCGTATGTGCTCAGGTACCCCAGAGGGTCAAATTCCCAGGCCGGATAGTAGGTCGAGCGCTCTCCTCTGCGAGTCGCGTTGCGGAGCACGGCGTTCACGAACCCGGCGACCCTGGGGCGGCCCGAGGATCGAACCGCTTCCACTGTTGCGTGGACCGCGGCATGGTCTGGGATTCGCGTTTCGCGAAGCTGGTAGAGGCCTACCCGAATCCAGGACTTGGCCCGATCGTCCACATGGCGCAAAGGCCGGTCCACCAGTTCACTCAACTCCGCGTCGAGTCGGGCTTGAAATCGAATGCACCCGAAGGCCAACTCCATGGCCAGCGCTCGGGCGCGCTTGGGCAGGTTGGCCAGGCGTCGCTCGGCGGCGTCATCCGCACGGGCGCCGCGAGCCACGTCAATGAGAATCTGGAAGGCCGCCGCCCGCGGGACGGCCCCCGAAGAGGATTCGTCAGATTCGCCGGAGCGGTCTTCCGGGTCACGGTAGTCCCCTGCGGGGGCACGGTACTGGGGATTCAACTCAGCATCCCTGTGGACGGGCTGGACGGCACACCCCACTCCCGCCGCGGCATGCGGCCGGCCCGGTACGCCAGTCGGCCCGCTTGGACGGCCAGCCGCATGGCGGCCGCCATCTGGACGGGTCGTTCGGCTTCCGCGAGCGCAGTGTTCATGAGGATTCCATCCACGCCTTGTTCCATGGTGAGACAGGCATCCGAAGCGGTCCCCACTC
Source organism: Gemmatimonadota bacterium (assembly GCA_036679495.1). GTDB lineage: Bacteria > Gemmatimonadota > Gemmatimonadetes > Palauibacterales > Palauibacteraceae > JAZDDE01. Next base: position 33,735 of record JAZDDE010000080.1, on the reverse strand, counting down.
CGGCGTCGACAATCACTGGCACCTCGAGCCGGCTCTTGAGCAGTCGAATCCACAGCGGGCTGAGAAGCCCGAGCCCGCTCCCAATCGGAGAGGCCAAGGGCATCACGGCCGCCACTCCGAGGTCTTGCAACCTCAGGGCCGTGACGAGATCCTCATTGGTATAGGCCAGGACTTCGAAGCCCTCCGCCACGAGCGTTTTGGTGGCCTCGATCAGGCCCGCCACATCGGGCAGCAATGTGGCCTCATCGCCCAGAACTTCTAGCTTGACCCAGTCACTGAGTCCGGCCTCGCGCCCGAGTCGAGCGTAGCGAATCGCCTCTTCCGCTGAGTAGCAGCCGGCCGTGTTAGGCAGGAGAAAGTACGTCTTCGGATCCAGGACGTGGAGCAGGCTTTCCGAGACGGACGAATCAAGGTTCACTCGCCGAACGGCGACCGTGACCATCTCCGCCCCTGAAGCCTCGACCGCTTCGAGTGTCTGCTCGTGGGTCGAATACTTCCCGGTTCCTACGATGAGCCGTGAGCTGAACTGGCGGCCAGCAATGGTCAGCGTGTCTCCGTCCACCAGGCTTACCCACCCCCGACAAAGTTCACGAGCTCGATCCGGTCCCCATCCGCGAGCTCGACTTCATCGTGCTCGGTGCTGCGTACCACTTGCCGGTTCAGCTCCACTACTACGAGTCGGGCGTCGAATCCTAGGCTGTCGAGCAGGCCGCGAACGGTTTGCCCGGCGGGAACCGACTGGTTCTTCCCGTTGATCTCAACCTGTACCTCGTCACTCATCCGTTCGCCTCTCTTAGCAACTTCCTGGCTTCGCGCGCCGGGTCGGTGTGTCCCCACACGGCCCGGTTTACAGCGACTCCACGTGCGCCGGAAGCCATGACTTCTGCCACCCGGGCCGCATCGACTCCTCCGATGGCAACGATCGGAACCTCTGAGACCGCTTCGACGCAGCGGCGCAGGAGCGGCAGCCCGCCGACAGGTCCGAGCGGGTGCGAGCGGGTCGGGTACATGGTGCCCAAAACGAGATAGTCGCAACCCTCTTGGACGCGCAACTCGGCCAGGCCTGTGTCGTGCACCGAAGCTCCGATCCGCACCGAGGACGGTAGCAAGCCTCGCGCCAGGTGGACGGGTAGCGCTCCCTGTCCAAGCTGAACGGCGTGGGTTCGGGCGCAAAGCGCCACATCTACCCTACCATTCAGCACGCTCCAGGACCCGAATTCATCGGCAATCTCCCGAACAACCGCTGCCAACTCCAGTAGTTCGGCGGCGTCCAACTCACGGATTCGGAGATGAACGGCGAGCGAAGGACCACAATCAGAGCACAGCGCCCGGACCGTATCCAGCGTGCCAGAACCCTGCAGGTCGTTATCCCCGGTAATCAGGTGCAGCACCGGAAATGTCACTCGAAGACTTGCCCGGCCTCCGCACCGCGACCTGAGATCCAAGCGGTAGCCTCCATACGCGGCTTCCCAGCCGGCCTGACCTCGCGAATGCGCAGCAGACTGGAGCCTGTGGCCACGAGAAGGCCCGATTTCGGATCGGCCTCCAACACCGTCCCCGGATTAGCTACGATGTTCGTCTGCGCTTCGGACGGATCCCCGTCCGGCTCCCCATCGATCTCCACCAGCTCCGGACCGAAAAGCTGAATCGGCGCGCCCTCCAACTCACTCCAAGCTCCGGGACGTGGGTCACAGCCCCGCAGCCAGCGCCCAATTTCTTCCGCAGGCCGGCTCCAGTCGACTCTAACCAGCTCCCGAGACAGTTTCGGAGCGTACGTCGCCCGTTCGTGGTCCTGCTCCACCTCGCTCGTCTCGCCCATCTCTAGCCGAGCCATGTTGTTGATGAGCGCGAGCGCCCCCAACTCGGCCAGGATCGTCGCCAGCTCGCCGGCTACCATGTCCGGCGGGAGCTCGGCGCTGACTGTGTCCAGAATGGGTCCGGCATCCAGCTCCCGAACGAGCCGGATGATTGAGACGCCGGTGTGTGAATCCCCCTGGATGATGGTCCAATTGATCGGGGCCGCTCCTCGCAGCTCGGGCAAGAGAGACGCGTGAACATTGAACGTACCCAGGCGGGGAGAGTTCAGAACGGCGTCACTGAGAATCTGGCCGTATGCTACGACGATCGAAATGTCAGGCTCAAACGCCTCGATCTGGGCTAGGAATTCGGGCTCGCTGGCTCGGACGGGCTGAAGGACCGGAATCTCCTCCTGCTGCGCCACGAGCTTGACCGGACTGGCGTGAAGTTTCTGGCCACGGCCGGCAGGCTTGTCGGGCTGAGTCACGACGGCCACGACTGCGTGGCCCTCTTCAGCCAGCGCCCGCAGGGAAGGAACGGCGAACTCGGGCGTGCCCCAGAAAAGGATTCGCATCACATCTGGCTCTGCCGAGAGGCGGCAGTCAGCCGCTCGTCGTGGTCCATCTTCCGCCAGCGGGCCAGAAGCATTCTTCGCTTCAGGGGACTGACCCGGTCGAAGAAGAGAACGCCCTCGAGATGATCGACCTCATGCTGAAGGCAGCGGCTCAGGAGCCCGCCCGTCTGAATCGTCGTTTCGGAGCCATCGGGAAGGGTTCCTCTCACAGTCACGGTCTCGGCTCGCTCTACCACCTCGGTGAGACCCGGTATGCTCAGGCACCCTTCAGACTCCCGTACGACTCCAGCCGATTCGATCAATACCGGATTGATCAGCACCCCCGGCTCCTCCTCCGGCTCCCGGATGTCGTACACGAAGATCCTGAGCGGGACGCCAACCTGCGGAGCGGCCAATCCCACCCCTTCAGCCGCATACATCGTATCCTGTAGATCACTGACCAGTTCGAGTACCTCCGCATCGATCTCCGTTACTTCACGGCATTTCTCCCGGAGCACAGGATCTCCAAGCCAGCGAATCTCATGGATGCTCATGCGCCGTATTACTCAGCCTCGGGTTCGGTGAGCCGACGGCCTACTTTGTCACGCTCGATCTCCACACGCGTGTCGGCGGCGGTGCGAATCGTGACCCGGGTCTCCGTCAGATGCACGATCTTACCGACGATTCCACCGAGGGTGACTACCTCGTCACCCTTTCCGAGACTGCTCACCATCTGATTATGCGACTTCTGCTGCTGGCGCTGGGGCCGGATGAGCAGAAAGTAGAGGATCGCGAAGATCCCCATGAACATGAAGAGCGTCGCACCCGGATTCGCTCCTTCAGCGCCGGACGGGCCGGCCATCAGGGTCAGCACACAAGCCTCCTTACGCTGCGTTTTCTCCCCGGTAGCGAGCCAGCCAATCGGCGGCCCACCCGGGTAGACGGTCCTCCAGAATCGCCGCCCTGGCATCCTGGGTCAATTTGAGCAGGAAGGCGACGTTGTGCAGGGACAGGAGCCTGAGGCCCAGTAGCTCGTTACACACGAACAAGTGGCGCAGATAGGCCCGCGAGTAATTGCGGCAGCACTCACAGGCGCAGTCCGGATCGAGCGGCCCGGTGTCTGTAGCGAACCGAGCCCCCTTGATGTTGATCCGGCCGCCGGCCGTAAAGGCGGACCCGTTGCGGCCGTTCCGCGTGGGAGCGACACAATCGAACATGTCAACGCCACGCTGAATGCAGTCCACCAGGTCCTCCGGGTATCCCACACCCATGAGGTAGCGTGGGGCGTCCTCCGGAAGCAGGGGGACACACCGATCCAGAACCTCGAGCATGACCGGACGTGACTCTCCAACCGAGAGGCCGCCGATCGCGATGCCGGGCCACGGCCCCAGGTCCAGGGTTCGCTGAATCGACTCGGCCCGCAGGTCCGGCTCCGAGCCGCCCTGGAAAATCGGAAATAGCAGACCGGCGTCCGGCATCTCAGCGTGACGGACCCGGCAACGCTCCAGCCAATTCCCCGTCCGTGCGACAGCCCGTGACATGTGATCGTAGCTCGCATCGCCCGGCGGCACCTCATCGAGCGCCATCATGATATCGGAGCCCAGAACGGTCTGGATCTCGACCGCCAACTCGGGTGTGAGGCGGTGCGTCGATCCGTCGATGTGGCTCTGAAACACGACGCCATCGTCCTCGACCGTATTGATCCTGGCGAGCGAGAACACCTGGAACCCACCAGAATCCGTGAGTATTGGGCGGTCCCAATTCATGAATCGGTGCAATCCGCCCACCTCGCGCATGACATCCAGCCCGGGTCGTAGGTAGAGGTGGTAGGTATTTCCGAGTACGATCTGAGCGCCTGCCGCCGTCAGTTCGTCCGGCGTGAGCCCCTTCACGGTTCCCAGTGTCCCCACCGGTATGAAGCAGGGCGTCTGAACGGACCCGCTCCGAAGCCGCAGAGTACCCGCTCGGGCCGCTCCGTCTCGGCCTTCGATCGTGAACGGCGGGCCGGCGCCCCCAGTTTCGGCCTGCGTGGTTTCGCTCATAGCACGAGCATCGCATCGCCATAGGAATAGAAGCGGTACCGCTGCTCAACCGCATGCCTGTACGCGTGCAAGACCCGATCTCGTTGCGCCAGCGCACATACCAGCATCAAGAGGCTCGACCGGGGCAGGTGAAAATTCGTCAGCAGGTGATCGACGCCTCGCCATTCGTACGGCGGGTAGATGAACAGGTCGGTCCAACCCGACGCCGGGCGAAACTCGTCTCCCGATGCCGCCGCAGTCTCCAGTACCCGGGCGGTGGTTGTGCCCACAGCCCAGATCTGCCCGCCCGCGCTTCGTATCTGGTTGAGAGACTTCGCGGCGATGGCTTCCATCCGGTACCATTCCGAGTGCATGCGGTGCTGATCCGGTCGCTCGGCGTCCAAGGGGCGAAACGTACCCAGGCCCACGTGCAGCGTGACCCGGACCACGCGCACACCTGTGGCCTCAAGCCAGGAAAGGGCCTCATGCGTCAGGTGGAGGCCAGCGGTAGGAGCGGCTACCGAGCCACGTTCGTCCGCGTACACGGTCTGGTATCGTTCTCGGTCCCGCTCGTCACTGGGCCGCTCTATGTATGGCGGGAGCGGAACCGTGCCGTGCGCTTCGATCAGATCCCACGGATCCCCTTCTCCGTCCAGCGTCACGAGACGCACGCCTCCATCCAGCGAGTCGCCGATTCGAATTCTAAATCCTGGCGCCACGACCACTTCGCGTCCGGGCTTGAGCTTACCGCCCGGGCGGACGAGCGCCTCCCAGACGCTTTGATCGCCGGGGGGCTCGAGGGTCCCGTCAGCGCGCCCGTCGGCCGCGCCGTGCGGCCGCAGGAGGAGCACCTCCGCCGCGCCGCCGCTCGGCTTCCGTCCGAGGAGCCGGGCCGGGAATACCCGGGTGTCATTCAGGACCAGGGCGTCGCCCGGAGCCAAAAAGCCTGGGAAGTCAGCGAATGTGCGGTCGGACACGGCGCCGGTCGCCCGGTCGAGCACCAGGAGGCGGCTAGCATCCCGCCTCTCAGCAGGACGCAAGGCCACCAGCTCTGCCGGCAGGTCATACTCGAAATCCGCGGTACGAAGCGCCAAAGGAGCCGCGCTAGCCGGCATCTCCAAACAGCGCTCCCTGCGGGTTGGCGCGATCCGTGGGAAGCGCGTAGCCGAAGTGGCGGTAGGCTCTGGGGGTGGCCAGGCGGCCGCGCGCCGTTCGCTGCATGAATCCACTCTGAATGAGGAAGGGCTCGTACACCTCCTCGATGGTGGACGGATCCTCACCGATCGCTACGGCCAGCGAGGTAAGCCCCACCGGCCCTCCTTCGAAGTTTTCGATCAGCATGCGGAGAACGCGCGCGTCCATGTCGTCGAGGCCGAACTCATCTACACTCAGCATCTCCAGCCCGGCCCGCGCCGTGGCCCGGTCGATTCGCCCGTCGCCCTTTACCTCGGCGAAGTCTCGAACCCGGCGAAGGATGCGATTGGCGAGACGGGGTGTACCGCGCGAGCGGCCGGCGATCTCTTCGGTACCGCCCTCGTCAATCGCGATTTCCAAGATCCCGGCCGAGCGCTCCACGATCTGGGCTAGCTCATCGGCGGGATAGTAGTTGAGCCGTTCGACGACGCCGAACCGTGCGCGCATGGGAGCCGTCAGAAGGCCGAAACGAGTCGTTGCACCGATCAGGGTGAAGTGCTCGAGCCGCATCGACATGGTCTGCGCGCGGGCCCCTTCACTGAGCCGAATCTCAACCCGGTAATCCTCCATCGCCGGGTACAGATATTCCTCTACAACCGGCCGCAGACGGTGGATTTCATCGATGAAGAGTATGTCGCGCGGTTCCAGATTCGTCAGCAGACCTGCCAGATCACCAGGCTTCTCGAGAACCGGGCCCGAGGTCAATTTGATGTTGACGCCTAGTTCGTGGGCCATCAGCAACGCGAGAGTGGTCTTGCCCAGCCCCGGCGGGCCGTGGAACAGCGTGTGATCGAGGGCCTCGGCGCGGCCGACAGCCGCCTGGATGTAGACGCCGAGACTGTCCTTCACCTTAGACTGGCCGACGAATTCCGCCAGTCGGGAGGGCCGGAGTGCAGTGTCGAACGCCGTTTCGCTGCGCAGGGCTTCCGGCGTGGTTACCTCTACTCGCTGCGTCGCGACCAGGTCTGCCGCGTCTTGAGGCCGCACCTAGAGGTGCCTCAGAGCGGTGCGGACCAGCTCTTCCGCGTCCGGATCTCCGCCCGCCAGTTCGCTCCGAGCACCGGCCAGCGCCGCTTCGCCCTCAGATGGGGAATAGCCGAGAGCGCGGAGCGCCTCCAGAGCCGCTGAGCTATCTGAAGTTGCGGCCACCGCGGGACCCATCGCCGCCAGGTCGTCCATTTTGTCGGCAAGCTCCAGAGCCAGGCGCTCCGCCGTCTTGCGGCCCACTCCGCTCACGGTCTGCAGCACCGAGTGGTCGCGGGCGCGAATGGCCTCGACGATTCGGCCGGAGGGGAGCGACCCGAGGATGGCTAGCGCCAGCCGCGGGCCCACTCCAGAGGCGGACTGAAGGCGGCCGAACAACTCGCGATCCGCTTCCGTGGAGAAGCCGAACAGCTCCATGCTATCGTCCCGCACCACCAGCGACGTGTGCAGCTCGATTGAACTTCCACGAGCGGGTAGACACCCCAGCACGCTCGGGGGTACCAGGATCTCGTACGAAAGGCCGGAGGCTGTCGCCACCCGGACTCGTCCGCCTGAAAGGCCCAAGAACTCTCCCCGCACCTGGCAGATCATGGCCCGGTCTGCCTCACTGCCGTACCGCGGCGGCCAGCGCCGGGCGACTCACGATGAGATGACACAGGGCGGCCGCACACCCGTCGGCCGCGTCGGCCGGCCGCGGCTGCTCTACGAGATGAAGGAGCTTTTGCACCATGTAGCCCACCTGGTCTTTAGAGGCACGCCCGGTTCCCACTACCGCCTTCTTAATTTCGGCGGGCGCATATTCGGCGACGGTCAATCCGGACTGCGCCCCGGCCAGCAGCGCAACACCGCGGGCGTGGGCCAGTACAACGACCGTCCGGGTGTTCTTGCTGTGGAACACACCTTCGACGGCCATACACGTGGGTTCGAGTCGCTCGATAACCGCGCGAAGCTCAACGTAGATCTGCTCCAGTCGGCCGGCCAGATCCCGGCTGCCCCGCGGCCTGACCACGCCGCACTCGATCAGCCGATACGAACCCGATACGGCCTCGACCAGACCATACCCGGTGGCGGCCGTTCCAGGATCAACTCCGAGGACTCTCATCGGCGGCGGATCGCCGGCCCCCATCGGCTCCCGAATGCGAGGCTCAGGCCAACTCCAGCGCTGTCCATGCTTCGTCATCGACATCGAAATTGGAAGAAAGCTTGATCACATCTTCGTGATCGTCGATATCTGAAATCAGGCGGAGCAAGCGAACAGCCTCTTTGCCTTCGACTCGGACTGAGCTCTTGGGAATCATGACCAGTTCGGCCTCCTCGACAGCGGCGTCCTGTGCCTTCAGGACGTCTTGAACGGCGTGAAACTCGGTCGGGGAGGTCGTCAGGCGGAACGAATCGTCCTCGGCGCGAACATCCTCAGCACCGGCCGCCAGAGCCAGCTCGAGCGCGGTTTCCTCGTCCAGATCTCCGCCGGGCAGCAGGATCTCGCCCTTACGCTCGAACATCCAGGCAACGGAGCCCGCCTGGCCCAGATTTCCGCCGGCCTTACTGAGAAGATGCCGGAGCTCTGCCACAGTTCGCTTCGGATTGTCTGTCACGCACTCGATGTATAGGGCCGCGCCTCCCGGTCCGTAGCCCTCGTAGATCACCTCTTCAAGGGTGAGCCCGGGCAGCTCGCCCGTCCCCCGCTGTACGGCCCGCTCGATATTTCCGGCGGGCATGTTCTCGGCTTTGGCGTTGATGATCGCTGTTCGTAGCCTGGGGTTGAACGCCGGATCGCCCCCTCCCTGGCGGGATGCAACGGAAATCTCCCGTCCCAACTTGGAGAACCGGCGGCCACGAGCCTTGTCGTTGACAGCCTTCTGGCGCTTGATCTGCGACCACTTGCTGTGACCTGCCACGTCGCTACTTCTCCGACTCCGCGATGACTTTCTTCGTCACGTCGCCAGGCGCCGGCTCGTATCCCGAGAACATTCGGCGGTGCCCGCCCTTCCCGTGCGTCAGCGACCTGAGCTTTGTGGAATACCGATAGAGCTCGGACAAAGGTACATGAGCCTTGACCTCCTGCCAGTGGCCGTGGGTGTCTACTCCCATCACACGACCGCGGCGCTGGTTGAGGTCTCCGATCACGTCTCCCATGTACTCTTCCGGAGTCTTCACCGTGATCTGCATGATGGGTTCTAGCAGCATGGGACTCGCGTCCTTGGCCACCTTCTGGAACGCCATGGACCCGGCCACCCTGAAGGCCTGTTCGGAACTATCCACCGAGTGGTAGGAACCGTCGTAACACTCGACCGTGAAGTCCACCACCGGATACCCGGCCAGTACGCCTCGCGCCGCGGCCTCCCGGATCCCTTTGTCCACAGCGGAAACGAACTTCCCGGGGATTGAGCCCCCCACGATCTTGTTGATGAACTTGTAGTCCGTGCCTCGCGGCTGCGGCTTGATCCGGATCCAACAATCGCCGTACTGCCCGCGGCCTCCGGACTGCTTCTTGTATTTGCCCTGACCCTCCGCTTTTCGCATGAGCGTCTCGCGATAGGGAATCCGCGGGGCTTCGGTGTCCACGCTGACGCCGAATTTCCGCTTCAGCCGCTCAAGGGCCACGCTCAGATGCAGCTCCCCCAGGCCTCGTGCGATCGTCTGGCCCAGCTCCGGATCGTAGGCCGAGCGGAAGCTGGGATCCTCCTCATGCAGCCGCGCCAGACCATTGGCCAGCTTGTCCTCTTCCCCTCGCGCGCTGGGATGAATCGCGATCGAGATGTCCGGGACAGGCCATGAGATGTCTGGAAGACGGGTGGATTTTCCTGAGGCGCAGAGCGTATCACCTGTATGTGTATCCTTCAGTTTGGCCACCACGCCTATGTCGCCTGCGTGCAGCACACCGACCTCGGTCCGCTCCGCGCCATTGGGGACCGCCAGGTGCGCGAAACGCTCCGGCTTCTGCCGCACGGAGTTAAAGACCGTAGCTCCGGTCTTCGCCATGCCCCCGAATACTCTGAAATAACTTAGCTCGCCGACTCGCGGCTCCTGGGTCGTCTTGAACACCAGGGCGGCGAATTCCGACCCGTCAGCCGGCTCGATTTCGATCGGGGTGCCACCATTCTCGTGGGTGATCGTCCCGCGATCCTGGGGTGACGGCATCAGCTCGACCAGCTTGTTCATCACGGCGCGAATGCCACGGCCGCTCTCCCCCGAACCGCAGAACACCGGGAACAGCTCGCCACGCCGCATGGCAGAAGCCATAGCCGTCAGGACCTTCCCGCGGTCCAGTTCCTCTCCCTCCAGGTACGCTTCGAGCAGATCGTCATCGGAGGCGGCGATCGTTTCGATCAACGCCTCCCGGTATCTCGCGACTCCCGCCTGGAGCTCTTCGGGAACCTCCATCTCGTCATACTCGCCCTTTGTCCCGCCCGCTTTGTACATGTGCGCTTTCTGCGAGAAAAGGTTGACGATCCCCCGGAAGTCTTTGCCGGCTCCGATCGGCACTTCGACCGGGATGGCAGCCGCAGACAGGGTCTCCTTGATCTGTCCGAAGGTCTTTTCGAAGGAGGCGTTGTCGCGATCCATCATGGACACGAACACGACCCGTGGCAGACCTCTCGCCTCACATGTCTCCCACACGCGCTCGGTTCCAACCTCCACGCCGGATGAAGCCTCCACGACAACCAGGGCGCCGTCGGCTGCCTGTATACCAGCCTCAACTTCGCCGAAAAAGTCCAGATAGCCGGGGGTGTCGATGAGGTTCAGCTTGGTGTCGAGCCAGGTGGCGGTGGCCACTCCGAGATTGATGGAGATTCCGTGGTCAATCTCTTCAGGGGTGAAGTCGGTGTGCGCGTTCCCGGCTTCCACGGAGCCTCTGCGGTCCGTGGAACCCGCTATGTAGCAGATCGCATCGGTTAGAGTGGTTTTTCCGCTGCCTCCGTGACCGAGCAGCACGATATTTCGGATGTCAGCGGTTGCAAACTCTCTAGCACTAGTGCCCATAACACGGCACCTCCTTGCGAGGATCCACGGCGGAAAACGGGATCGATCAACCTAGACAGAGGGCAGGTTATTGGCAAAAAATGACGGGTGCGGGTCCGGGTCCGGAAACCTCAGGACCCGCCTCGGTAGCGGCGACTCATCTCGTCCAGGACGCGCTTTTCCTCTGCGGACAGCGATTCCAGCCCGGAAGCACGAATCTTTTCGAGGATTTGGTCTACTTGGTCCGCGGACTCGCTCCCGGACTTGCCGCTTCCGCGCTTGGAGCCCGACTCGGGCCACCGTTGCCTGGACGTCGTCGGCTCCGTTCCACCGTTGTCTCCTCCGCTACTTACCTTCCATCCGCGGCGCATCATGGAGAGGCGTTTGGGCAGGAGCCGGCCTGTCTCCCGGTACTTAAGGTACAGGTAGGCCGTCAACAGCCCGCCCAGATGAGTCCAGTGGGCCACTCCGTCCCCTCTTCCGACCACAGCAACGCGGTACGTCGAAATGAGCGACAAGAGCGCCAGGCCCGACACGAACCACTTGGCCTTGATGGGAAACAGCCCGTACAGGTAGATCGGCTGGTCGGGCCAGCGCAGCCCAAACGCCAGCAGAAGGCCGAATACAGCGCCGGAGGCTCCTACGACAGAGTGTGGGCCAATGAGTGGCCAAAGCAGAATCGAGGCGAGGGCGGCACCCAGACCGCACACCAGGTAGAACCGGATGAAGTCGCGCCCTCCCCAAAGGCGCTCGAGTGGCGGGCCAAAGAAGAAGACGCCGATCATATTGAATGCCACATGCCAGAAGCCGCCGTGCACAAACATGTAGGTCAGCGGCGTCCATGGATGCGTGACCAGCACCTGCGGATCAAAGGCGGTGAGGTCGGTGAAGCCGGGCGCCAGAAGCCCCAGGGCCCCTATGAGCCACACGCCAAAATTCACGACCAGGAGCCGCTTGACCCAGGGTGTGAGGGATGGCGCCCAGCGCCGCGAGGGGCCGGAAGGCACCTGGTTGTACGACCGGTCGGAGAATCCCACGCTCAGGCCCTGGTCATGGCTACGGTCTGGCCGCGAAGCGCAGACAGGGCGATGCGTTCGCATAGATCCGGAAACGAGATCCCGGCCGCCCCAGCGGACTTGGGAACCAGGCTGGTGGCGGTCAAACCGGGGAGACTGTTGGCCTCCAGGCACGAAAAGGACCCGTCACGGTCGTCGAGCCGGAAGTCGATTCGACCGTAGGAACCGAGGCGAAGCTTGTGCTGAACCTGAACAGCGAGTTCAGCCAGGCGGGCTGCCTGCTCAGGTTCGAGCGGCGCCGGCACCAGGTATTCCGACAGTCCAGCCGTGTACTTGGCCTCGTAGTCATAGATCTCGTTTCCGGGCACGATCTCCACCGCCGGTAGTGCCCGGCCCTCAAGGATCGTGACGGTGAGCTCCCGGCCTGGAACGAAGCTCTCGACCAGAACATCTGTATCGAAGCGCTGCGCCAGCCTTAAAGCGTCCTCCAGCTCCCCTTCCTGGCGCACTACGGTCAGGCCTACGGTGGATCCACCCCCGGACGGCTTTATGACTAGCGGGAGTCCGAGCATGGCAAGGATTCCATCGGGAGGCAGGCCGGCCGGCGCCCAGTCGGGCGTGCGTAGATCAGAGTAGTGCAGCAACTCCTTGGACACTCGCTTGTCGAACGCGATCGCGCTGCCAAGCATCCCGGCTCCGGTATAGCAGACCCCCGCGGCATCCAGAATCGCCTGCAGTTGGCCATCCTCGCTGCCCCTCCCGTGGAGGGCCAGGAAGGCCAGATCAGCATCCAGTAGCTCCGGTATCTCTGCGATACGCAGGCCCAGAGCCGAGTTCGCCAGCGCCTCCAGCTCGTGGTCTGAAGGCGGGCCGGGCCGGCCGGCCTCCGCCGCCAACTCAGACTCGGCGGCGGGCGGGACCACTCCGGTGGCGGGGTCGATCACCACCACCCCGTGCCCCCTCTCGCGGAGCGCACCGCACACGGCGGTCCCGCTGGCCAGGGACACCCGCCGTTCCTCACTCGTCCCGCCCATGAGGACCGCTACGCGGAGCGTCACTGGGCCAGGTACTCCAGGAGATCGTGCCGGGTGAGAATGCCCTCGATGTGGCCGTCCTCGGCGATGAGTACCGCCGGCGTCCGCCGGGCAAACGTCTGCTTGAGAGCCGCCAGGTCAGTCGTGGGCGGCAGAATCGGAAACGGGTCCTCGGCCAACTCGGTCACGGACAAATCGAGAATCCCGGCATCGCGAAGCGCCGCGGTCATGAGCGCTGCCTCCGTGACACTGCCGGTGGCCTGCCCTTCTTCCATGATAGGAACCTGCGACACGTTGTGCTGCGCGATCGTCTCCAGCACGTCCCGCACCGTTGTATCGGGCGAGACGCTCACGACATCGTGAGGCGCTGTCTTGACCGACAAGAGAAAACGGGCGTCCACCCGCTCCGGGACGAGCATTCTGTTTTCCTGCATCCAGGCGTCGTTGTAGAGCTTGGTCAAGTATCGCTCCCCCGTATCTGTCAGCATACAGACTATACAAGCGTCCGGGTCGTCCTCGCGACGGGCCACTTCGGCTGCCACGTGGACGATAAGGCCGGAGGATCCGCCCGCGAACAGTCCCTCTTCCCGGGTGAGGCGACGGGCCATATGGAACGAGTCGCGATCTGAGACGATCATGAACTCGTCAATAAGCTCGAAATCCAGCGTGCTCGGGATTTTGTCGTTGCCGACGCCCTCCACCTTGTAGGGCGCACCGCGGCCCTGTTCTCCGGTAGAGAAGTAGCCCGCAAGTACCGAACCGATCGGGTCCCCTGAGATCACTTGGACTTCGGGGTTTTGCTCCTTGAGAAACCGGGCCACACCGCTGATCGTCCCGCCGGTGGCCGGTGCCCCGACGAAATGGGTGATCCGGCCGTCCGTCTGCTCCCAGATTTCGGGACCCGTCGTCTCGTAGTGGGCCTGCGGATTGACGGGATTGAAGAACTGGTCGGCGAGCACCGCCCCTGGCGTCTCTGCGGCGATGCGCTTGGCGACGTTGCCGTAGTAGTCCGGATCGTCCGGGCTGACCGCCGTGGGAGTGACGACGACCTCGGCCCCGTAGGCCTGTACCATCCGAATCTTCTCAGCACTCATCTTGTCCGGAATCGCGAATACACAGCGGTACCCCTTCACAGCGGCCGCAATCGCGAGCCCGACGCCAGTGTTCCCGGCTGTGCCCTCCACGACGGTGCCACCCGGGCCCAATCTGCCCTCCCGTTCGGCCGCCTCGATGATCGCTACACCGATGCGGTCCTTTACCGATCCGCCCGGATTGAACGACTCGACTTTGATGAACACAGGTGTTCTCGCCCCATCCACCACACGGTTAAGCCTGATGAGCGGCGTCCATCCGATGGTCGCCAGCACGTTGTCGTACGGGCGCGGATGCGGTCTATGGCTCATCGACTATTACCTCCTGAGGCAGCGGATAGATGACCTCCAGATGGGCCCATACCGCAACGGGCTCGCCACCGCTCTCAGCCGGAGCGAAGCGGAGACTGAGCCCATCGGCTCGGGCCGCCGAATCCAGGGTCGCGTTGCCGCTTGATTCCAGAACCGTAACGGAGTCCACTCTGCCGACCGCCGTGATATGCAGCCGGAGCCACACGGTCCCACCCACCCTATCCTCCCAAGCCTCCTCTGGGTACGCGAACCGCCCCTGATCCACCCGCACGGGCGGTTTGAGAGGGCCGGCATCGCGGCCCAGCGAGAGCCGGCCCAGCACCGGGTTGATGGTGTCTGCACAGCCTGAGACCAGCAACCCTGTTAGCACAGTCGCCGCCATTCGCCTCACTGCCCGTCGCTCTCCGCCAGGCGTTTCAGCTCGGAAAGAATGTTCAGGGACTCAAGCGGGGTCACGGCGTCAGGATCCGTGTGACCAAGCCGCTCCAGAACACGAGACCGGCGGGCGGCAAAGAGTCCGAGCTGACTCTCCGCTGTGCCCTCGACCGTCGGCATTCCATCCGACGCTGGGCGCTCCTCAAGGCGCCTCAAAATGGCCCTGGCTCGCTCGATGACGGCGCCCGGAAGACCTGCAAGGCGTGCCACATGGACACCGTATGAACGGTCGCTACCTCCGGGCTCCAGACGCCTCAGGAACACGATGTCACCACCGGACTCGCGCACCGCTACGTTGAACGCACCCACCCCTCTCAGCGTGTCCGCCAGTTCTACCATCTCATGATAGTGCGTGGCGAAGATGGTCCGCGCACCGATGATCTCGTGCAGATGTTCCGTTACTGACCACGCGATGGCCACCCCATCGTACGTGGACGTGCCGCGTCCGATCTCGTCGAGCAGCACGAGGCTTCGGTCCGTGGCGCTGTTGAGGATGGTAGCTGTTTCCGTCATTTCGACCATGAACGTGCTCTGTCCGCGTGCCAGGCTGTCCGAGGCACCGACGCGGGTGAATATGCGGTCGCACAGACCGACACGGGCCGAGCCGGCGGGAACGAACGATCCGATCTGAGCCATGAGCGCGATCAGGCCGACCTGGCGCAGTACGGTGGACTTGCCCGCCATGTTCGGACCGGTGAGGATCATGCAGAACATGTCTTCGTCCAGGCTTACATCGTTCGGGATGAAGTCCTCCCGTGCGATCTGTAGCTCGACGACCGGATGCCTGCCCGCTCGAATGTCGAGGACGAAGTCGGATGTAAGGACCGGACGCACATACCCATGCCGATCTGCGACATCGGCGAGGCAGGCGTGGACGTCCAATTCGGCGACGCGCGCGGCCACTCCCTGAATCGCGCTCACCTGATCTACGAGTGACTCGCGAAGCTCCGCGTAGAGACGCGCCTCTAAAGCCATGATCCGGTCTTCCGCCGTGACCACGCGTGACTCCCACTCTTTGAGTTCCGGGGTCACGTACCGTTCGGCGTTGGCCAGGGTCTGCTTTCGTGTATAGTCCTCTGGGACTCGATCCGAATTCGCACGGCTCACTTCGATGTAGTACCCGAAGACTTTGTTGTACCCGATTTTCAGGCGCTCGATACCGGTCCGCTCCCGCTCGCGTGGCTGTAGTTGGGCGATCCAATCCACCGCGTGGTCACGCTCGGACCGCAGCGCGTCCAGTTCTTCGGAGTATTCGCCGCGCAGGACACCCCCGGCGCCGACGGCAGACGGAGCTTCCGGATCGATCGCCTTATCAAGGCGCTCGCGAACCGGTTCAAGCATGGCAAGCCCCTGTACCAGATCGCCCAAACGCGCCGCCCGGGGTCCAGCCAGGGTTGCCTGAAGCCCGGGAAGCGGAGCCAGAGAGCGCGCCAGGGAAAGGAGCTCCCGCGGAGTGATCCTGCCGGCCGCCAGCTTCGTGGCCAGACGCTCCAGATCTCGGATCTCGCCTAACGCGGCCCGAAGCTGCTTGCGGGTATCGCGCTCTTGATGCAGGTCGGCGACGGCCTCCAGGCGGGCCTCCAACTCCGCCGCATCGGTAAGGGGCCGCAGAATTCGGCGACGGAGCATGCGCTTGCCCATCGGGGTGAGCGTTCGGTCCAGCACCGACAGCAGGGTTCCGCCATCCCCGGCCCGAATCGGCTCCACAAGCTCCAGGTTGCGGCGCGTCATGTCGTCGAGGTGGACGTGCTGGCCCGACCGATCGACCCGCGGCACCTGCAGGTGAGTCACTCCCGAAGGCCGGACTTCCTCCAGGTAGGCGACCACGGCGCCAGCCGCGGCAGCCATCTCCGGATCCTCCTCCAGGTGGATGCCGAATCCGTCGGTGCCGTGCACGCCGTAGTGCCGCCGCAGCGTTTCGGCGCCGAATTCAGGGTCGAACCGCCACGGTTCCCGCCGCGTCTCGACCCAGTCACCGGTGGGCACGACTTCATCCGTCGCAACAACGATCTCAGTCGGCTCCAGTCGGGCAAGCTCGTCAGCGAGTGACTGCTCCGGACACGTCCGCACTTCGAGTTCCCCTGTGGAGAGGTCAGCTGCCGCTATTGCCGCCGTCCGCCCGTTCGCCCCGGACCGGTCTCCAAACGCAATGGCTGCGAGGAAATTGTTGCGCCCGGCGGTGAGCAGCGAGTCTTGTAGGGCCGTTCCAGGCGTAACGATCTCCGTGACTTCCCTGCGAACCAGCCCTTCGGCCTCGCCGGCGTCCTCGACCTGCTCGCAGATGGCTACGCGCCGGCCCTGCCGGACCAGGCGAGGCAGGTATTCGTCGAGCGCCTTGACCGGGATGCCAGCCAACGGCACCGCTGTCGGCCCGTTGTTCCGTGCCGTCAGCACGATACCGAGAAGTTTGCTCCCCTCTTCGGCATCCTCGAAGAACATCTCATAGAAGTCGCCCACTCTGAACAGAAGGAGCGAATCCTGGTGGCGGGATTTGACGTCCAGGTACTGCTGGATAAGCGGGGTCTGGACTGCGGTCTTAGCCATTTGGCTCCAATCGGACTACCACAGCCTCGAATCCGCGACCCACAAGCATGCGGGCTGTTCTTTCGGCCGGCGGACGAGAACCGAATCCGGCCGTGCGTACTCGGTACCAACCGGACCCATCCTCAGCCTCGACCAGGTGTGCGGCCACGCCGGTGGCGACCACAGCGCTGGTGAGCTGCTCCGCCGGGCCTCGAGCCCGGAACGCGCCGAACTGGATGGCGAACCGTGGTTCAGAGCCTGCCTCGGCACAGGAACGGAGGAGGTCGTCGATTTCGGGGCGCAGAGATCCTGCCGGCGGAAGCGGATTTCCGCCCGATGCACTGGACGAACCCGACTTATCGGGTGGATCGTCGGCCAGGGGGCTCGCGGTGCGCCAGGCAGAGCAGGCCTGCTCTGCATTGCCACCGGCTTCAGCCACGTGTCCCGTCCATAGCCAGGCGTGAACGACTACCGGGTGGTCCGGGTAGTCCGATCGCAAACGGTCAAGCGCGCTCGCCGCACCGTCGAGATCCCCGCGTACAAGGCTGAGCTGCGCTAGGCGCAGCCGCGAGGCGGGCGCGAAGACGTCCCCGCCCTCCACCACGAGCCAGCGGTAGTCGGACTCAGCCGCAGCCGACGTGGGCGCCAGGCGCGCGCGCAGAAAGCGGCCGTGCGCCACCTGTTCCTTGGTCGCTTCGGAGCTTGATTCCGAAAACCATCGGCTCAGCACGTCGCGCGCTTCCGCCAAATTTCCGGCATCCGCCTGATCTTCCGCCTGCGCGAGCGCGGATATCGTCTGCGCAAGGCCGGAATCCGCCGCGACGATCGCATGCCCTATGAGCAAGCCGGCCACCACTGCCATCCTCACGCGCAACGCTGAACTCCCACTTTCAGCTCGAGCAGGAGATTGCGCACGACGGGAAGATCGCCGAGGCCTGACTTGGCCTGGCGGTCAGCTCTGGCCAGGGCGTGAACCGCTCGGTCCAGTTCGTCTGATTTCCAGGAACGCGCTTGCGCAGCAAACGTCCGGGCTTTCCACTTGATGTACTGTTTACCGGCTGCGCTTAGCGCGTCCGCCACTCCCGCCGACCCGCCCTCACGTGCTACGGCCAGGCACAGGTGGTGGTCCAGCAGAGCGCTAATCAGCCCCACGGCGCTTTCCGATGACCCGGACAACAAGTTCGGCAGCTCGTTCAGGGCGTCGTCGTATTCGCGGTTGGCCACCCGGTCGAGCCATGCCCAGCGATCCACGGCGCCGGTGCCGGCAACAACCTCTCGGGCAACGTCCTCGGTAACGTCTGTGTGCCCTCCAGTAGCCAGTTTCTCGAGCTCCGCTTCGGCGAGACCGAGGTCGGCGCCAACCGCCGCTGCAATATGCTGAGCGGCCGAAGGGGAGACCGTGATCCCATGACGTCTGGTAGCTCGCTCCATGATCCAGCCCGGGATCTCGGTAGTCCGCGGCGCAGACCACTCGAAACACCTGGCCGCCTTCTTGAGCTTGGTGTATAGGGAGGCCCGAGACTGATGTGGGATCGTAGCGGTAATGACGAACGTGACGTCTTCCGGCAGGCTCGAGAGCATGTCCTCGACCACTTTTCGGCTGTTAGTACCCAGCGCTTCGGCGCCAAACAGGGCCACCACGCGGCGAGATGCCATCATTGGCGGCATCGACAGGCTCGAGGCGAGGGCTTCGGCGGACACCTCCAAGCCCGAGAAAATGTCCAGGTTGAAATCGCGGGTAGCGGGCTCGCAAGCCGCATCGATCAGACAGCGGGCGGCTTCGTTTCGCAGACGGCTGGCATCTCCATGAAAGAAAAATACGCCGCTGAAGTCGCCGCTCTTGAGGACGCGCTCGAGCCCGGTCTCGGCTGCCAGGCTCATACCGGAATCTGAGGTCGGGTCAGTCGACCGCGACAGCTACCAGCTGCGCGTTCCTTGACCCGAGGAGAATCGTGGGATGTACGTGTTTTCGCGGAGGCCATTCAGTCAGCTTGGCATCAAGATCCGATCCGTCCTGCGAGCCTACGGTAGCCACGATGGGCTCCGACAGAAAGAGGGCCGGCCCTCGTGAAGCCGCGGACTCGGCCAGCCGCTCCGCCGCCACGGCCTGTAGTTGAAACTCAACTGAGGTGCGGGTGGTGAACGGAAGCCATAGCAGGGCCAACAATCCGACCGAGGCGACCCCTATTAGAGCCGCGCTGCCGCCAAGCTGACGCCGCGACGCCTGATAGATGCCGTCATCGACGTTGTACAGGCGGTGGCGCAAACGGGGCATGAAGTCTTCGGCGGATTCGGCAGTGGGAAGCGTGTGGAGCAGTTCGATACCGCGGCAAAACACGCGGTCGTACCGCGTACACGACTCACACGTCGCCAGATGCTGCTCCGCCTGCGCGAGGTGCAGATCATCCAGCAGACCGTCTCTATACTCTGTGTATGTATCTAGAAAAGCCTTGCAGTTCATGCCCTTCCGAGTCCTTTAGGTCTGATTCTACAGACCCATCATACGCGTGCATGCGTTGCGTGTTCCCAGCCGAATAGGCGGAGCCTTGGACAAAAAAAGGGGCGGTCCCCAGACCACCCCCAGAATTCTCGACTCACCCGCCCCCGGTCCGGCGTGAAGATCCCTCAGCGCGTCCAATC
The DNA here is from genome assembly GCA_036679495.1 of Gemmatimonadota bacterium. Classification (GTDB taxonomy): domain Bacteria; phylum Gemmatimonadota; class Gemmatimonadetes; order Palauibacterales; family Palauibacteraceae; genus JAZDDE01. Next base: position 14,172 of record JAZDDE010000080.1, on the reverse strand, counting down.
AATCAAGCATTGGGCCAATGATCTGAGCGAACCGATTGCGAGCCCGATTGAGACGCGATTTCACGGTTCCAAGTGTGACGCCGGTGATCTCGGAGATCTCCTCGTACGTCTTTCCCTCCATCTCACGGAGAACGAAGACAACCTTGTGGTGCTCCGGTAGCTCCGCGACGGCAGACTCGACCTGTTCACGAAGATGCCGCTTACGAAACAGATCGTCAGGCTTGTAGGTGCTGTCCTCCCACTGTAGCGGCCGATGATCGGCATCCCAGTTTTTCTTGATCGCCTGGAACAGCACCAACGGATTGCGGGCCCGGTTCCTGAGCTCGTTCTTCGCGAGGTTGCTGGCGATCGTATAGATCCAGGTGGAGAACTTCTTCGTCGGATCGAACCGGTGAAGATGCCGATACACCCGGATGAACGTCTCTTGGACCAGGTCTTCGGCCCGGTCCCGGTCGCCGATCGTGCGATATATGAAGTTGAGAAGGCGCTGGTGGTAGCGGTTCGCCAGCTCGTGAAACGCCAGCCGCCGACCTTCAAGATATTCGGCCACAAGCGCCGCGTCGTCGAGATTCTTGAGTTCCGTGCGGAACTCGCTGGTATCGACAAGCCGGTCATTCGGTGCAGATCTGTGCCTGGCCATGGGTTCCTCCCATCCCATGCGGCTGCCCGACAGTTCGATCGCCGGGCGCACCTCGACTGTACTGAAAGTTTCCCCACACAAGTGCGGCGCTGGGCCGCCATCCCTATCCCTTACACTATATAGACGTATACCGGAGCGAAATGGTTGCGTTCCATCGGAACGGTTCCGCAGCGGGTTTCCGCTGGTGCCGCAACTGCCGCTTCATTGGAACAGCGGGCATGTGGCTGTGGTTCCGGCGTGGGCCCGAGCTAGGCCGGCTGCAAGGAGGGTACGATTTCGACGTTCCCCAAGGACTCCAGAGCCGGCCCGGCCGACTCGGCGTCAGCGGCGGCGAGACACACAAGGCGATCTCGACCTAAGTAGCTTCTTATCGCTATCACGATGCTGTCGCGGCGGACGTCCTCGATCTTTCGCCGGTAGGTGGCCCAGTAGTCGTCTGGCAGGCCGTACCGTACCTGGCGGGCCATCTTGGCGGTAATCTGGCCAGACGTCTCAAATTGACGTGGAAGCGACAACGTAAGGGCGTTCTTGGCGAGCCGGATCTCCTCATTCGAGGGGGTATTCTCTACCATTCCGCCTATCTCCTCCAGTATTTCCTGGAGCGCATCGGCGACAACTGCGGAAGCCACGGCAGCCTGGGCCACGAAGGGTCCGCGGCCTCGCCGGAACGCGAACGACGTCCGGGCGCCGTAGGTCCAGCCCTTGTCCTCTCTCAGGTTCATGTTGATCCGAGAGTTGAAAAGACCGCCCAGGATTGCGTTCGCCACCGTAACATCGAATTCGTCCCGGTGCCCCTGCCGAAGACCGATGGCGCCGATGCGGATCTCGGCCTGTGCGCTTCCCGGACGATCCAGCAGGAGTACCTGAGCCTCTCGGACAGCGTCCGGCGGCGTATCGGGCAGCACTTCCTTCCGCCGGACACCGTTCCAGCCACCTAGTTTCTGTTCGATCAGGTGAGCCACCCCCTGCGGTTCCACGTCGCCGCACACCAGCAGGGTCGAGCCGTCTGGGACCATGTGCCCGTCGTGAAATGTCCGAAGGTCGTCCGGTCCCAGCCCGCCGATCGTTTCGGGAAGCCCGAGGATCGGCCGTCCGTATGGGTGATCGCCGTACAAAGCCGCCATCAAGCCATCTGCGGCTACATTGGCGGCGTCATCCTGGCGCCGCCGCAGGCGATCAATACGCTCCTGACGAAGCCTGTCTACTTCTTTTTTCTCGAAGTGAGGCACGGTTACGGCGCTGGCCAGATAGTCGAGCGTCCCTCCGAGTTCCTCGCTCAGCGTGTGTATCGTGATCTCCGCCCCGTCCTGGTCCACCGTCGCGTGAAAGCCGGCGCCCAGACGATCGAGCCACTGGGCCATTTCCTCAGCACTCCGGCCTCCTGCCCCCTCCGTCAGAGCCTCGGCAGTCAGCGAAGCAATCCCGCTCTGTCGCTTCTGAGCCAGGGCGGCGCCGGCCTCCAGTACCAAGCGCACGGACACCTCGGGCAGCTGCGCCCTTCTCACTACCTGGATTCGAAGGCCGTTGGGTAGCTCGAACTTCTCGATCTTAGGGAGGGTCAGCTCGCGGTACGGGCCGGCTGCCGGGGCCTGGGAACGGTCCAATCGCATCACTGGCCCGCTCCATTCGATTGCGAGTTCAAGACGTCGGTGCCGGCTGCATCGGCAGCGATGTCGTCGTCGGCAGCGGCAGGCGAAACGTGAACAACAGTTCTTCGGCCGGGCTGAAGGAGCTGTTCGGCCAGGCCTCTGACGTCACCCTCCTTGACGGCGGCGTAGCGTTCAAAGCACTGGTTCACATAGCCGGCGTCGCCGCGCAGTGTCACCGAGTGTGCGATCATGTCGGCCCTGCCTCCGACATCAGCGAGCTGAGCCACCAGTTGCCGTTTGGCCCGGTTCCTGGCTCCCGCAACCGCTTCCGGCCGCGGCCCATCGGCCAGAAGCGAGCCGAGCACCTCGTCGACAGCGGCTTCCAGCTCCGATGGCGAGACCCCGGGCCTCGCGGTGGTCACAATCCAAAGCATACCGGTATTTTCAAGCGGCCAGATGAACGCCTGGACTTCGCTGGCCAGGCGCCTTCGGTACACCAACTCGTTATGCAGCACAGAACTGCGGCCCTCCGCCAGCAGCGAGGCGAGCACGTCGGCTACCTCGAAGGCCGGATCCGCAAACGACGGTGCGTGATACATCATGTACACCCGGGGCGCCTGAACACGGTCTGTCAGTTCGGCGCGTCGTTGCTCCTCGGGCGGATCGGACGGAAAGTCCAAGACAGGCGGTTTGGCGACCGACGGAAGAGCACCGAAGTATCGCTCGACCTGACGAAACGCGTCTCTGGCCCTGACATCACCTGCGATGACAATGACCGCATTGCCGGGCCCATAAAAGGTCTGGAAGAAGCCGCGTACGTCATCGAGCGTGGCGGCATCAAGGTCTTTCATGTACCCGATAGTCGGGTGCCTGTATGGGTGCCCATCCGGGTATGCGTTGGCCAGAACAGTTTCGACAGCAAGCCCGTAGGGACGGTTCTCGTACGCCTGAAGACGCTCGTTCTTCACCACATCCCGCTGGTTATCCAGCTTTTCTTGCGTGATGCTGCTGAGGAAAAACCCCATGCGATCCGACTCGAGCCAAAGGGCCAGTTCGAACTGGTTAGAAGGAAGCGTCTCGTAGTAATTGGTTCTGTCGAACCAGGTCGAACCATTCAGCGTGCCCCCGGCGTTCTGCACGTGTCTGATATGCTCGTCGTCGCCGACGTTCTCCGATCCCTGGAACAGGAGGTGCTCGAATAGGTGGGCAAAGCCGGTGCGGCCCTTCTTCTCGTTCTTAGATCCGACGTGGTACATGACGTGGACGGCCACGACCGGCGCCGACCGCTCCTCATGAACGATCACGCGCAGGCCGTTGGAAAGCACATGTTCTTCGTAGTCGAAGCGGTATCGGTCGGCGTCTGAGTGCGAGGTCAAATCGATATCCGGGGTCTGGCGGCTCTATGGCTGATCGGCGCGAAGTCCGCCAAGCTAGGGACGAGTCGGCCGAGACTCAAGCTTACCGGATAGTCGCTCGGTCTATGAGCCTTTGATAGCGCAGGTCCAGGAACGTGAGTCGATCCTCCGGAGTTTTTTCGATACCCGCGAAACTCTCTCCGATCACGTAGTAGTACGACATGCGACTGCGGAGATCAGCTTCGTTCCGATCGAAGCCCATGCGTAGAAACAGGTCCGTCACGTAGGCCAGCCTCGTTTCGTCGACCCGACGCACGGCCTCGGCGGTCAGGGAATCGAACAATCCCCAGGCTCGCATCGCGGGATCGTAGCGGTTTGCATCCTCCAGGGTGACCCGTCTCAGAACCCACAGCAGCATGGCTGCGGCATCTGGCTGGCTCTGGGTCTCGGAGGAATCAACCCTAATCGTATATTCGTCGGCCCAATACTGCCTAAGCCTCGCCAAGAGTTCGCCGTGGCTCTTGAAGTGCCAGTAGAAGCTGCCCTTGGTGACTCCTAGCGAACTTGCCAGACGCTCGACCCGGACCGCTGAGACACCTTCAGCAGCCAGTGTCTTCAGAGCCTGGGCCAGCCAATCCTCTTCAGTAAGCTTTTTTCGCGGCGATTTCAATGACGGAACCCGAGGTAGTGAGTGACCATACTGTACCGCATGTCAGTATGCTGCAACGAATAATGCGAGCGGTCAAATGAGCTGGTATTGGCCGGTTTACCAGCGGTATACCTCTTGCTCTACCAGATTCTGTATCCGTACGGCACTGTATGGCACGCCGTAAGCAGAAGCCGTGAGATCAACAAAGCCCAGCGGGGGGGATCTTCATGAACGGTGGCACTCACCAGTCCGAAATCGTTCAAATCAACTGCACCACCATAGAGTTTAACCTGATGAAGCGGGCGGCGGAAGAAGAGGCAAGAGGGGTCGACGAGTGGTTTCGAGATCGGCTAGTCGAGATCGCAAGCAATCAGCAGCACGCAGTCACCTGAACATCATGTACGCCGGCGGAAACTGCGTCACTGTATGGCAGAGCGCGACAGTCATGCGACTGGTTGGTCTTGTCTGCCGCGATCGCCAACCGGCACGCGACGACTCTGGCAGCTCGCCGATCGCGCACCGACCGGGCCGTTGTTCCGCATCTCCGCCGAACGCTGGCCTCGACTTCCTCGGTATCGTCGAATCAATTGGTATACCAATTGCTCTACGACCGACATGCGCCTGAGCACGTGCGTTCTTTCGTTCGGAACGTGGCCGCGGCGTGACCAACGTCACCAAACGGGGTGGCACGGTTCCAAACCCTCGGTCAAAGAGGTCGAAATGAAGAGAGTTCTTACTACTCTGGTGCTCGGAAGCTTGTTGTTCGCGACAAGTGCGCAGGCCCAGACGACTGCCAGCCAGACGGCGCGGATTAACGTCCCGTCGATTCTGTTCATCAGCTTCACGGGTGACGTCGACTTCGGTGCTGCTGCCGACGCCGACTTCACCGCCGGATTCAAGGATGTCACCGGCTTCACTCTGACGCACCGCGGAAACATTCTGCATGACGTCACCGTGGTTGCCGATCAGGCTGTCTTCAACAAAGACGGCGTGGCGGGCGTAAAGCCGGCCAGCGACCTCCAGTACGACATGGACGCCGCCGGTCTGATTGCGATGCCGGTCGTGCCGGTTCTGCTGGACGACGGCGCTGCCCGGGGCCAGCATACCAAGAGCTTCGATTTTCGGGTTCTGCTTAGCCTGCTGAACGACGACCCAGGTCTGTACGAGCTGCCGTTCACGTTCACGGTTTCTCCGGACTGATTTCGCAGTTGTAGCGAAGCCGTTAGGGCAGGCTGATCTGAGGGCTTCTCACGGAAACATTGAAGCGAGATGGGGGGGCAGGAATGGCAACACGTTGCCAACCTCACACTCTTCGGCCGAGCCGGCCGGCGCTCCTGGCGCTGGCCGGTTCTGGCCTGTTGTTCGGCGCACCGCCGGCAGTCCAGGGTCAATATTCGGTCGATCCCGTAATCGTCCAATTCTCGAGTAGCGACAGCGTTCGGGCAACGGCGACGCGGATAAAGAACGATGGATCCCAACCGCTCGACGTGCGCCTCTACGTAAACGACTTCGAGCAGGACGAGTTGGGTACCCACAGCTTTCTTCCCGCAGGCGAAGGCACCCGTTCGTGCGAATCGGTTCTCCGTGTCACGCCGGATGCTATTACGGTCCCGGCCGGTGAGTCCCGATACGTAAACATCAGTTTCGAGCCATGGAAGGGCGCGGACACCTGTTGGTCGATGGTGTTTGCCGCAACTCTGGCTCGTGTGCCGACGGGTCTGAGAGTTCGTCAGCGGATTGGCGTCAAGGTTTACGGACTGGCTTTGGTTGGAGAGCCGACCGGCGAGATCACGATCGCTGAGATCGCACGAGGCGAGGACGGCCCAAAGCTCGTATTCGAGTTCGAGAACCCGGGAACATGGCCGGTCCGCCCGATGGGTTCTGTAGAGATTCGCGACTACCAGGGTCGCGTGGTCCGGTCGATCGACGTACGGCCTTTCAGCGTCTTGCCTGGCCAGGGTCGTCGAGTGTCCGTGCCTGTTGGACTAGGGCTCGTAGCCGGGGATTACCTCGCTGTACCTGTTCTGGACTTCGGGGCCGATTATCTAGCGGGCGCACAAGTGACGTTCTCGGTGCCGTAGGAAGTCATGCGCGGCGCCACGGTACCCGCAATCGCAATCGCCCGGAGCGTAGTTGTTCTCACCGCTCTCGTGGTGAGCGTGACTCCGGTTCAAGCCCAGAGCTGCGACCCGCAACCGGGTCGCATCCTGATGCGAGTCAGACCGCCGGCGGTGGACTTCCCTGCTCCGGGTCTGGCTGACTTTGACGCCGGCTACGTGGACTCTCAGGCCATCCGGGTTCAGGTGCGAAACAACGGACCTCGAAGACCGTGGACGCTGTGCATCAGGTCGGACGACTCCGCGATGGACAACGGCAAGAATATCGGCGACCTGCAGTGGCAGCTCGAGGGAAGCTCGACCTGGACACCTCTGAGCACGTCGGATCACTTTGTTGCGCAGGACAACCGCAACCGAAACCTGATGCTGCGGTTTCGGATCCTGCTCGATTTCGCCGTCGATACACCAGGGCTGTACCAGGCCGATATGACCTGGAGTGCAACCCGGTGAGAGCCCGGCTCGGTCGTCCGTTTGCCGCCGCAGTAGCCACCGCGTGTTTCGGGCTGATCATACCCAGCGCGGCCGAGGCTCAGAGGGTTCCTCGCGTGAGCGGGGCCGCCATTGTGACCGTTCCGGCGCCGATTCCCACGTCCATTCACAGTGAAGGACGCCGAATCCGATACGAAATCGTCCCCGCTGAAGGCGTCCGGCTGCTCGGCCCAGCTACGGGCTCGATTGATCGTCCGCTGCCGGCCAGTCGGTCCCTACCAGTCACACTCAGTGTTCCGGGCTCCATACCGGCCGGAAGGTTGCAAGTCGCAACGGTGAACTTCGAAACACTGGCGGGCGCCGTTGATTCAGCCGGACTTTGGATCGAGGTGGACGTGCGGCCCGGGCTGCAAGTAATTCTTGAACCGGCCGACACGATCACCAGCCGGGGCGAGAGGTTTGGGGTGCGGATGACCGTCAAGAACCTGGGCAACGCGCCGGACTCAGTCGCGCTAACGCAGTTGACGAGCTACGGAGCGACCGTTGTCGGATTTCCGAGCGTTGTAGCTGTTCCGGCTTTCGATGAAATCGAGGCTGAACTCACTGTTGCGCTGGATCCGACGATTGCCAGCGGATCACTAGGATATCTCAGGGTGATCGCCGCCGGGAGGCAAAAGAAAGCCGTAGCGACGACCCGCTTTCTAGTTGCGCGTCCGCGGGGACTGCTCCGAGGCCTGGTGCAGATCCCGACCCAGATCTTCGTCGGCTCGTCGGTCATCGACGACGCAAGCAGGAGCACTACGCTTGGAGTTGTCTCGATTCAGTCAAAGGGGCTCGTAGCGGGCGACACGGAACTGGATGTCACCTACAACAGCCTTCCGGCGAACGGAACCTCCTTCGCGTTCCGTGGGCAGGCTGCGGGTCCCAGATTCAGGGCCGGCCTTAGGAACCGGAGTCTTGAGGCTGAGGGAGGGCACCTTTCCGCGGTGTTGCCACAGTTGCTCGGATTTACGCGCCCTGCAAACGGGTTTCAGTCGGAGTTGAGTGTGGGTCAGGCCAAGTTCGATCTCACGGTTGGGCGCCCAAGCGATTCCGGGGGGCATTCCACTGACGGCCACGTTCGGTCTTTCAGCGGCGGGTTCTCGAGCCCTGTCAGCAGTCTTGGGATCAGGGTTTCAGATATTGACGAGTCTAACGAGCTGCGAACTGAACGGACCCGAGTGCGGTCGACGCTAGCCAACTATCTGCTGGCGCCGGGCGAAGGGCACCGAATAACGGGTGACGTCGGGATCATGCGTGTCGAGGACTTGCGAGCGGGTCTGAGCGAGTCCGGTCTGGCGGCTGACCTTCGATATGGATATCGCGGAATTACGGCATCGTTCGACCTTCGAGCCCGGACCCTTCCCGCTACTGCCAGTACCGCACGGCTTCCCGACCGCGAGCTAACGGCGATTGGCACGCGCCATCTCAGCCCCACTTTTATGGGCCTGGCGTCGTTCACGCTCCAGTCACGGAACCTCCTGGGCGTGGGGCGGACGTCCGACCGCAGGAAAGGCGAGATCGGAGTGCGCTACTCCAGCAGTAGCCGCCGGTATGAGTTTGCGATCAGGCAGGATCATTCTGCCAAGCAATTTGGCTCGGCGCCCGGGACTCTCCAGGAGATCGATCGGCTAACTGTGCGCGCTGGAACCGGGCTCACAGGCGGTAATGTCCACGTCGACCTGCTCACGGAGATGGGAAGCGCCTCGGACGGCGTAAACGACGAGATCGTCCAACACTATCGTGGCATTGCGTACTGGTATTCCGGTAACGGATGGGTTCGGCTGGGAGCGTCCTACACCAACGACTTCGGGAGCCCTGGTACGGGGATGATCGAACTCGGTTTCAACCAGCGTCTCACGCCGGCGGTTGAGACGTACGGTTCCCTCTTCGTGACTCCGAGCCACATGACCTTTGGCGACGGCATCACCTTCCAGGTAGGCTCCCAAATCGAAGTCGCGCCGGACATGGCGCTGTTCGGTGGTATCGAGATGATGGCCGGCTCGATCCAGGAATCTGCCCGCTGGGAGTTCTCATTGGGCGTCCGGCGCAAGCTGCCCCTGCCCCTTCCGATTCGCCGGCAGGCAGTGCTTCAGGGCGTCGTGTTCGACGACCTGAACGGCAGCGGCCGGCAGGACCCCGATGAGCCCGGTCTGGCCGGGATTCGGCTTCAGATGGGCCGGGAAGCGGTAGTCAGCGGCCGAGACGGACGGTATGAGTTCGAGGCTGGCGCCGGGACAGCTGGCGTCAGGGTGGATCCGGGAAGCCTCGGGCGCAGCCTCGTGTCCGATGGGCCCTATGGGGCTCCCGACGGGCGTCACCTGGATATTCCGCTGCGCAGAACCGGCGGAGCGCGCGTGCTGTTCTACCTGGATCGCGATGGGAGTGGGGTGCGTGATGCGGATGAAGCTGGCTTACCGGGTATCGCTTTCCAGCTTGTCGGCGAAGGCGATGAGGCGTGGGCTCTCGTGGCGGGTGGAGATGGCGCTACCACCCTCAAGGCCATACCCCAGGGGACGTACGCCGTACTGATCGATCCCGAGACGCTGCCTCCTCGGACCACGCTTCCGATCGCGGACTTCATCGCTGTGACCGGAGGCACCATGTCGGAGTGGGAAATCCCCATTCAGCCGCTACCGGTTCGGTTCGGAAACCCGCGCATCAGCGAATAAGTGCGGAGGGGCTGTAAGCCGGGTTCTGTGCGGGCCAGGGCCCGCCGGAGCCATCTATCTGGGACGCCAGTTGCCTGTGCGCCTCAAGCGGCCTACCCGGAGCTCAGACGCGACGGGCCGTCGCTCGCTCCTGTTTGGCCTTGCTCCCGGTGGGGTTTGTCGTGCCGTGCCTGTCTCCAGCCACGCGGTGGGCTCTTACCCCACCGTTTCACCCTTACCTGTGCGGCCCTAAGGCCGCCATCGGCGGTCTGTTCTCTGTGACACTTTCCGTCGCCTTGCAGCGCCCGGGAGTTACCCGGCACCGTGCCCTGTGGAGCCCGGACTTTCCTCGGACCGCCTGAGCGGCCCGCGGCCCCGCACCCCTCCGCAACTAATTTCGCTCTCTTTCCGTACAGTCTGACAGCCACTCAGCCCCGTGAGTTCCGGGCCTGCGGCGAACCTGATGAAACTCTATAATAGGGATTCCAGTAGGGATTCCGCACCGAGTTTGGGATCTACTCCCAGGAGATACAGAAATGCAGATTGGGAACCAACAACTAACCGGCCGTATGGTCACACTTGCTGCGGTGGTCGCGGCGGTCGCACTTCTCAGTGCCCCCGCCGCCAGCGCGCAGGATCTGGAGCTCGAGGTTCAGCCGGCATCACTCGACCTGAGTGTGGGCGACAAGATTACCCTGAATGGAATCTTGAAAGACGCTGACGGCAATGAGGTGGAGGGTACCGTGGTCTTTTTCTCGACCAAGCGCCGAGTTGCCGCAGTCAATCGCACGAGCGGTGAGGTGGAAGGCATCTCGGGAGGCGAGGGACGCATCATTGCGGTCGCACTGGGCGAAGACGGCCGAGCTACAAGGGTACGTATCAACGTGGAGGTCACCGTTGCCTGGCCTGCCGTGGAGCGTATCGATTTCGCGGGCATCCCCGACCGTATGTATACAGGAAATACCTACTCGGTAGTGGCCACCGCGATGTCGGCTAACGACAAGACCCGGCCGGACCTGGACCCGATGGTACGGAGCTCTGACCGATCCGTTCTGGCTCCGAGTGTGACGGGACGGCTCAAGGCGCTGCAGGCCGGTACAGTGACTCTGTCGGCCGATGCGGACGGGATTGAAGGCTCGGTATCCGTCGAGGTAGCCACAAGCCCGGTCCGCTCGGTTTCTGTCAGCGCCGCGCAGGACAGGGCCCGGACTGGGGACGTGCTCACGATCGAGGCGACGCCGCTGGATGGTGACGGCAATGCGGTCGCAGGAGCTCCGATCTCGTTCGCCGTGCAAGCCGCGCCCACCGACACGCTGATCGCCCCGCCCGCCAGCGCCCAGATCAGCCAGGCTGGCAGATTCGTGGCGGAGAAGCCGGGTGTATACACGGTGTTCGCAAGTTCGGGCGGCGCCACTAGCAGCGTCGAACTGCAGATCGAGGGCCGCGAGGCGGCGGAAATTGTGAAGCTGCTCGGCCAGGGGCGCGTGGGTGAGTCCCATACCTCAGACCTATGGGTCTTCGAAGGTGTGGACGGACGGGATTACGCCGTGACCGGAACCTGGGGCGCCGAGGGCAAGGCGTACTTCTGGGACGTCACCGATCCCACCACGATCGTGAAGGTGGACAGCGTTCAGGTGGACGCCCGCACCGTGAATGACGTGAAGGTGTCGGAGGATGGCCGGATCGCCGTGATCAGCCGCGAGGGAGCTTCGAGCCGGCGTAACGGCCTCGTGATTCTGGATGTGTCCGACCCGCATGCGGTCGAGATCGTGTCCGAGTACGACGACGAACTCACAGGCGGCGTACACAACGTGTTCATTCACGCGGGTCATGTGTACGCACTTAGCGCGGGCCAGCGGTATGACATCATCAACATCGAAGATCCCACCAACCCGCACCGCGTAGGGCGGTTTGAGTTGGAAACGCCCGGCCATTCAGTCCATGACGTGTGGGTAGAGGATGGCGTTGCCTACTCGTCTAACTGGTCTGACGGCGTGGTACTGGTGGACGTGGGCAACGGCATCAAGGGCGGGACGCCTTCGAATCCGGTCTTCATCAGCAGCTACGCGTATCCGAGCGGAGCCAACCATGCCGCGTTTCCGTTCCGGAGCCAGTCCACCGGTAAGTTCTACGTGATCGCCGGCGACGAGATCATGCCACAGTGCAGGGATCTGAATAAGCCGTGCGCGGCCGAAGGGTATATGCACTTTATAGACTTCACCGACCTGGAGAACCCGAAAGAGGTTGCGCGCTACGAAGTTCCGGGCGCCGGAACTCACAACCTGTGGGTCGAGGGTGACCGGCTGTATGCGGCTTTCTACAACGGCGGTGTCCGGGTAGTGGACATCTCGGGTGAGCTTATGGGCGATCTGTTCCGGCAGGGGCGCGAAATCGCCCAGTACCTGGCCTACGACGGAGAGGGATTCCTGCCCAACGCGCCGATGACATGGGGCCCGCAGCCTCATAAGGGCAATCTGTTCTTCACGGAGTTCAACTCCGGTCTGTGGGCGGTTCAGCTCACGCCAAAAGACCTTGTTCCTTAGCTGGCGCCCGGCAGGGGCCCTGATCGCATGTGCGGCCGGCGCCGCATGTGCGTCGGCCCCGGCCGGTTCTATTTCGACTGAGGACGGCGCGCCTGCAGCGGGACAGCGTGGAAACCAGGCGGCGAGCCAGAGCGCGACAGCCGAAACAGCGCCGTGGCCCACCGATAACTACTACGTGGTCGTGGCCGCCGAGTCTCAGGACGAAGTGTCGGTCGTCCGGTTCGGACCGGATGGCGGACAGCTGGTCGAGACCGTCGGAGTCGGCCTTTGGCTCACGGAGACTGACGGGCCGCATGGGATCGCGATCGATCCGGACGGGTCGCACTGGTACGTCTCCATCGCGCATGGAACCCCGTTCGGGCAGGTGCACCGGTACGACATCGCCACCCACGAGAGAGTGGGCGCCGCGGAAGTCGGCCTGTTCCCCGCCTCAATGGCGGTCACGGATGGCGGCCTGCTGTTCGTCGTGAACTTCAATCTTCACGGAGACCCCGTGCCAAGCTCCGTTTCCGTGGTCGATACGGAGAGCATGCAGGAGATCGCGCAGATTCCGACCTGCGCCATGCCTCACGGCGCCCGGTTGTCCGCGAATCAGACCCGGCTGTATTCGGTGTGCGTGAGAGACGAGCAACTGGTCGAGCTGGACACTCGCTCGCTCGCTGTGACGCGGCGAATGTATCTGGGCCCCGACGCAGAGCAGGAGTTGGATGCGTCGATCCTGGAGGCCCGCGCCGAGCTTGGTACCAATACGATGGAGGCGATGGCGACTCGCTGCGGGCCGACTTGGGTGCATCCATCCCCGGATGGACGCCGCGCATATGTCGCATGCAATAAGAACCGTAAGGTCCTCGAGATCGACCTTGACGGGTGGACGATCGCACGACGGTTCGAGACCGGCCCCGGCCCGTACAACCTGGACATAACGCCCGATGGGGGGAAACTGGTCATTACGTACAAGGGCGGCGCAGCCATCGGGGTGTTCGATCTGGACGCCGGCCGTGAACTCGCGGCGATCCCAACACGCCGCACCCTGCCGCATGGGGTGGCCCTGAGTCCCGACAGCAAGTACGGGTTCGTAAGCGTTGAAGGAGTTGGCGGAGAGCCAGGAACGGTCGAGATGATCGATCTCACTAATTTGGCCACCGTCGGACGGGTAGATATGGGAAAACAGGCCGGAGGCATCAGCTTCTGGAAAATCGAAATAGGGAGTGGCGATCGATGATGGGACGCGTTTTCGGGAATCACGGCCGCCGGACCGGGCTGATCGCAGCGCTGGTGGTAGGCAGCTTGGTGATTGCGGGCGCGAGTCCAGCCTGGGCGCAGCACGCGCCGGGCGGGATCGAGATCAAGCCGTTCGTGGGGCTCTACTCGCCGCTGAGTTCGCTGGCCGACCAGGGCGACACGCTTCAAGTAGAGCTGTCCACCGCGGGTGCGTTCGGCGGAGAGGTAACCTACTGGCTGCCCGGGGGACTTGGCATCGCCGGATTGGTGACGTACTCCAGCCCCGAGGCGACTTCTCAGGATCTCTCTATGGGCTTTCCGGTTCCCATCTCGTTCGGCAATGCGGACGTACTGTTTTTCGGCGGAAGTCTGATGTATCGGCCCAATCTGTCGGGGGCGTCCTCGATCGTCCGGCCGTACTTCGGTGTGGGAGCCGGAGCCAGGCGAGTGACGTTTCCGACCGACCCCGGCCTGCCTTTCGAAGATGCAACCAACGTGACAGGGATCCTCTCGGGGGGAGCGGACGTCACGCTGAATGACAGAGTTCTGTTCAGCCTCGGAGTCCGCGACTACGTGTCCAGCTTCGACGACCCGGTTCTGGACGGCGCGAAACGGCAGCACGACATCGTTCTCTCAGCCGGATTCGCCGTCCGGCTAAACTAATGGTCGCCGTCGGCACCAGGTTCAGATATCGAGCTGGACGCCGTACCGGCGTGAACTATGAAAAATCAATACCCTTCTAAAGTTAGACTCTATTTAACTGCGCAAAAAAGATTTGCGCAGCTAAAAAAGCTGTCGCAGATGGTTTTTGATGCTTTTTGGTTAGGATGGTTGGATACTGATGCTCTTGATCTCATAGATGAGAGTTTCCATGATTCAAACCGTTATCATACGGACACATACAATAAACTGGGTCTCTGGGAATGGGAAGAAAACGCC
>JAZDDE010000008.1:0-2121 GCA_036679495.1 Gemmatimonadota bacterium | reverse complement strand
CCAAGGCGGCCGCGCCTCCGTGCGCTGCGCGCTCTACCTCGGCGCGATGAGCGGCATCCGATTCAACCCCGTGCTCAAGGCGTTCTACGAACGACTCCTCGAACAAGGCAAGCCCAAGAAGCTCGCGCTCATCGCCGTCGCTCACAAGCTGCTCGTGATCCTCAACGCCATGGCCCGCGACAGGACGACTTGGGAGGAAACTCAACGCGCTACGGCTTGACTTCCATCACAGTCGCTTGTTAGACGGCGCGCGCTCAACCCGGCTGCTTGGGAACCCGATGAAGCTCTGATGCGACCCGCCGCACTCCTGTTTGCAACTGTCTTGGACTTTGGATGTGCGTCCGCCGCAGGAGGGTCTGGGATACATGATTGGAAGTGCCCAACCGGGTTGAATGAGACCAGGACCGAGGTTGGTGGGGCTGCTGATACGACCCACCTCCTGGTGTTGGGCTGTGAAGTCGCACCGGACGTATCGCACGGCGCCACGATGATATGGGACCTACACCGGGGCTACCTCTGGATGCTGCTGCACTTTGAGAACGGCGTCGCTCACGGGCCGGCACTCTCCTGGCACGAGAATGGCCGTCTCTGGCAGACCAGCACATACATAGACGGAGTGCAGCAAGGAAGAGTGAGCGTGTGGAGGCTGGACGGCTCACTGCAGGCGACGGGCCGGTATGAGGATGGCCAATTGGATGGCAGCTTCGAGCGATTCGCCGAGCACTAGCCCGCGCCGTCTAACGGATCGGGCTTCAGCTGCAGCAGACAGCGCTGACCGTCAGCGCGACGCCACAGAAGTCCCGACGCCAGAAGGCTACCGAATTCAGGATGATGTCCGCTCAGCGAGGCCGTACGAAGTCGGGACTCGAACGCCTCGGCCGTGTCGGGGTTCAGGTTCGAAATCGATTCTCGGGAACGCCGCTTGCGCCCGTACCGTCGATCGCAAGAAGCGCTCCGGCCAGCGGTGACTCGACCGGGCCAATGCCCAAGTCGACCGCAATACTCACGACATAGAGTCGATCGAGCGAAGTACCGCCGAAGGTGACGTCACTGGGTTGTTCAGAGCCGGCCTCGATCGTGCGGTCGAGGCCTCCTGTCGTGAAACGCGCGATAAGCCCGGCGGCCAGAACGCAACTCCAGATTCCGTCCTCCGCGTCTGCGCAAGCGCCATCCGGCGCGCCACCGAGCGGCGCGATCTCTCCGAAGCGGCGCCGCTCGCTGACCGAACCCGTGGCCGCATCGTAGGTGTACGAATAGAGAACCTGTGCGGGCGTATCGGCGAAGACAAGTGATGCTTCACCGTCGAGATCAAGGGTAACGGGTCCATTGGCATTGGAGATGCCGTCGTCGAGTTGCCGCCATCCGTCGCGCGTGGAGAACCACCAATACGAACCATCCCCTGGCCCGAGGTTCAAAGTCCCAGTGACGAGGTTTCCCGCCAGATCGACGGTTGCATCGTTGGCACGCCGGCCGAGGCCATCTGGATAGGGACTGAGCCGCTCACGCTTCGCCGAGTCCGGGTCGACGAGGTCAAGGCCTTCGTCGAGCGCTATGACGATTCGACCGTCGTCGGCCAGGACGAGGCCCGTCGGAACAGAGTCGAGCTGCATTGAGTGCAAGGGCGGTTCGCCGGCCTCGAGCCAATGGACTCGTTGCTTTCCGCAATCCACGAAGTAGAGTCGGCTCCGCTGATCATCCCAGCATAGGCTCTCGCCCCAGCTAAGCGAGAACTCGCCGATGCGCGTTGTCTCCATGAGTTCGACCTCTTGGCGTAGGATCGTAGCAGCCCGTAGCGATCGCAATGGATTCCCAGCACGGCGATTCTTCGCGCAGCCTAACGGACATGGCGCTCAGCTGCAGGCGGCGCACTGCTACCTGATTTCTGAACGCCGGTGCCTCTGCACCCTACCACGGTCAGCAACCGCTACGCCTAGCCTGTCAGCTGCAGCGCCTCTTATGATGCTAGTCGTGGTTGAATGAAGTGACCGATGGGCAGTGGCACTGCCCACCGGTCGTTCTTCAACCCGGAGTGATGAGACCGAAAGCGCCTGGGTCCCTTGCGAGACCGTTAACAAGCCTGGGTCCTCACTCCACATTGGCAGCGTAGCTCGAACGATCGCC
>JAZDDE010000079.1:0-6236 GCA_036679495.1 Gemmatimonadota bacterium | reverse complement strand
GGGCCCATCGATACCGAGGACCTGATCCTAGGCGGGTACTGGTCGACCTACTGGTACGACGGCCGGATCTACGGCACCGAGATCGCGCGCGGGCTGGACGTGTTTGCGCTGACGCCGAGTGAATACCTGTCCGAACATGAGATCGCCGCGGCGGCAGTGGCGGACCAGGGCGGAGTGTTCAACCCGCAGCAGCAATTCCCCGTCACCTGGCCCGCCGAACCGGTCGTGGGGCGGGCGTATCTGGATCAGCTCGAGCGCGGCGAGTCGCTGCCCGAAGCGCTTGTAGTGGATCTGAAAGATGCGCTCGAACGCTCTGCAGTGCAGCTCGTGAACGGCGGGCGTGACGAAGATCTGGCAGCCGGACTGGAATCGCTGGCGGCGACGCTCGGAGAAGGGAGCCAAGGCGACGCGATCGCAAAGATGCGGCGGGCCGCGCTGGGCGAGACCTTGAGTGGGATCGCGGCGCGGCTGCGTTAGGGGCTAGGGTTCTGTTACCGTAACTCGATGAAAACTCTGCCCTGTGAGCTTGCGGCCAGGATTTTTCGGCCGAGACTTTTGAAGACTGGTTCAAGCAAATGTACGCTCACTACACGGCTGATCACGCTGACGTGATGGCCGCTATGGCGGGCAAGCCAAAATCAGAAGGCGAACAGTGGATGGCCGATGCCAAGGCTCGTTTTGAGTCGGCTTAGGCTGAATCGACGTCCGCACCTCCGAGTACCGTCACCCCCGCCGCTTCCAGTGCGCTACGCGTCGCGGCGTCCGCGGCGGGGTCGACTCCGCGGGTGAGGTCCCAGAGGAAGGACACCTCGAATCCAGCTTCGGCGGCGTCTTCGGCCGACCAGCGGCAACAGAAGTCCCTGGCGAGACCGCAGATGTAGACGTGCTCTATGCCGCGCTCTCGCAGCAACCCCGCGAGGCCCGTGGGTGGACGCTCGCCGGAAGAGGTCCAGTTGTTGCGAAAGCCGCTATATGAGTCGACCCGGAGGTCCGTTCCTTTGCGGATCACCGCTCCGGCGCGCTCCCAGGGCAGATCGGAGTGCAACTCGGCGCCGGGGGTGCCCTGGACGCAGTGATCCGGCCAGAGCACCTGGTCGTGCCCGTAGAGCTCGATCACGCTGAATGGTTCGTTCCCCGGGTGCGTCGAGGCAAAGGAAACGTGTCCCGGAGCATGCCAGTCCTGGGTGGTCGCGCAGAACGCGAAGGCATCACTCTGCATGGCCGCTCCGATCGGGGCGACGATCTCATCGCCGCCAGCGACGGCCAATGCCCCGCCCGGAAGAAAATCCGGTTGCATATCTATGACGACGAGCGCGGAGGCCGCCCGGTCGATCTTGTGCTGCCCGAGGTCTTTCATCGAAGTACAGGCCCGAAAGCCGAGGAGAACGGAGTCGTGACTCTACTTGCAAGGTCGATGATAGCAACGCGGGTCGCGGGTATACTTCGCTCTGATTCTCGCAACCTGGAGTCGAGCCGATCTCAATGGCGGACACATTTTTCAGCTACGACGACGTCGACCACGACCGCATCGAACCCGTGGTGCAGGCTCTCGAGGCGGATGGATGGAGCGTCTGGTGGGACCGCGACATCCCGGCCGGCCAGACCTTCGACGAGGTGATCGAGCGGGAGCTGGGGGAAGCCAAATGTGTTGTGGTCGCCTGGTCGCGGACCTCGGCCGAGTCTCGCTGGGTCCGCACCGAGGCGGGGGAGGCCGCCAACCGCGATGTCCTGGTTCCATTTCAGCTCGAGGATTGCAAGATTCCGCTGGCCTTCCGGCGGATTCAGGCCGCCCAGCTGGAGGGATGGGACGGGTCGACGAGTCACCCCGGCTATGAGGTACTCACCGAAGCCATCGCGAGGTTGTGCGGGCCGGCCGGAGGCGCCGCGGCTCCCGCGGCCACCGAAGGCTCCGGGGCCCCAGCGCCGTCGCCCTCTACATCGAAGAACTGGCGGAGGCCGGCGGCCATCGGCGTCGCGATTCTCGCCGCGATTCTGCTCGTGGTCGCGTTCACCCGGACGCGCAAGCCGCGGCCCAAGCCAGTGCTGGAGAGGGCACCTGCCGAGGCCTCCGTGGGAGGCGAAACTTCGTCGCCGGACGAAACCACCCGGCCGACCCGCCCAACCGTAGAGAATTCCGAGGCTTCTGGAGCCGCTGCCGCATCCGAGCCGGAGGTGACGCCGCCTGCCACGCAGCCGGAGGACGCGCGGCGGATTCCGGTGCACGTAGTGCGCATTCACATGAGTGCCGGCACCCAGTTTGCCTCGCACGGTTTCCTCACCCCACTCGGCAAGATCGTCGCGTTTGCGCCGACAGTGGACGCAGCATTTTTTGTCGTTAGCTGGGAGGAGGGCGGACGGCGGAAAGAAGGGCGCGCCAAGGTTCTGGTCAAGCGCAAGGACCGCGGCATGGCGCCGTTTCTGGCTTTACTCGAACCGCCAGCAGCTTTGAAGCCGCAAGTGAGAAGGCCGAGGATTCGAAAAGCGGGGAGCCTCTCGCCTGGGGAGCGCGTAGAGCTCTACTTGTCTCCCGACGAGCGCACTCCCGGCAAGGTGATCGAAGTCGCTAGCAAACGTACGATTGGTGGTGGAGTTGGCGGGGAGGCCCGGATCTCGCGCGCATTGACCACGACGTACATCAGTGGCCCGGGAGACGCCGGCGGCCCGGTACTGGACGGCGAGGGCAGGCTCGTAGCCGTCCTGGTCGGAGGCGGCCGCGACCAGAGCATTTCGATCCCGATCGAGATCGTCAAGGTCGCGTTCCCGGCGGGCTTCTAGCAGGCCTTCGGGTCGGCGAACGTCAGATCCTAGCGACGATCCGAAGGGGCGGGCCGGGACCCCATCTGCAGGGGTATTCCGAAGTCCGCCTCCAGCTGTACCGGCAGGGAGTCTCGACGTAGTCAACCCCCGGTTGATCGGCCCTTCGAGAACCGGCACGGCCGACGCGCGGAACCGCGTCGTTTGTAACGCCGGCATAGCCGGTTGGCGGGTTGGCGCCGACTGATCGGCCGCTCCTCGGAGCGCCTTCGCCTTTTTTTTCGCCAGAACACTTTTCCGTTTTGCGTCTTGTCCAGCAAGCGCGGGCCCCGTTGAGGGGATCCGAACGGTCTAGTTGTTCCGAAAGAAACGAAGGAGAAGAACATGAAGCGCAGAGTAGCCGGTTTTGCAACGGTCTTGGCTTGTTGGGTGCTAGTGGTGCCGGCACCACCAGTCCTCGCTCGAGACCATCCGAACGCCGTCCGCCAGAACCAGGGGGCCAAGCCGGCGATCGTCGGAGAGGAGGGAGACGAGCCTCTTCGGTCATCTCCCGATGCCGTCTTGTTGCCCGGCGTTGGAGGGCTCTACCTGGGGGCCGACGGCAGTCCTGGTCTTAAAGGAATCGACGAAGCCTTGATCATCAAGATGACCTATCGCGCGGTTGCGAAATCGGTCAGGCGATCAGGCTACGACCTTCGCTTTGATCTAAGCGACTTCAGGACTCATTATCGCGCAGATTTTCGTCACCTCTTTCTCTCGGACCTCATGTCGGTCGCACCGAAATCGCTAGAGATCGAGTACACGGAAGTCGACAACGGAGAGGCCGGCGCAGGCCCTATCTTGGGTGCGGCCTACGAACCGGCGTGGAAGACCCCTGAAGGAGGCAGCGAGCGCTCCCTGGAGGAATGGGGGCGGACGATGACCTACGACGAGGTTCTCCGGATGGCGGCAAGCGAGCCGGAAAGCCAGGTCGACGACCCGAATCAAGTCGTGGCCGTCACGTCGTATCTAGTGCGAGTGTTCTTCCAGGAGCAAACCGAAGACTACCGCGCCATGTTCGTTTGGCTCGCCGACGAGGACGGGGCGACTCGGTTTCTACCGCAAGACTTCGTCACACAGAGAGTGGACGAGATCTGGGAACTCTCTCGCCATGCTGCTCCCATCCAGAGTCTTCTCCGCGGCGAGCCCGCGCCGTCCATTGATTCGGAATAGAAAGGTACTTTGATGAACAAAATCACTTCGTTCTTAGCCGTCTGTTTTCTCGTCTCGCTCGCGGGAACCGCTGCCCTGGAGGCGGCCTATGAGTGCCTGCCACACGGCAAGTACCATGTGCGCCAGCTCAGCGACACCGCGAGGGAGGAGCACGCCACGGGACGTCTCACGGTCACTGCGAGCGCACAATTCAAGTGCACATGTAGCGATCGCTGCCGGTCGGACTGCACTCCGAGCTGGCGAGGTCGTAGCTGCTTGGACAGGGGAATCGTCTTCAACGCCCCGGTGACTCACAGGGCCTACAAGAAGAGCCGCCTCGTGTCGGGATAGGGCGGGGTGTGAGCGTCTCGTTCACGCCCCAGGGTCAAGTGATCCACGACCTTCAGCTCGACATACCTTTTCAATGCGACGCCTGCGTCACCTCGACTGAGATCGCGCTCAAATACCCCAGGATTGTTGACGTCATCCAGACACCCCAGACGAATATGGCCAGCTGGCTGGAGATCTGCACTTTTAGCTGCAACGGGACGAACTGCTCTGGCAACGTGTGTTGGGAAACCTGTACGGAGAACTGCGGAATCTACTGATGGAATGGGCGAGCCGGTCGTGTGTGATCCGAACGCGAGAATCATGCTGGCCGGTGCCGCCCATTTGTCTCCATTGTTGGAGCCGCGGGTATCGCCGCCGCGCTCTGTTCCAGGAGGCCTGGCTGTGATCTGAGACGATCCGGTGTCAGCGGCTGCCAACCTTCCGGGTGCTATAGTCTTGCGAAGTTCATTCACGAGCGAGTCAAGATCGAGAAAAAATCCCCAGGCGAGGCGCCGGTCGAGGAAGAGTTCTACACAGAGCCGGTGGTTCCAGACAGTTAACGCTTCTTGATGCTAACTTCTTCAGTAGATCGAAATAGGAACGGGACTCAGCGAGAAATCTGGCCCTAATAGAGATCAGGCGCGCCGGGCAATGCGCGTCTCAGCAACGAAGAGCCCACACGCCGACGAGCAGACTGGAGCCGCTATGAACAGAGACTTTCCCTTTCGCAGCTTTCTCATCTGCGTCACCCTGGCATTCGGACTTTTGCTCTCCGGTCTCTTGGGCGCGGCAGACCACAACGATCCGAACCCGATCAACTCGATTTTCTGGGACATTGATCTCAGCCCGGCGGATCTCTACGACTTCTTCGGTTTTCCAGCCGACAACACTGTCGGCGGCGAAAGAGTCGTGGTCGCGCTGACCTTCGCGCCCGCGCCGGCCACCGGGGTCTTTGACAAGGACATGCTCTATCGCCTCCGGTTCGACCCCGACCCGAGGCTCAAGCGCCCGAGTAGGGATCCCGACAGCTGGTCGCTGCCCGACCTGCTGGCTTACGCGAAGGCCGCGGACGAACGGTTCCTGAAGCTCGACGCCAGCGAAGTCCGCGTGACGTTCGAGAGCGACGGAGCCGCCAAGTTGAACTTCATCGGTTTCCCGGGAGGTAGCTTCGCCGAAGAGATCGCCATCAACCGGGTCCAATCGGTGAGCTCTCCGGGCGGGCATTCCATCCAGGCCTACGTCGGCGGTCGCGACGACGCCTTCTTCAATGACCTGCCGGGGTTCTTCCGCTCGATCAACTACGGGCCCCAGTTCTACAAGATCCCGCTCGCGGCACCCATGGATCAAAGGGAGATGAAGATTCCCAAGACCTTGCTCGAGTTGGAGGGCAACACACTCTTCAACTACGACCCGGCGAATCCCAACCACGGCCAGGGGGTAAAGCTCGACCTGCCTCCGGGGCCCCATGACTTCGTGCCTAAGGCCTACAAGAAGGATGAAGACGGCAACTTCCGGTTCGTCTACAGCGGCCGCGACGCGCAGGCCGGCATCAACGTCAACGCGGTCATCCTGGAGCTTCCCTTGGCCTTCCTCACCAATTCGCCCGAGACCGATCGCATCGTCAATTCCTGGGGCGAGAGCTGGGTGCTCAAGGCCGCCAGCAAGATCGATGTGATCCCCGACGACTCGACTTCAGGAGCCGCGCCTCGGATTGTTTCCGCCGTTTTGATCGTCCTGGGCTTGCTTCTCCTGGCTCTCGGGTTGAAGGGTTCGGCCAAAGGCCTGGGAAAGTTCCTCGCGTCACCCAAGGCAAAGACTGTCGTCGGTCTGCTGGTTCTGGTCGCGGGGATCGCGTCGATCTTCGTCTTCCGCCTCTTGTTCTCCGGCCCGGAAGCGCACCTCGACACCGAACTCCAGAACTATAAGATCGTGGACACGGACGGTGTGCCATTCGAGGACGC
>JAZDDE010000078.1:0-5676 GCA_036679495.1 Gemmatimonadota bacterium | reverse complement strand
GGGTTGGGGTGCATCTCCGGTGTTGCTCGTCGTCGCCGACGCGACGGCATCGACTCCTCCTCCAGCCTTGGATATGCACCCCAAGACCTTGTCGCGCGACCCACGAGGGCTTTTCAGCAAGCTCCTAGTACAGTTGTGTTCCCCGACGAGGAGTCATCGTTAGTATTGTTTTCGGGAGGAGATCATTAATGAAACCACGCGTTCTTCGTTGGGCGGGAAGCGCCCTGCTGATGCTGACTGTCGTTCTTCCCAGCCATGCGGGTTTCGGCACTTGGACGTCCAGCGGACCGCCGGGAGGACAAGTGACCGACAGCGTGTCCGATCCGTCTGCCCCGGACACCGCCTACGCCGCGACCCTGGCGGCGGGATCGACGCTGAGCGAACTCGCCGCCGGCTAGAACTGCGATCTCGAATGAGAGGCTCCTAGCCCCAGTCGGGAAAGTCGGCCGTCGGGCCGTAGGTCGGGGGCACCGGCACGTCGAGCATGCGCAGGTAGACCGTCAGCTGGCCGCGGTGGTGTGCCGCATGATGCACGAGTATCGACCGTGCCATGGCGCCTCGCGGCCCTACCATTACCTCTTTCTGGTTCGACAGCCCCCTCCAGACACCGACCATAAAGTCGTCGTCCTTGCCCTCGAGCATCGAGATGGCGTTTGACAGGTTCTCGTCGAACGCCGCCAGCAGATCACTCTGCTCGTTGGGGACGAAAGGCTTGTAGTCGCCCATATCCGTAGCGAAATCGAACACGTCCTCCATCATCGATCCTAGCCAGCTCGGCGTCTCGGCAAGATGCCCCGCCAATCCACCGAGCGACATCGACTTCTCGTGCGGCTTCCAATCGAACTTGTCTGCCGGAACAGCCTGTAGAACCGTCCGCGTCATCCCACCCTCTTGCTTCAGGTCAGCGATCAACGACTCAGCGATCGACATCCTCGTTCCTCCTCTTCCTGGTTTTTCTATTTACGCTCTATTTACGCCCGCACAATAGTGCTCGGCAAGCGCCCTGTCAACCTCTATCGGAAAGACGCAAACGGCGAGCTCGAGAGCGCACTCGATCTCGCAGTCCATCTCGTGGCCCTCTGAGGCTCTTCATCTCGTCCTCTCCGGTGTCGGCATCAACGTCGGCCTCTGGATCGGAGTTCCGGGCCTCCACTAGAGGTGGTGGAACCTCATCGGCTGCTCGGCGACCTCGACGGTGGCGGCTCGGGCGGTCCCGGCTTCGTCACCGCAAGTCGCGCCCGCGGGCACGACGCTTCGCATCTCGGAGATACGCCAACGAGAGCGCGCTTGGCGCTGGGCCTACCTCGCCCTGCTGCTCTATTCGTGCGTCCTGATTCTCGTTCTCGCGCTCGTCTGAACGATGGGTTGTCGGGGCCGGTCCGTCTTCACCCCGCAGTTGAACTCGGCGCAGGGCATTCGCCCCCGAGGTGAGCGAGCATCTCCTGCCAAGCGTGTCGGATGCTGCCCGGCTCAGGGTCGTCCTCGGCGCAGAGATCCTCCGGCCACTCCTGCTGCTGGGCCGCGATCTGGGCCTGCGTCAGATGCCACGAGAGGGGCTGGACAAGGCCCTTGCCGTCGTTCGTCGGCACTCGACCCGGTCGGAACTCGACCTGTGCCAGCACGTTGTCGCCAAGCCCCCGGCTGGCGAGTCGCTCGTTCCAGGAATCGATGAACCGGGTGAGGTCGAATTCGTTTCTAGTGACGGCCACACCCGTGCGGATCGCCGCCAGGCCCAGCACCGGGCCGAGCAGTGCCGAGATGGACCCCTTCTTCGGCTCGACCTCGAGCGGGTCCTTCCAACGGAAAGCGTTGAGCCGGACGAGGAGAATCTTCTCGAACTTGAACGGCAGCGTCTCGACACCGGAGTCGTACGCCGCGATCTGGGCCTCGAGGACCTCATTGAGCCAATCCACGGCAGAGGTCACGCCGAAGTTCTCGTAATAGCCCCCGTCGAGCATGTGATGCCCCTGGTTCGGGTGGTCGTTCGCACTGCCCTCGGCACTCGGAATCACCTGCGCGCTCGCCGCGGGACTCACATAGGCAAAGGTCGCAGAGAGCCGAGCCGCGGTCCACAGACTGACGTCGGCCTCCTGCCCCTCCTCTTCGAACAAGTACTCGGACAGAGTTGGCGCCCGAGGAACCAGCCGGCCGGGTGCCTCGATCGGATCACCCTTGAAGGACATGGGCGTGACCATCACCCGCCGCCCGGTCTCCATGACCGTGGTGCCGAAGATGACGGCCGGGATCCGGCCCAGGCGAATCGGCTCGATAAGGCTCGACAGAGCGGCTGGGTCACTGCAAGGCTGCCCGGCGGCAGCCGTCCGACACCAGGCGTCCTCCTGGAGACGGCCTCGATCCCAGGTGTCGATCACCGGTAGCCAGGCACCGAAGAAGAGACGCCAGAAATCGAACATGGCAAACCCATAGGTCGACTCGGCAAGGCTCGACTCGACCGAAGCCAGGTAGACCCCGCTCAACAACTCGTCGCGCTTCTCGGGCGAGAGCTGGACCACATCATCCACGCTTTGCAGCGCGGCTGTGTACTGCGCCGCCCCAACCGAGCCGCCCGAGATGGTGCTCAGCAGTCGAATCTCGTGGGCAAGCTCCGGCCGCTCGTGGATGAGCCCTTTGAGCACCAGGGAGGTCCAGCCGGCGGCCAGGATTCCACCTCCGGCAGAGCTCACGACAACGAGATTCTCCGGTGCTTGGCTCGCCTTGACGACATCCTCCGGCGTCAACCGGTCAACGGGAGACACCTCCCGCTGTGGAACCTGGTAGTAGTGGTCGGCGTTGCCCAATCCCCAGACAGCCATCATCAGGACCAGGATGGCCAGAATCGGTGAGAGGCGAATCTTGGCCAGGTGGCACTCCAGGGTGAGCAGAACCCACAACGCCAGCGCCAGAAGGACATAGAGGAACGCCGCAGCCGGGGGAAAGTTCTCCCGCGCGTTGGGCGGAAAGAAGTACCAGCCCACCACCAGGACGACGAAGACCAGGCCGAGGAAGTTGGTCATCGCGAAGAACCGATCCGAGCGCAGAACGAGCTTGCCCTCTTCGTCGGGTTCCAGCGCGTACCGAACTCTCACCAGGCAGAGAGCCCGCGAGACCAGGAGTCTGATCTTCTTGAAGAGCCGCGGAAGAAGAGTGCGATCGAGCAATCTCCAGAACCAATTGGCGAAGCGGGATCTGGGGAGCGGTACGAAGCTCGGATCGGCGAGCCGAGCAGGCGTGCAGAGCAGGACCATGACCAGATAGCAAGCGGTGTATCCCAGAATCGCAAAGACCGTGGCCTCGACAGAGGAGACGGCTTTCCAGACCACGATCAGCGTGGGTACCGCACCGAGCAGCGCGAAAAGGGCGAATTGCCGGCCCGAGACTTCGACGTTGAAGAACTCCCTGGCAGGCCTTGAGAGATAGTCCCCCGGCAACCGTTTTTCGATGCAATCGATCAACAGGCCGGTGCAGAACATGAGACTCCACGCCACGGCGAAGAAGCACAGGACCGCGAAGAAGACGTGCCACCGCTCGAGCTCCAGGAAAAGCCCGCCTAGGAGGCCGTGCCCGGGGAACCAGGAGAACGCTGTCAGGGGCAGGCCGACCAGCAACCCGGCGAAGAGAATCGCGTACTTGAGAGAACTCAACAGGTTGACGAACTGTCGAAAGGTCGTGCTAGTCATATCTCAGCCTCCCGCGATCAATCATCTCTTCTGACGAATCAGACGGACCGTCTCCTCAGATTACCTACCCGCAAGCAGGACCCTCCCTCCGCAGCGTCCGTGGATCCCTCAGGTCGAGGTCGATCATCCGAAAGGCATCGGGCGCCGGCAACGCCGGCACCTGCGCCGACCAGGCCAGCGTATTGCCGCTCTCGAAACCGTCACATGCATCCGAGCCGGCACACCCCGGGCGGCTTCGTCACTCAAATGCCGCCCGAATCGCTTCCACCCGCTTTCGGTTGACGCCCAGGTCGGAGTGCCCCACCCGCGAAGCGGAGCGAACCTCGATCCGTAGCGTCTCGGGATCGATCAGTAGTTCGAGGTCGTCCACGAACCTGAAGAAGCGGCTCCCCATTTCGGCGCGTAGGTAGGTGGGCGTCGCCTCCATCACCCGGCTGCCCGGCAGCGCCTCGATGATCGATCGCAGACGCTCGATCGCCTGTGCCGGATCGTCGACCAGCAGCAAGGGCTCCACCCGATGCTCGGCATCTTCTGCCCCACTCGTCACGCAGTTGGGACTCTCAGGGCACGGCGCCAGCCCCTGTTCTCCTATCCCGAGGTTCTCCGGCGTCGTGGAAGTCGACGCAAGCAGCGCGAACCGAACCACCACCGCCACAACCAGCAAGAAAACAATAGCGAGAGGCACCTTCCAGATCATCCTCGCACTCTACCGCGGCGTGATGGGGAGACACCCAGACCCCAAAGCAGGCCCCATCTGGACGGAGGTCAATGCCGGTGCCCACACGCTGACGGAGGCCCTGCCTGGGTTCGACGGCAACAACTCAAGGCTCACGTAACTACGTTGGGCACGGGCTCGAGACTGCCGATCGCCAACGAATCGACGGTAAACTCCTTCCGTGGAGATTCTCGCGATCGAGCCGTTTCTCGAGTACTTCGGCAGTATCCGTCGGCGCACCCTGCGAGTTGCTGATTGCGTGCCTCCAGACAAGATCGAGTGGCGCTACCAGGAGGGAAAGTTCACTTTCGGCGATATCCTCAGGCACTTGGGATCCCTCGAGCGCTACATGTTCGCGGAGAATGCCTGCGGCCGGCCGAGCATCTATCCCGGCCACTCGAAGGCGCTCGCCAACGGCTATGACGAGGTGCGCGCCTTTCTCGATCGCATGCGCGAGGAGACAGTGGAGATCCTCTCGGCCCTCGGCCCTGACGACCTGCAGCGAAAATGCGTGACGCCCGCCGGCGCCGAGATCACGGTCTGGAAGTGGCTCCGAGCCATGGTCGAGCACGAAGTCCATCACCGCGGCCAGCTCCACATGTACCTCGCGATCCTGGGAATCGCGAGCCCACCGCTGTACGGGCTGACCGAAGAAGAGGTCGCCGCCCGCAGCAGGTAGAGCCGCACGACACGGTGGCCTTCTTGGGGTCTTTCCACGTTTGGAGTCCTTGTTACGGCTGAGGCCTCGAGGTCACTCGTCTAGCTTATCCAGGGCCTTCTGCATCTTCACCTTCTGGTCCTCGGTGGCGAGCAACTCGCAGTCGTTGAGATCCTCCTCCTCTTCCTGGTAGAACTCGATCAACTTGATGATGGCCGATCCACTCGCGGCCGAGGGGCTTGCTGAAGAATCCTGGGTCGCGACTGCAAGGTCGCCCTTCGGGCGCGGTGTTATTGGGGGAGGCCTCCGCCGCCCCGTCGCCCTGGTCGGAGCCAGGGCGCTACCCAAGCCAACGTTGAGCTAGTTCGCAGCGTCACATCCAGAGATGACGGTGGGTCTGGTAGCGCCCGGGCTCTGTCCCGGGCGGCGAGGTGGCGGAGGCCGCCTCAAAACAATACAGCGCCCGAAGGGCGACCTTGCAGTCGCGACCCACGAGGGTTCTTCAGCAAGCCCCTAGGGCGGATCCGCGCTAGAATCTAGCGCTCGAGGCTCGTAGTCTCGAGGCATCCAGCCCACCCACGCCCCCCACAGACAACCATCCAACCGAGGACTGCCATGCGCTCAGT
>JAZDDE010000077.1:0-21087 GCA_036679495.1 Gemmatimonadota bacterium | reverse complement strand
CATGAGGAGCGCCAGGATCGGATAGAACAGATACGGAATCGTGTGAATGAACACCGTAAACGGGTTGGCCGCCTCCAGGCCGGCAGCGATGGCGGGACTCGTGGCCGGATTTGCGGCCGCCGCCTTAAGCCCGTCTCCGATGAGCGAGATCTCGAAGCCCGCCCACGTGGACACGAACATGATCGCGGCGACCGGAGCTGCGGTGGAATCCACGATGTAGGCCAGCTTCTCTCGCGATACCCTCATCCGATCCGTGATCGGCCGCATCGTGTTGCCGATGACAAGCGTGTTCGCATAGTCATCGAAGAAGATCGCCAGGCCGCCCAGGTACGTAGCCAGCTGCGCTCGCCTGGGGGTCTTCGCCAGGGGCCGGACCGCCTGCACGATGCCGTGAGTTCCCCCAGAGCGGCTGATTACTCCGACCATCCCGCCGAGCATGAACGAGAACACGAGGATTGCCGCGTGACTCTCATCGGCTATGGCGGGGGTGATGAAGCGGTCCACCGACCGGGCCATCGCCCCGATGGGGTTTCGGTCGCCTGACCGCCCTCCGTCCAACTGAACCGGATCGGTGCCTCGGAAGCCGAGTTGAGGGTGAGTCCCGCGACGGTGGCTGTCTGTCCCGCGACCAGGTCGCCTCCGGCGAGCAGGCGGCCGTCCGCGGTTCTGAGGGTGAACGCCCCGGGGGGTCCGCTGGTCATCTCCAGCTCGACGGCGAAATCCAGGCCGGTCAGCACGGCCGTGGGCGCCTCGACCGAAATCTGGCGCTCCTGCGGTTCAGCTGCCTGCGGTTCAGCTGCCTGCGGTTCAGCCGCCTGCGACTCAGCGGCCTCCGGCTCCGGCGCTAGTTGCGCGGCAGAGTTCTGCCCCATGGATCCGGCCATGAGCGAGATGGCGATCAGGGGAAGTGCCGTCAATCCCGCCATGGATTCCAGTCCTTGAGTCGCGTTATTGGCTACCTGCACAGGGTCCAGAGGGTCGCGAAAAGCTAGACCGGCTCCCGGATGTTGTAAAGAAAACACGGATGTGCGGGACGTTGATCGCCCGGCAGGCGGCGGGTATACTGCCGCGCAGTCTGCCGGAACCGGGCAGCCGGACGGCCCAGGAATCCACGGAGGACGGTACGCGCACACCAGTCTTGTCGGAAGAGGAATTGAAGGCGGCTCTGGCTCGTCTGGCGGACGACGTGCTGAAAGGCGGCCAGATCCACGACCTCGTACTGATCGGAATTCGGCGGCGCGGGAACCACCTCGCGGCCCGGCTGGCCTCCCATCTGTCGTCTGCTCATGGCACCGACGTTCCCACCGGAAGTCTCGACATCACCCTGTACCGCGATGACTTCGCGCAGGTCGGCCCTCGCCCCGTAATCGGCGTGACCGACATTCCCGTCGATATCACGGATCGGCGTGTGGTCGTGGTCGATGACGTGCTCTTCACCGGACGGACCATCCGGGCTGCCTTGAATGAACTGGCGGACTTTGGCCGTCCGAGACGCATCGAACTGTGCGTGCTGATCGACCGGGGAGGGCGCGAGCTGCCCATCCGCGCGGATTACGTCGGGGCCACGGTTGAGGTCGGAGAAGGCCAGCGGGTAGTCGTGCATGTCCCTGAGGAGGACGGCGAGCTGGGCGCCTTCCTCGAGTCCGGACAGGAGGCGGCGTGACGCCGGCAACTGCCGAACCCTCCGAGTCCGGACCGCGCCTCGGCAAGGATCTTATCGGGCTCGAGAACCTGGAGGCTAGTCAGATCCAGGCCATTCTCGATACGGCGGAGCCGTTCAAGGAGATCAGCGAACGGGCGATTAAGAAGGTGCCCGTTCTCCGCGGCAAGACGATCGTCAATCTGTTTTTCGAGCCTTCCACCCGCACCCGCATCTCCTTCGAGTTCGCGGAGAAGCGACTCGGTGCGGATACGGTGAACATCAGCGCCAGCGGGTCGTCGGTTCAAAAGGGAGAGACCCTTGTAGACACTGCCCGCAACCTCGAGGCGATGCGTATCGACATGGTTGTCGTTCGCCACGGCTCGTCCGGGGCGGCCCAGTTCCTGGCGGAGCGGATTCCTTCGAACGTGATCAATGCCGGAGACGGCCAGCACGAGCACCCCACCCAGGCGCTCCTGGATCTCCTCACCCTGCGTGATACATTAGGTAAGATAAGCGGTACTAAGGTATGTATCGTCGGAGATATACGGCACTCGCGCGTTGCCCGATCAAACATCTTCGGCTTGCTCCATATGGGGGCCGAAGTGGCTGTGTGTGGCCCGCGAAGCCTGATCCCAGCCGGCATTGAAGAGCTGGGAGTCCGCTGTTTTGGCCGCGTCGAGGAGGCCATCGAGTGGAGCGATGCGCTGAATATTCTTCGCCTGCAACTGGAGCGTATGAAGACCGGGTTCGTTCCCTCTCTCAGGGAGTACAACCGGGTGTTCGGGGTGACCCGGGCTCGGCTGGACGCGGCCGGCCGACCGATCGTGATTCTTCATCCCGGACCCATGAACCGTGGCGTTGAAATCGATTCGGACGTGGCCGACGGTCCTGAATCGGTGATCCTTCCGCAGGTCACGAATGGAGTCGCGATCCGAATGGCCGTTCTCTACTTGCTGGCGGGTGGCCATCCCGAGCACGCCGAGGCAGCCAAGGGAGGCGCCGCGTGACCCATTCTTCCGGCAGGCCCGTTCTGATCCGTGGCGGCCGGGTCACGGATCCGTCGCAGGACCTAGACGAGAACGCAGATGTGCTGGTGGTGGCGGGACGTGTTGAGGCGGTCGGGCCCCGCCTCTCCGCGCCCGACGAGTCGGACATCATAGACGCTACTGGTCTGGTCGTGGCTCCCGGCTTTATCGACGTTCATGTCCACCTCCGAGAACCCGGCGACGAGCATAAAGAGACGATCGCCACCGGCGCCCACGCAGCAGTCGCTGGGGGCTTCACGCAGGTCTGGGCGATGCCGAATACGGATCCGCCGGTCGACAACCCGGCCGCCGTCGGGTTCGTGATCGCCGCGGCCGAGCGGGCGCGCGGGGCCAAGGTCAGGCCAATCGGCGCGGCGTCCGTGGGTCAGAACGGCGAACGGATGACCGAGGTAGGAGAGCTTGTCTCCGCCGGCGCGGTGGCTGTCTCCGACGATGGCCACCCGGTGCTGGATTCCGGACTCATGCGGCGGATCCTCGAGTACACGCAGACCTTTGGCATTCCGATGATTCAGCATAGCGAAGACCCGGCGCTGTCCGCTGGCGGAGTCATGAACGAGGGCAGCGTGGCCACCGCATTGGGACTGCGGGGCATCCCGAACGCGGCCGAGGCGGCCATGCTGGCGCGCGATGTCCTCCTGTCTGAAGTAACGGGAGGCCATCTGCACGTGTGCCATGTCTCGACCCGCCAGAGCGTAGAGTTCCTGCGCATGGCCCGAGCGGCTGGCCTCCGAGTGTCTTCTGAGGTGACCCCTCACCATCTTCTCCTCACCGAAGAGCTGGTTCGCGGATACAACACGGAGGCCAAAGTTAACCCGCCGCTGCGTATCGAGGCGGACGTCACGGCGGTCCGTGAGGCGCTTGTTGAAGGCGTCATCGACATGATCGCTACCGACCATGCTCCGCATCATTACGAAGAGAAGGAGCGCGAGTTCGACGACGCTCCGTTCGGCATCAACGGACTGGAAACCGCGTTTGGATTGTGTCTCAAGGCCCTGGTTGAGCCGGGACACATGAGCCTCTCGATGCTCATCGATCGCATGAGCTGCGCGCCGGCCCGGGTCATGAGCCTGGAGGAAGGAACGTTGCGCGCGGGCGCGCCCGCGGACATTGTGCTATTGGTGCCGGACGAGGCGTGGACGGTCGATCCGGCCCGCTTCGTTTCGAGAAGCGGAAACACGCCGATCGCGGGCTGGGAACTTCCCGGAAAAGTGCGCCGCACGCTGGTGGACGGCGAAACCCGGTTCACAACAAGTTAGTCTTGAGGGACGGACACAAGCCATGGCAAGCAACAAGGATCAGAATCAGATCATTCCTGGAGCGATCCAGGCTCTTCTAGACCAGCGTACGACTTTCCGGGACTGGCTCGCCAAGCTCGACGGCGTCGTGTCGGACTTCCGGCCCGAAGTCGCCGAGAAGGTCAGGAAGGACTACGAAGACAGGCTGACCGGCGTCGAGACGGAGCTCGGCACCCATAGCAAGGAGCTGGAAGGCGCTGTGGCGGCCAGAGTGGCCCGGCTGGACGAACTGGCGGCTGAGCATGACAGCAGATCGGCAGATCTCGAAGAGGCTCAGCTCCGCCACGAGGTGGGCGAGTATACGCAGTCCGATTGGGAAGAGAAGCGGGTAGAGCACGCCAGTCAGCTTGACACCTTAAGTGATGAGATCGGTGCCGAGCGGGTGGCCGTAACGGAACTCGAAGGGGTCCTGGCCCAGGTTACCGGGAAGCAGCCCCAGAGCGCTGTGCTGCACGTTCTACCAGATCAGGACGGAGATGGGTTCGACGACGAGTCTTTGGACGAAGACACGGCGGATTCCACCGACGAGGCCGAAGAAGAGACCAAGGCGAGCAGCGAGGATCTCACCGAGGACGACGCCGACTCAGACATCGACCTGGCATTGGTCGCAGAGATCGTTCCGGCTGAGGCGGATGCTGAAGCGGCCTCAGCCGGAGCCGAGAGCGAAGACGGTGCGTTCCTGGACGAACTCGAGTTTCTAGAGAGTCTGTCGATGGACGAAACACCAAACTTCGATGCGGTATCACAGCTGCTCGAAGAAGAGGAAGCCGGAACTGAAAAGGGGAAAAAGGACGCCTGACTGGGCGCCCGGCTACAAGGCGCTGACGTACCTATTCAGGCGTGACTTCTGTCGAGCCGCCGCGTTCGGGTGCATCAAACGACGCTGGGCCGCCCGGTCGAGAACGGCAGCCAACTCCCGGTACGCCTGTTCGGCTTCAGACTTTGAATCGATCTGCAAGAGGTTCTTGGTCCGCGTCCTGATCTCGGAGCGGGCCTTCCGGTTGTCGAGCCGGCGGCGTTGTGACTGTCGAAGCCTCTTCTTGGCACTCTTAATGTTCGGCACTATTTGGTCCTTCGGGTTCTCTGAGTACGGTGTGTGTTGCCGGGGGTTGAATCCGGTAGCAAGGCGAGTCTAAGTTTATTGTGAATCAGAGACCCGATCAAGGTCCATAAGAGCCATGCTACCAATCATTCCAGCCCCGCGTAAACTGCCAGGCCTGTTACAGGCCGAATCCTTTGTTGTCGAACTCGATCGTTTTCAGGGCCCTTTGGACCTTCTCCTGCATCTGATCAGGTCCCAGGATATCGATGTCTTCGACATCCCGATCGCTCGGGTCACGGCGCAATTCCAAGAAGCTATCGAAACGGGGCTGGATACGCTCTCATTGGATCGAGCCGGCGAATTCCTGGAGATGGCGGCCACCCTGATCCGGGTCAAAGCGCAGCTGCTGTTGCCGCGGACGGGAGCGGTCGATTGGGACGAAGACCCGCGGCAGGATCTGGTCCGGCGGCTACTCGAATTCGAGCATTTCCAGGACGTGGTTCACGTGCTCTCCACAGCCGAGAGCCAGCGGGCTCGACACTTCGGCAAGGGATATGTCGCGGCCCGTCTAATCCCGAAGCCGGTCAGACCCGCGCTCGAAGTCAGCATGATCGACTTCCTTGAAGCGGCCGCACGCATACCCCGGCCTCGGCCGGAGGCGCAGGTCGTGCCCCCGAGCGCGGTGGTCAGCGTGCAGGGAAAGGCCTCCTTGATTCGGAAACTTATGCGCGGCGCCAAACGGCTGGCGTTCGAGACCGTTCTGGCTCCGTTCCCCACGCGGCCGCACGCCGTAGCTTCTCTGCTGGCCTGTCTGGAGCTAGCCAAGCAACGAGTGCTGCGTATCGAGCAAACCGGACCGTTCGGTTCCATCTGGTTGTTTCCCAGCCGCCATCTCACCCTGACGGATGAGGACTGAGACGTGACATCTGAACAGATCGTCGAGGCCACCCTATTCTCGAGCCAGACGGCTCTAACCGCGGCTGAGTTGGCTCGCGCCGATCGATCACTCGACATCGAAGGCGTCGAGGCCGCGATTCAGGCCCTCCGCGATCGCTACGAAGCTGAGGAGCACGCCTTTCAGATTTACCAGCTTGGGGATGGGTACCAGATCCTCACTCGGCCGGAGTTCGCTCCATATCTAGAGCAGTTCGATTCCGTCCCGCGATCGCCGACCCTGTCCCCCGCCGCCCTGGAAACGCTGGCCATTATCGCCTACCGGCAGCCGATCGGTCGAGTTGAGATCGAAGAGGTGCGCGGGGTATCGGCCAGCTCGGTACTGCGCACTCTGCTGGAATGGGACCTGATTCAGGTTATGGCACGCGGTGAAGGTCTGGGGCGGCCTCTTCTGTACGGGGTTTCGCGAGTCTTCCTGGATCACTTTGGTCTGACGGACCTGGGCGAGCTCCCCGATCCGGAGTCTCTGCCCGTCCGGCTCCAGGAGCTGTCAGATGCGGCCGCCGAGCTGTCGGAACCTGGCTCCACGGCCGAGCCGTCCGAGCCGGTCACTGAGGGTGAGTCCGAGGCTCGGCCCGAGCCGGAGCTGGAGCCAGAGCTAGAGACCGCGAAGGCTGGCCCCGCGGCCGACGCTTCCGTGGTGCCCACCGACGCTGATTCCTCGGACGTTCGCCAGTTGCAGCAGAACCTGTCTGAGGGCGCCTTGGCCGCGACGGTGCCCGGAGGCGAGTGACGGAGCAAGTCCGGCTTCAAAAGTTTCTTGCCCGGGCCGGGGTCGCGTCTCGCCGAGCGTCTGAGGAGTTGATTCGTGCCGGCCGCGTGCGGGTGAATGGCCAGGTGGCCACTATCGGGTCTTCGGTGGATCCGAACTCCAGCCAGGTGACGCTGGACGGACGCACCGTGACGGTAGCGCCGCCGCGCTGGATCATGCTCCATAAGCCTCCCGGTGTGATGTGTAGCCGGAGTGATCCGGAAGGCCGTGAGACCATCTACCAGATTCTTCCAGAACAATACGCCTCACTCTTCCACGTGGGCCGTCTCGACTACATGAGCGAAGGACTGCTGCTCCTGTCCAACGCCGGAGACATATCGAACCGGCTACTTCACCCCAGCTCCCAGCTACAGCGTACGTATCATGTCACCCTGCCGGCCCCGGTGCCCCCTGAGGTACTCCAGAGCTTGCGCAACGGAATCGAGCTCGAGGACGGGCTTGTCCGAGCCACCGCGGCAAATTTCGTAGACGGAGGACGGGCGGATCAGGTAGTGCTTGAGCTCGAGCTTCGGGAGGGGCGAAACCGGGTCATTCGTCGTATCATGACTACGCTCGGGCTGACGGTGCATTCCCTGTGCCGGACGAGCTTCGGCCCGCTCCAGCTCGGAGACCTGCCGCGAGGCGACTACCGGTCGCTTACGCAGGCCGAGATCCGGCAACTCGAAGAGCGGGTCCACAAGAAGCTGAGCTCGAGGTAATCAACACAAACTTGTTTCAGGGCACTGAATGGACATAACCGAGCGCACAGTCCTGCTTCTCGGCGGATCCGGGCTGGTTGGTACCGCCATATGCCGGGGCATGCTTCCACACCGCCCGTCGCTGGTGGTCATCGCAGCTCTTACCCAGGCCGAGGCGGAGAGCGCGATCAGGGAGCTGGGTCCCGAGGCCGAGGAATTCGGGACAGAACTGGTCGCGGAGTGGGGCGACATTTTTCTGCGCGGATCCCGAAAGGGGGCCTTCCGCTCCCAGCTGCTGACTGAGGCGGAAAGCCGGTCGGAAATCCTGGCGGATCTATTCGCAGAGGATACCGCCACCAGTCAAACGGAGGCTCTGGCCTATCAGTTGCTCCAAAAGCACTCACCGTCTCTTGTCGTGGATTGCATCAATACGGCCACGGTGATCGCCTATCAGGACATCTTCCGCTCCGCACGCAGGGTGCAGGCGGCGCTTGAGCGCGGTGGTTCCCCTGATCCTGCGCTCGTGGAGGCGCACTTGAGCACGCTGTATCTGCCGCAGCTCATTCGTCACGTACAGGCGATGATGCGGGGGATGCGGGAAGCCAAGACACAGGTCTATCTCAAGGTCGGAACTTCCGGAACGGGCGGAATGGGCCTCAACGTACCCTTTACGCATTCGGAGGAGAGACCATCGGCGACCTTGCTCGCCAAAGCCAGTGTGGCCGGCGCTCACTCGATGCTGCTATTTCTAATGGGACGCACGCCCGACGCTCCCATCGTCAAGGAAGTAAAACCGACCGCGGCTGTGGCCTGGAAGAGAATCGCCTTCGGCACGGTCACGCGCGGCGGCCAACCGATTCCGCGCGAAGACAGCACCACCGAGCAGTCGCTTTCAGAGGCCTTTGGGCCTGACGCCGGATCGAACTCCGTCCCCACCGGCGAGAGTCTGGAGAGTGTGTACCTGGACGCTGGCGAGAACGGCCTGTTCAGCCTCAGCGAGTTCGAAACGATCGCGTCACTTGGACTGATGGAGTTCATTACGCCCGAAGAGATAGCCGACGCGGTCCTGTCCGAAATACTGGGACGGCCGACGGGCCACGACATCGTGGGCGCCCTTGATGCGAGTACGTTGGGTCCGACGTACCGGGCGGGTGCGCTCCGCGAGTCGGCGCTCAGGTACATGGAGATGCTGGAGTCGGCGCACGACATCCGCTCCGTCGCGTTCGAGATGCTGGGGCCGCCGCGGCTCAGTAAATTGCTGTTCGAAGCGCACATTCTGGAGCGGTTTTTCGGGAAGGTGTCCGTCGCTGCGGGCCTGGACCCCGATGCTACCGCCAGCCGCGCCGCGACGCTTGTCCGTCAAGACTCACGGCTGCGATCCGACATCTTGTCGATAGGAATTCCGATCCTCATGCCCGACGGAGAGCACCTCCTGCGCGGGTCTACGGTTTCCGTGGAACCCGACCCGGATGATGGGGTCCCCCACGTGGATCTCGCCCACCGGGGGTGGGTGGACCTCAGACCCTCTTCCTGGGAGCAGTGGCGGGAGCGGTGCCAAAGGTTCCACTCTCAGGTGGTGCAGATGCCAGGCGCAGACGCGGGTTCTGGGGGCGACCTGGACGAGCGATCCCGTAGCGGAGACATACGGTCGGGTGCCCTGGCCGCCTTCGTCCTCAGGTACGAGGAGGCCGGGGAGCGAATGAAACGATGACGGAGCCATCCATGAGTCAAACGCTGCTTTCGGGCGAGGAGCTGGAAGAGCAGACTGAAAAGATCCGGCAGGCCGCGAGCTTCGTGGAGCCGGTGCGCCAGGCCGTGGCCCGGCGGGTCGTAGGTCAGAAGGCCATGATAGACGGCCTCCTTATTTCTCTGCTTACTGGAGGCCACGTACTCCTCGAGGGCGTCCCTGGGCTGGCCAAGACTCTAGCCGTGCGGTCCCTGGCCGATGCTATCGACACCGGGTTCCGCCGGATCCAGTTCACGCCGGACCTCCTGCCCGCAGACCTGATCGGAACGCTGATCTGGGACGAGGGAACGCGTGAGTTCGTGCCCAAGCGCGGCCCGATCTTTTCCAACCTGATTCTGGCCGACGAGATCAACCGGGCTCCGGCCAAGGTCCAGTCGGCGCTGCTTGAGGCGATGCAGGAACGCCAGGTGACCATCGGCAACTCCACGTACGAGCTTCCCGAGCCGTTCCTGGTGCTCGCCACGCAAAATCCAGTCGAGCACGAGGGCACCTATCCGCTTCCCGAGGCACAGGTTGATCGGTTCATGCTGAAGGTTCGCGTCTCCTACCCGGAACGCGAAGAAGAGCGCGAGATCATGCGGCGAATGACGGGAGATGCGCTGCAGGAGATACAGGTGGCTGCGACCCCGGCCGCGATTCTCGAGGCTCGGGATCTGCTGCCTGACATTCATCTGGATGCGCGAGTTGAGGATTACATACTCGATCTGGTGGCGGCTACGCGCGATCTGGGCGAGGTGGACGAGGAGATGCGTGGCTGGCTGGAGTACGGAGCCTCGCCGCGCGCGTCGATTTTCCTCGCGAGAACGGCCCGAGCTCAAGCCTTTCTGCAAGGCCGCGCCTACGTTCTCCCCGAGGATGTCCAGCGAATGGTCCCTGATGTGCTGCGACACCGCCTTGTGCTGACCTTCCAGGCAGAAGCTGAGGACGTGACAACCGACGATGTTCTCGAGCGCCTTCTCGAGAAGGTGGCCGTGCCCTAATGGCCCTGTGGCCATTCCGGCGGGCTCCCGAGGCCCCGAACGGCCGCACCCTGTCGGGTGAGGAAGCGGCCGCGATGGTTCGGAAGCTGGAAGTCCGGGCGCGGCGGCTGATGGACAGCCCCATGCTCGGTCGCTACGACTCCCTGTTCCGAGGCCACGGCATCGAGTTCGCTGAAGTCCGGGAGTACGAGCCGGGCGATCCGTTCCAGGCTATCGACTGGAAAGTAACGGCCCGCATGGGCCGCCCCTTCGTGAAGCGTTTCGTCGAAGAGCGCGAACTTACCGTGTTGTTTCTCTTGGATGTGTCGCGCTCGACGGACTTCGGATCGCGCACTCGGACGAAGCTGGAGCTCGGCACTGAGGTGGCCAGTGTCTTGGCGTTTGCCGCCGGCCAGAAGAACGATCAGGTCGGTCTCATCCTGTTCACCGACCGAGTCGAGCGCCTCGTGGAGCCGGCCCGCGGCCGGCATCACCTGAGACGGCTGCTGTACGAGATGGTCACGGTAAAGCCTGAAGGCTCCGCCACCGATCTCGGCGTCGCGCTCAGTACTGCGTCTCGTCACTTGCGGCGGCGATCACTGGTTTTCGTGCTGTCGGACTTTCAGGGTCCTCCGTTTGAGCGGCCTCTGAGTGCCCTGACTCGTCGCCATGAGGTCGTAGCTGTCCACCTCGAAGATCCGGCCGAAAGGGCGCTCCCTTCCGCCAGCCTTGTCGAGATTATCGATCCGGAGACCGGGGGGCGGAACGTGCTCGACCTCAGATCGTCGCGAGTTCGCCGCGAGTTCGCCGAACGGCGCGCTTCGAAGAGCGAGGATCTGCGCAAGGTGCTGGGAAAGGCAGGGTGCGACCGTCTTCTGCTTCGCACGGACGAGTCGTGGGTTCCCGCTCTCTTCACGTTCCTCGCGGCCCGGTCGCGCGGCCGTCGGAGAGCCGGATGATTGCGCAGCTCGCTGTGATGGCCCTGCTGCAGTCCGCGCCGGGGCCCGTGCCGCAGGTGGCGATCGTCATCGAGCCGGACACGGTCAGAGTAGGCGAGCCTTTCACGGTAGCCGTGGCCGTGAGCTCACCGGGCGACACAGCCGTACGATTTCCGGCAGCCCTACGGCTCGACTCTGTGGCAGAGAACGTCGGGCTTCCGGTGCTGGCCGCTGATGTAAGTGCCCGCCGCTGGCGAGCCGCGTATCAGGCGGTGGCGTGGAAGGCAGGGGAGTTCAGCCTGCCCCCGCTCACGATTCGGTTGGCCGGAGGTCCCGGGCGGAGCGCCCGTGTACTCGACTCGCAGCCTCCGCCGGTGATCGTAAGCTCTGTTTTGCCGCCCGACACCGCAGCGCTGTCGCTCATGCCGCCGCGCGCGCCGTTCGAGCGCGCCTCTTGGTGGTGGCTGCTGCTACTTCTGCTTCTAGCGCTTCTGGCCGCCTACCTGTGGTGGCTGTGGAAGCGGCGGAAGACCGGTTCGGAAGAGGAGGCCCTGGCCGACCCGGCCGCGCGCGCGATTTCTCGGCTGCGGGAGCTGGAGGATCGGTTCGCGGCGGCCGGCTTGCCGCAGGACCTGTACTATGACGACCTGGAGCAGGCCCTGAGGCAGTACGTAGAGGAAACCCGGCCCTGGCCAGCCGGCACTCCGCTGACCGCGCCGCGGCCTGACGGGGCGACGGTAGTCGACACGCTTCATCGGTCTGGGAGGGCCCGATTCGGCCGCACCGGCTCCGAGCGAGAGGTCGCGGCGGGCGATGTGGAGGCCTGCGTAGGCTGGCTCGAAACGGACTGGGAACAGCGCCGTCCCACCCCAGTTCCGGATCCAGGCGAGTGAACTTCTCGTCCTGGGCGTGGCTCGTACTGGCTCTGATGCTGCCGCTCGGCGCGGTCCTCGCGTCGCGACGGCGGCTCCGCCTCCCGCTGCCCGCCACATCGGCCGGGCCTCGTCTCCGGCGGCCCCTGGCATGGTATTGGACTCCGGTTCTTCGCGGCCTCGTGCTCGTGCTCCTGATCGCCGCGCTGGCTAACCCGGTGCGAGCGATTCGCGACCAGGAGCGCCGCTCGGACGGGATCTCGATCGTGCTGGCGCTGGACATCTCCAGCTCGATGCTGGCCGAAGACTTCGAGCCTGACAACCGGATCACCGTCGCCAAACGCGAGCTCGCCCGATTCGCGGAAGGCCGCGATGCGGACCGGCTCGGTCTGGTGGCCTTTGCCGGTGAAGCGCTCACCGTAGTTCCCGGTACCCTGGACCACGCCGTGCTGCTGCAGGCCGTCAGAAACCTTGAAGTTGGCCAGCTCGAGGACGGCACGGCGATCGGAACCGCCCTGGCCACTGCGGTCAACCGCGTGGGCGAGGAGCGGGGCTCGCGCGTTGTCGTACTGCTGACCGATGG
The DNA here is from genome assembly GCA_036679495.1 of Gemmatimonadota bacterium. GTDB lineage: Bacteria > Gemmatimonadota > Gemmatimonadetes > Palauibacterales > Palauibacteraceae > JAZDDE01. The sequence goes on along the minus strand of JAZDDE010000077.1, from coordinate 8,560 downwards.
GGACAACAACCGCGGTCAGATCGAGCCACTGGAAGCTGCCGCCGCTGCGCGTGCGCTGGGTGTGCGTGTGTACACGATAGGCGTGGGGCGCCGCGGCACGGCTCCCGTGCCCATTGGCCGGACCCGGTTCGGCTATCAGTACGCGAACATGGAAGTGAACGTCAACGACGAACTCCTGGAAGCCATGGCTGAAGCCACGGGCGGACTCTACTTCCGCGCCACCGACCCGGCGGGCCTGGCGAAGATCTACGAGAGAATCGACGCGCTGGAGACCGTGCCTCTGGAGGAGCGGCAGAAGGCCGAGCGCGTGTCCGCCCGCGCCGACGTACTGCTCCTGGCGCTCGCCGCGCTGCTCCTCGAACTGATCGGTGCCGCGACACGAGCGCGAAGGGTATTCGGCGCGTGAAGGGTATTCGGCGCGTGAGGTCGCTGGCGGAGTTACTGGTGGGATCTGGCGCCCCAATCCTGTTCGCGGCCGGGCTTGCGGCCACGGCGGCCGGGCTCGTCATCCTGATGGCTGCCACCCGAACACAACGTGACCGCGAAGCTCTCGCGGACGCAGGTCTGCTGGAGCGGCTCGTGCCCGGGTCTGGGCTGAGCCGCGTCTGGCTCAGTCTCGCCCTCGTCAGCGTAGCCGCCGGCATGATCGCCGCGGCTGCGATATCGAGCTGGAGCAGCCGATCGGCTGCCACAGCCACGGGTCCCGAGACGGTGATCGTGCTGGACGCCTCCAATTCGATGATGGCCCGAGATGTAGATCCCGACCGTATTACGCTGCAGCGCCGGCTGGCGACGCAGGCCGCGGCCCGTCTGCCGGGGCGGCTCGGCGTCGTGTTCTTCGCCGGCCGTGCCTATGTCCTGTCGCCCCTCACGAGCGACCGGGATGCCACCCTGATGTTTGTGGAGTCGGTCGACCCATCTGCCGTCGGGCGGGGAGGGACAGCGCTGGCCGCGGGCGTGTCCCAGGCCCTGGACGTGCTGGTAGGCGGTACCGCGCCGGTCCGCCGAATTCTTCTGTTCAGCGACGGTGAGTCCACGTTTGAAAACGATGCTCTCGATGGTGTGATCGATAGGGCGTCGAGAGCTGGAGTGCGCGTCTACACCGTCGGTCTCGGAACCACCGCTGGAAGTGCGATCCCGCTGCCGGGTCCCGGCCCGGCCCGGGGCGCCCGACGTCAGGATCGTGCGCCGGAGATCTTCATGCGGGATGCGGACGGCGAGATTGTGATCAGCAGACTGGCCGAGGATCAACTGCGAGACGTGGCCGGCAGGACGGGTGGCGTGTACGTCCCGGGCACGGCCGAAGGAGTCGCCGCCCTGCTTCCGCGGCTGGTCGGGCAATCAGAGGCGGAGCGAGCGAGCGCTCCTGTGCTCCTTCTCGTTCTTGTCGCGTTCGCGCTGCTGTTCTGCGATGCCTACCTGGTGAGGAAGGGATGATTCGCCGCCGTGAGTTCGTCTGGCGGATCGTGGCCGTGCTGGCAGTGCCAGCGTTCGTCTCGGCTGCGGCCCAGGTGGCGCCTGGAACCGGAGCCGGGATCCAGGAGCCGCGCGGCATTACCGCCGACGAACTGGAGAGCTTCCGGCGGGCAGCTGACGGTTCTGAAGACCCCGAGGATTGGTATAATCTCGGGGCCGCGTTACTCGTAGGGGGCGATGAGGAAGGCTCTGTTCCGCACCTCACCCGTGCGCGAAACGAAGCCGAAGGCGATCCACAGACGTCGGCCCAATACAATCTCGGCCTCGTAGACGGAAGAGCGGGCGCTCCCGACGGGCCGGCCAGGAATGAGCCGGCCGCCGACCGCCGCAGACGACTCCTCGAAGCGCGCCAAGCATTCCGCGAAGTTCTGCGGACGGATCTGGCCTCAGAGGACGCGCGGTGGAACCTGGAGCTGATCGACCGGTGGCTGGAGCAGAATCAGCCGCCCGAGCAAGCCGGGGGAGGAGGCGGTGGCGGAAGTGGGAGCTCCGGGGGTGGAGGTGGAGGCGGTGGCGATGCGCCTCTGGAAGTACCACAGATGTCGGCCGCAGAAGCGGCCGCACTCCTCGAAGCCGCCGCCGCGCAGGAACGGGGCCTCCAGGAACGCCGCCTGGACCGTGCACGGAGCCGTGACCCCGCCGTGGAGCAGAACTGGTAGCGGGCCGGTCTAGCCCTCGGAGTCACTGCCGGGCCGCAGGGGGACGAAGCGAACCTCCCTCAAGTCCTGCCACTTCAGTTCGTCTTCCCCGAATCGGCCCACACGAATCATCTGAGCGTCCGGCCCTCCCAGAGGCGCCACCACTACCCCTGTGGGCGTGAGCTGACCAGGCAGGGCCGCCGGAAGTACCCGCGAGCCGGCCGTAACGAGAATACCATCGAAGGGTGATTCTTCCGGCCAGCCTAGCGACCCATCTCCGATTCGTAGTTCGACCGACTGCGCGTATCCGGCGGCCTCGAGATTGGCGGCAGCCTGCTTCGATATGCCCGGCTCTCGCTCGACCGAGAATACCCGGCAGCCGCACGCGGCCAGAATCGCGCTTTGATAGCCGGAGCCTGTTCCGATCTCCAGCACGCGGACCTGGCGGCCTGCCGGCTTGGTCTCGGTGAGTTTCGAGAGGCCCAGGGCCGCCGTCATTTGGGCCACGATGTAAGGCTGAGAAATCGTCGAGTGCGGCCCCAGTCCGAGCGCGCTGTCCGAGTAGGCGAACATCCTCGTGGCGGCAGGCACGAACAGGTGCCGCGGTACCTCGGCCATGGCACCGAGAACAACCGCATCGCGGATACCCCGGCGCCGAATTTGTTTCTCCACCATCGCCGCGCGCTGCGTCTCGAAGCGGACCTTGTTACGGAGCTGCCAGGCGTTCATCCCGTAAGGTGTCGAGCGTGACGCGCCGGGGCAAAGCGTGCCGGGGCGTGGCGCATGCCACGGTGGCTTTCTAGCTTCACACTCCTGCGGATCGATTCCTGTTTCTGAGAGCGTGAATGAACACTCCCGCCGCTGAGCGAGTGCGGCTGACGCAGTACTCACACGGCGCTGGCTGAGGTTGCAAACTGGGTCCGGAGGACCTGAGAAAAATACTCAGCTTTCTGCCGTCCGGTACTGACGCGGACGAGCTCATCGTTGGCCTGGAAAATCCGGACGACGCGGCCGTTTACCAGATCCGAGATGACCTGGCCGTTGTCGCGTCGGTGGATTTCTTTACGCCCATAGTGGACGACGCGGCGGAGTTTGGCGCGATCGCGGCAGCAAACTCGTTCAGCGACCTGTATGCGATGGGTGCGAGTCCTGCTTTCGCGCTTAGTCTGTTAGCATTTCCGGCTGATACCCTACCGGCGGAGATTGCGGGTGCCATGCTCTCGGGAGCTGCGGAGGTCTGCCGCGAGGCCGGCGCATCGCTGGCCGGGGGGCATTCGATCGACGACCCGGAGCCCAAGTTCGGGCTCGCAGCGATAGGTTTCGCTCATCCGGACCGTCTCTTCCGAAAAGGCGGCGCTGTGCCGGGTGACGCGTTGGTTCTAGGCAAGGCTCTCGGGATCGGGGTACTGGCGACGGCGATTAAGCGCGGCGAGGCTTCGGGCGAGGAACACTTGGCCGCAGTTGGCTCTATGCGGCAACTCAACCGAGCCGCGGCCGAGGTGTTAGCGGGATTCGAGGCGCATGCTGTGACCGACATTACGGGCTTCGGCTTGCTCGGCCATTTACATGAAATGTGTGCCGCCTCGGGCCATGGCGCTGCCGTGTTCAGTTCGGCTCCGAGGTTGGTTCCCGGGACGGACCGGCTCCTTTCGGCCGGATGCGTACCCGGGGGAACGGTCCGTAACCGGTCTGCGCTGGAGGATGCGGTCCAGTGGCCGGACGGATCGGATGACCGATTGCGGAACCTTCTGTTTGATCCGCAGACATCGGGTGGACTTCTAGCAGCGGTCCGGCAGGATGAGGCGGAAAGGCTATGCGAAGCCTGGAAAGATGCCGGCTACGCGGCGGCGGTAGTGGGTCGAATCGAGGAAAGACAGTCGGCGGGCGAGACCAAAGTGATCAGAGTGGAGGCGTGATGGAAAGCGCGACGATGCGACCGGTGGCAGCACGGGTACCCGAGTTTCCAAACCTCATCATCACGGCGCATCCGCTGCTTCGCCACAAAGTGCGGCTTCTCCGGTCCAAGGATACAACCAAGAAGATCTTCAAGGAGCTGGTGGACGAGATCGCCATGCTCATGGCGTACGAGGTCACGGCCGATCTGGAGACGGAAGAGGCGTCCGTCGACACGCCGCTCGAAAGGACGACCGGCGACAAAGTACGCGGCGACTTGATCACACTTGTACCGGTGCTGCGCGCCGGCCTGGGAATGGTCGAAGGTGTGATGCGCCTTATGCCCACCATGCGGGTCGGACACGTAGGCGTGCAGAGAGATCACGACACGCTCGAGCCCATCGACTACTACTTCAAGATTCCAACCAACCCGGCCTCACGGGATTACATCGTGACGGATCCGATGCTTGCGACGGGCGGATCCGCCAGCGCGGCAATCGGCTTCCTGAAGAAGTCAGGCGCGCAGAGGATTCGGCTCATGTCGATTGTAGCCGCGCCCGAAGGCGTACAGCGGCTTCTCGACGAGCATCCGGACGTACGGGTGTTTACGGCGGCGCTTGACCGGCAGCTCAACGAGCACGGTTACATTCTGCCGGGCCTGGGAGACGCGGGAGATAGATTGTTCGGAACGCTGGAGTAGGTCTTGAGGGACGCATGTCGGCACGTCCTCACTTGCCGCAATTGAAAATTGAACGCTTCGTTCCGGACGCACCGACACGCGTCCCTACGCCTACCAGCGATTAGTCGCTGCCGTACTTCTCTCGGATCGCCTTATCGACCCAATCCACGAAGTCATCGGTATAGAACCCAGAGTCTCTTGTCTGGAAATAGACCTGACGAGCCCCCCCGGATCGCAATATCGTCAGCATGACGCCGGCTCGTGTCATCCAGTATTCCTCATCCAGCAATCCATCCCGATACAGTAAGTATGCCTCTTCGCTGCTTCTAAGCAGGGCACCAACATACGCTGTCAAGTTGTTTGCTTCGCTCTCTGTCAGCTCCAGGTCATCGCCCTCGGGTGCAAAAATAAGCCTGTTGATGCCGATATCAGCTGAAAAAAGAGCCAGGTCCTGCGCCCTGGTGGCGACAGCCTGTCGATTCGAGGCTAGGCCAACCTTCGTGTTTTGCTGAATCTCGTAGCCCACGTAGAGAAGTGAGGCGACGACCGCGAGGGCACTGCCGATCTCGGCTATGCTCGCCCAGTCAGAGAGTCTCAGTCTACTCATGCCATTCCACCGTGCCTTGCTTCCGAAGTCCCATGCGGCCTTTGCGGGACAGGATCCGGGCCACGCTGGGCCCGGCTGAGCCGCCTCCCGCCCGCATCCAGGTGCTCGGGATGATCAAGACTAGCAGGGTATAGAATTCCAGTCTTCCCAGCAGCATCAACGCAGACAGGGTGACCAGGGCAGGGGGGCTGAAGTGCGCGTAGTTCTCCAGCGGTCCAACGTGTGCCAGGCCCGGGCCGATGCTCGAGATGGCAGCCAGCGAGGCGCTGAGCGCGGTGATGAGATCTGAGCCAAGCGCCGCCAGAATGACCGTGCCGATCGCGTGGGTCACCATGTACAGGGCCAGGAAGGCCAGGACGTTGTGGACGAGCCGTTCGGGAATGGGGCGGCCGCCTAGCCGGGTTACGATCACGGCACGCGGGTGGAGCACCTTCTTCACCTCGCCGAACACATGCTGCGCTACAACGGCACCCCGGACCATCTTGAAGCCGCCACCCGTCGATCCGCCCATGGCGCCCACGAACATGAGCCCCAGCAGAAGGGTCTGCAGCAGTGACGGCCAGGCGGCGAAGTCGGCCGTGGCGAAGCCGGTCGTGCTCTGAATCGCAACGACGTTGAACAGCGCGCGGCGCATCCCGCCCAGCGACCACATTCCGTCGCCCATCGCGAGCACCACGAACGAGACGAGCGAAACGGCGAGAATGGATCCGATGTACCAACGCCACTCGGGATTTTTGAGCGGCGCCTGCCAGTTTCCGCTGAACATTCGGTAGTGCAGAGTGAAGTTCACGCCGGCCAGGATCATGAACAGGATCGTTACCCACTGGATCGCGGGCGAAAAAGCAGCCAGGGAGGCGGTCCGAGTCGAGAATCCACCGGTGGCCAGCGTACTGAGCGCGTGGTTCACCGCGTCAAAAAGGGACATGCCGAGCACAAGATACGCCACGAAGAGGGCTCCCGTGAGGCCGACGTAGACGCCCCAAAGCAGCCGGGCAGTCGTGGCGATCCGCGGCTGCAGCCGATCCGTCGAGATGCCCGGAGCCTCCGCCCTGAAGAGCTGAGCGCCACCGACTCCGAGGAGCGGCAGGATAGCGACGCCAAGGACGATGATGCCCATCCCACCCATGAAGTGAGATAGACTTCGCCACAGAAGGATGCTGCTCGGAATGTCCTCGATGACCGGAAAGATAGTGGCTCCCGTCGTCGTGAAACCGGACGCCGATTCAAACAGAGCTGCCGACAGGCTGGCCGTTGCGCCGGTAGTCAGGAAGGGAAGAGCACCGGCTAGTACGATCGCTACCCAGCCCAGGCCGACAATGGCCAGTGCCTCTCGTGGATTGATCTGTACGTCGCGCGGGGTCAGCAACCACAGCAAGGCGCCCGCTCCGCCCACTCCGGCCATGGAGACCACCCACCCACCGAGGAGACCCTCGCCGAGGCCTATCGCAGCCGACGGAAGCATGGCGAGCGCAACCGACATCAGGAGCCCGCCGATGATGTGTCCTACCTCCCGTAGGTTCACGAAGGGAAGAGTTTGGTGACGTCCGGAACGGAGTGTCCAAGTGCAAACACGATGGCCTCGTCGCCGGGCCTCAGAATGTCAGCCCCACGCGGGATTCTCATCTTTCGGCCACTCTCCCGAACGATGGCCGCCACCAGCGAGTCATCCGGGAAATCGATGTCGGCCAGGCGCTGATTCGCCACCGGCGCGTCCGCCGCCACGATGAAAGAGATCATCTCCGCATTGCAGTCCTTGAGAGCGGCTACCCGCGTAATGCTTCCCCGGCGCACGTACCGGAGAACGGCGTTGGCGGCGCTGATGCGAGGGCTCACGGCGGCGTCGAGCCCGATGTGCCGGGCGAGCGGAAGGTAGTCGGTCTTGTTGACGAGGGTGATGACCTGCCGAGCCCCCAGGTCCCGCGCCACGAGTGAGGAGATGATGTTCTTGTCGTCCTCGTCAGTAAGGGCCACGAATGAATCGACTTCCGCGACGCCTTCGAACTCGAGAAGTTCAACCTCGGTGGGGTCTCCCTTGAGGATGAGTGTCTTTTCGAGTTTCTCGGCCAACTCGTGCGCCCGATCCGGATCGCTTACCAGGAGGGTAGTCTGAACGTCATGCTCCTCCAGGATCTTGGCCAGGTAGTACGCTTCCAGACTCGAGCCGGCCAGCATGACGCGGCGGAGCGAGGAACGCTCGTGGCCGGCCAGCTTCAGCACGTTGAATACTTCGGACCGGGCCGTGGTGACGTAGGCCAGGTCGCCCGCCTGCAGCCGGGTGTCCCCTTCAGGGACGATGGTCTCGCCGTCTCGCTGCACGGCGACTACGAGCTGGCGGGCCAGCCCGACCGTGTCTCCAATTTCGGCCAGCGACTTTCCGTCCGTGAACGATCCTTCCTGGACTACCACGCCCACGAGGGCGACGGCATCATTGGCGAAGAACTGCAGATCTGAGGCGGCCGAAGATTGGATCAGGCGGAAGGTTTCGGCGGCCAGCTCACGCTCGGGGTTGATCAGCAGATCGACGCCGAACCGGCCCGGGTCCAGGGCTTCACCGTTCTCGTAGAAGTCGGGGTTCGAGACACGCGCGACGCGCAGAAGATTTTTGTGTTCTCGAGCGGACATGGCGCAGACGAGGTTGACCTCGTCCACGCTCGTTACGGCCACAAGAAGTCCCGCACCATCGATACCGGCTTCCTGCAGCACGGACTGATTGGCGCCGCTTCCTTCGAGGACGGCTACGTCCAGATGGGTCTCTACATACGCGAGCCGGTCGCTGTCCACGTCCACGACAACGACATCGTGCTGCTCATTGGAAAGGCGGTCAGCCACGTAGTAGCCGACTTCGCCGGCGCCGATGATGATTGCCCGCATGCCCGATCCGTGTATGGGGGAAGATTCACCCGGCAGACTCCGGGACTCCCTTGAAGGCCACAAATGTCTACGAAATGCCGGGGTGCGGCAAGCGGAGTCACGGATCCCCGCTGGCGAAGCGCCCATTTCCGCTCAGCGAGGGGCCAGCTGCCGCGTTGAATATCGGCTGTTCGGCATCTGGGGGCAGCCAATCTCGCTTCGCAGAAGTGCCGCTCCGCCAGCGGGTCTCGGAGGCATTCGGCTCGTCGCGCGCCGACCGGCTTTTCGGGAGGTGACAGCGGAGTGCGGTGTTGGCTAGGTTGTCGCGCTTCGTCGCAGTAACGGGCCCGTAGCTCAGCTGGTTAGAGCAGGGGACTCATAATCCCAAGGTCGCAGGTTCGAGTCCTGCCGGGCCCA
>JAZDDE010000076.1:0-3009 GCA_036679495.1 Gemmatimonadota bacterium | reverse complement strand
GATCCGGATGGACGCCTCGCTCGCACCTCGCCCCCTTGCCCGCGCCCTTCCAGCTGATTCGCTCTACGCTTCGCTGCGGCTGTCTGATGCGGATCGCGAGAAGGGGAAAAGCTGCGGGGATGCCCGGCTAGCCGGGCCTGCCAGCGCGGTTCTTCGCCCGAGGCGACGCCCAGCGCGCCGCTGGGCAGGCTCGAAGCTGTGGCTCCCCTGCCGTGCGACCGAGAAAGCTTGAAATCGCCCGGAAGCGGGCCCACAGCGGGGCGTTTCCACTCCGCTACGTACTTGTCATAGTTGCTTGTTATCGGACATTGTCCCGAAAACGGGGCTTGAATCTCCTACGCGCAGACGGCGTGGGCTAGTGGTGCGCTTCCAGCAGGACGACATGGCGACCCTCTTCTCCGCACCACAGTGAAGCCACATACGCGAGACCATCAGGAAAATCCTCGAGTAAGAAGGAGTCGCCCTCTGCGATTCTCGGTTTGGCCTCGTCGCGCCAGAAGTCGAAGCACTCGCCTTCGGGAACCCAACGAAGGGGATTTCCGACATTCGCAACTACGAACTCTCCAGTTCCCCCACGCAGAAGCTCTGCGACCGATTCAGCAGACAAATCTCGACTACGTGTGAGGGACAGCGTTCCGGACGAGTCCCAGAGCTCGCTGAGGGGCAAGTTGAGTGATCACGCGATTGCTCGGCCTCAAGTTCGCCGCCCAACGGACCGGGCATCAGCGGCTTTGAAAAGCGCCGCCGAGTGCGCTGGGCCTCAAGAGGTTGATGGCAAACTGTACAACACTAACCGAGCCGAGCTTTTCAAAGTCCGACTGCATGCCGTTGTTGGGCGGCGGCTCGCGACGAACTCCACACCGAGCCCAGCATGGTGTCGCGACCCGAACTTCAGGGCTCGCGACGCCGGGCAGAGAGCTTCGGACGTTCGCTGGAGCAGTCCGCCGGCATAGGAACTGTGGTCGAGAAAACCGGGAGCGCAACTCAACGGCTAGTCGGTGGAACTCTGGCGCCCTCCCGTTGCTCTCTGCGGAGGCGGAGAACTATGAAGAGCTGGAGGATGAGAAGCACGAAGGAGATGGGGAACAGGAATACTACGTACAATCCGAATATGTACTCGCCTTCCAATGACCTGAAGATCACTCCTCTTTCGGCGAGGAAGTAGGAGGCGAGGATCGCAACGGATGCCACAAGGGGCACGAAACGTAGAGCCTTCGGCCAAGACTCGACGCGACGGCCCCGCGCGACGAACCAGTACGCACCCAACGCAAAGGCGACGATCAGGATTAACGCGGACGTGCCCTAGTCCTCGCCGCCCAACGGACATGGCGCTAAGCGGCCTGGGCCGACGCCGAGGTTGCTTAGAGCGCCTAGGTCTGATGCCGGAATACTACCAACTTGATTGCGCCCGGCTGAGACCAGGTCCGCTTCAGCGCCTTGTTGGACGGCGGAACGCCCTATTGTGCGTTGAGCGTCTGCTCGACGAAGCTGACGGCTTCGCTGACCGGAACCGTGAATACTCCGGCCTCGCCCCTATCGAGCGCGGACCTCCAGGTTCGGTACCCCTCGTCGAAGGCAGGCAACGGTTCGACGGATCCGGATAGCCGCAAGAGGCTCTTTCGCAGTGCCGTCTCAGAGTAGGGGAGGTGCTGGATGACTTCGCCGACCCCAGAGGCTACAGCTGGGTTCTTGAGTTGCAGTCCGTCGACTCGTATGTGAATGATTCCGCCAAGCTTTTCGTCTGATTCGATCTTGAGAACGGTGACCTTCGACGATTCCTCTGAGGGCCGCGTCTGGTAGGACCATATCTGGCCCGCAGCGAGGTCGGGCTCCGCGAGTGCAGGTGACTGGCTGAGAAGGGCGAGAATCGCGACAACCGCGCAGCACCTGAATCGCATCGAGCTCCTCCGCCGCCTAACAGGTAATCAACGCAGTCGCAGAGGCAGTCAGACTGCCGCCCGGAACTCGGGCGACTAACCTACCATCAAGCCCGCATATTGCGATATCGCGGCCTTGCAGTGTGCGGGATATTGGCGATACGGCGGCTTGGGCTGGGATTCGGTCCTCCCGGTCGATCAGGTCCGTTGCGCGCTTCGGATCGCCCTACTCGCCCCGGGTGTGGCGGGGCAAGCGGCGAGCTGGGAGACGGCCCCGTAGTGGAACACCTGAAGCTCGACGAGTTCCGGAGACACCGTCGTGGCGAGGATGCCCCTCACGCACGGCGGAATCTCCGCGCGCAGGGAACGGTGGACAGCAAGTTCCAGCGTTTCGTCGGAAATCGCATCGCTCGCGCCGCCTCCAGTGCCTTCGGGCGGCAGGGGGCGCTTTTCGTGTTTCTGGGGGCCCACTGCTCATACCGTCTCCCAGACCAAAGCGTCAACGATGTGTCCGGACGTTCAGGCTCGCTACCGACCCAAATCGAGCCGACGGGACTCTATCTGTCTCTTTGCACGCGGCCAGCACAACACTGTAGGCGCGAGCGCCGCTAGGACACAGACAGCCCACCAGATCCGCGGCAGCCAACCGGAACCGACGAAGAGGCGCAAGTGCTCAATTGAGATGGGCACGAAAAGCAGAGCGCCGCAACCTGCCGCCGTGAATGCAGCACCGGCTGACATCCCTATCCCGAGTCGAGCTACGCGAGAGTTGAGCCCCATCGCGCAAAGCAGTACCTGGGTGTAGAGCCACCCGCAAAGCAGGGCGAAAAGGCTGGCGGCAGCAAGCACGCCGACGAGTTCGAGGTACGGGGCCAATCACAGCTCCTTCCGCCCAACTTGCCTTTAGGCTGCAAGCCGTCGACAGAGAAGGCTGCAGGCTCATCCTATCACCAATGGTCCGCCCCACCGCCCTCCGGTGTCTTCGGGTGGCGCTTGCTATCGGACATTATCCCGGAAACGGGGCTTGAATCTCCTCTGGTTATCCGATTCGCTCCGCCGTCAATTGGTGGTACGGGAAGGGCTCCGCGCCGATCGCGGAGTCCAAGACTCGGGGGAAGAGCTCGGCCTCCTG
>JAZDDE010000075.1:0-4488 GCA_036679495.1 Gemmatimonadota bacterium | reverse complement strand
CTCTTCGAAGTCCGTCGCCGTCGTGAAGCCGTGCTCGAGGTTGTCGATCCCCAATGCGACCGCTTCACGGAAGCTCACCGCGCACAGGTGGCCCGTGACCTTCATGCCATTCGCGTGTGCCTCTTCGATGGCCGCGCCCAGCTGCTCATTCGTGATCGCCGTATAGCCCTTGATCCATTCGGCGCCTTCCGAGGCCCAGTACGCAACGAAACGCTTCGCCTCTTCGGCGTTCGACACCTTGGCCATTTCCCCGCCGCCGGCTTCGCCGGTGATGTAGGGCGCGGTGATGTGAATCTTCGGCCCCGGCGTGTCACCGGCATCGATGTCGAACTTGAGGTTGATGTCCCCGTACGGCTTCTGGCTTCCCGTGGTCCGAAGTGTGGTCACTCCGGCGCCGAGATACAGGCGAGGTCCCGTAAAGTCAGCCTGCGCGCTATACCCGCCGGCCGAGCTGAAGTACATGTGGTCGTGCATCCCTACCAAGCCGGGAATGACCGTGTGGCCGGTGGCGTCGATAACTTCAGCGTCATCGGGCACCTCGACCGAGCCCCCGACAGCCGCGATCCGGCCGTCTCGAATCAGGATCGTCTGACCCGTCATCGCATCGGCACCTGTACCGTCGATGACCGTGGCATTGGTCAGCGCTATGACCGGCGCGTCCACGCTGACCATGCTCTCATGCTGCTGTGCGAGCCCAACTGCCGGAGTCGAGACCAAGAACGCAGCCGCGATCGCCGCGCCAAGCGTCAGACACCGAGTATTGCGAAGAGACAACCTGACCATCGAATCCTCCTAGTACACCGTGAATACCGTCTTCATTCCCGACTCCAAGTGCTCCGCAATGTGGCAGTGCAGCATCCAGCGTCCGGGATTGGACAACTCGAGCAGAATATCGGCTGATACGCCAACCGGGAGCAACATCGTGTCCTTCCACACAAAATTCTCGTTCGGCACCCCACCCACCGAAAGGACCAGGAAGCGTTGGCCATGCAGGTGAATCGGATGCTGCATAGCATGGATCACGTCGCGGCGATTCGTGATCCGAATCTTGACCACATCGCCGACTTCGAACTGCCAGTCGATATCGAGGTTTTCCCGGCCAGTCATCGCGTCTCGCAGCGTCCAGGTCACCTGCGAGGGCGTCGAAGCGGCGTTCATCATCGGCATCGTGCCGCTCCACTCGACCGGCGAAAACCACACCGAGTCCAGCTGCATCAATCGCTCAACGACGAAGGGTAAGTCCCGGGCTTCCATCGTCAGGAGAAGTTCGTGGTCGACCGGGCGGTCCATGTGATGCCGATACCGATCGATCTCGCGGACCGCGGCACTGTCGGTCCGAAGCTCACGGAACGCGTCGGACAGGTCGGGCTCCGCGTCGACACCTCGCACCTCCACGTTGCCCAGCGTATCCGTTTCCGCCCGGAACCGACCGCCCAGGTGGTCGATCCCCTGCACCCGGTTTAGCAGCGAATACAAACCAGGTTCGTCGAAGCGGGCATGAACGACGTACCGCTCCGCCGGCGCGATTACCACGCTGTTCACCCACTCCTCACGCTCAAAATTGCCGACATCCGAGCCCACTACTTTCAACGCGGCGCCCGGGACGGAGAGGTTGAACGTCCGGGTGTTGGACACGTTGGTGAGGAAGAAGCGCACGACTTCTCCGCGATCAACACGCAGTGAATACTCGGGCTCGCCGTTGACCAACAAGAGATTTCCGAACCGGCCCATCAGGGAGTGCGTCGCCTCCTCCTGACCGTACGGAAACAGCCCGTCGCCGCCAACAAGGAGGTCGTCCAGCATCAGCACTTCTTCCCGGTTTGCTGGGCCGTAGTAGTCCGCTCGTTCCGAGCGCACCAGCATGTTTCCGTACAGCCCCAGGTCCTGGAGGACGTCTTCCCGGTGATGAGGGTGATACCAGTAGATACCCGCGTCGGGGAAGTAAATCTTATAGGTGAAAGAGCCGCCGGGTGGAACCGGATCCTGGGTCACACCCGGAACTCCGTCGTATTGGTTCTCGAGACGGATCCCGTGCCAGTGAACGGCCGAGGGCCAGCTCGTCTTATTGACGAGGTTCACGATGATCGTGGCATCCCGGTCGACTTCGATGAGCGGGCCCGGGATCTGTCCGTTGAAGCCGAGCAGCACGAGCTCGCGGCCCCGGATCTTCTTAATCACGGGTGCCGCCTCGAGGAGCAGCGTGTCGCCGTCGGCGAGCTGAACTAGTTGCCTCCGCCTTGCCCGCGGAATTCGGCGTGCACCGCTTTCGAGCCGATAGGGAGTCGCGGTGGGCGACAACTGCATCAGCGCCGGAAGCATCGTCAGACCGGGCGGCGCCGGAGGTACCGGCCAGGCAGATTCGGCTCCGCCGGCCGGGTCCGCCGCGCCGAGCAGGAAATTCAACAGATCGGGTCGCCGCAGTCGGGCACTGGGCGACTGGCCGCGCAGCACGACCGGTCCGCTCGGTCCCACCCGCGCCCCAGGCGTTTCCTTCGCTGGTCCTTCGGCCGAGATCAGCACCAGAAACTGGTTCAGGCTCGACTCGCCCAGAGGCGACTCCCCGTTCGTGACGTCTCCCAGAGGCAGGAACTCGGCGAGAGTCATCGGAGCCAGCCAGGCCGCGTACCGAGTAAAGGCGCCCAGACTGTGTGGCTCGGGTAGCGAGTCTGTGATGAGGGTCAGATCGTAGCGCTGATGTCCGTCTGCGGTGACCGCGATGCCGAACGGGCTAGCGGGCAGACGCAATTCCACGAAAGCAGCCCCGACCTCGAAGCCGGGAGCGGCCAGGAGTGGCAGACAGTAGAGGCCGGAGGATCGTCCAGCCGGCCCCGAGCCACCGGTCAGATCCGCGCACGGAGCCTTGACGTCTCGGATCATCTGACCGGCCGGAAGTTCGGTCCACTCATACGGAGCCGCGGTGGGTAACGGTCCGTTTCGGGGCGCAGCGACGCGAGACTGTGTGCAGGCAGCACCCAGTGCCACGCTCCCGGAAAGGAGTACAGAAAGAACGGCCCAGCGTCGGACCGGGCCGTTCATGATATGCTGACGATCAGGCGCCGAAGTCAGGCGCCGGCCTGCTCCAGCGTGCTTCGTGCGAACTCCAGAGCGGTCCGGGCCTGCGTCACGGCTTCTTCGAGTCGTTCGCGGGCGTGATCTTTCTTCTCCCGCGCCACTTCGAATTCCGCTTGGGCTCCGCTCTTCACATGCTCCAGCGCCTCGCGAACGCGCAATCGCGCAGCCTCCAGGCGGTCCCGCGATACCCTGAGGCGCTGACGCGCCGCGTCCGGCAGGTCGCGCGCAGACTCCATGCGCTCTCGCACCTGAGCCATCGCGTGTTCGAGGCCCTCGCTCGCGTGCTCCAACCGCTCGCGCAAGCTGTCGAGCTTCTCGCGGGCTTTTTCGATCCGGCCTGCCACGGGCTGCGCCACCTGGTCCTTGAAGTGCCGCGCCGCGTACTCCTTTGCGTTGACGCCGCGCGCGTACACGATATCAGCCAGCTTGAGGAAGCTAAGGGCCCGAATCCAGACCCACGCGACATCAAACTCCCACCAGTGTGCCTTGAATTTCGCCGAACGGGGGTCGGCGTGGTGGTTGTTGTGAAGCTCCTCACCGACAACCCAGAACCCGAAGGGATAGATATTCCGGCTTGTGTCCCGGGTCGGGAAGTTGCGGTATCCGAACGCGTGTCCGATGCCGTTGATCACGCCGCCCAGCAGCGGCATCCAGAAGATCATGCCAATCCACACGAACAGGCCGACCAGAGGGCCAAACAGGAACAGGTCGATCACCAGCATCGTCAGAATTCCGGAGCCCCGCCGACCCGTATACACTTTGCGCTCCATCCAGTCGTCCGGGCATCCCTTGCCGTATTTCTCCAGCACGTCTTGATCCTTCGCGGTCTTCTGGTAGTAGAACACCTGTCCGAAGGTGATCTTCCACACTCCCTCCAGAAGCGGTGAATGCGGGTCCCCTTCCCGGTCGGCAAAGGCGTGGTGCTTCCGGTGCACGGCCACCCACTCGCGCGTGACCTGGCCGGTCGTCAGCCACAGCCAGAAGCGCATGAAGTGCTCGACGGGCGGGCCGAACTTGACCCCGCCGTGCGTGGCTGATCGGTGCAGGTACATCGTTACGCACAGATTCGTAATGTGGCCGAGCAACAGCACGTACAGCACCGGAACCCACCACGGGTGCGCCAATATCCCAAATCCAGGCATCTAGGTCTCCCTACTCTTCCCCAGTTACGGCGTGATCGCCTTCGTCTCTATTTCGCTACGAATCCGCTGAACGAACTCGTCCAGCGGCATCACTTCCTGCTTCTTACCCGCTCCCCGTGCACGCACGGCCACGGTGCCGGCTTCCGCTTCGCGTTCTCCGACCACAAGCAGATACGGAATCTTCTGAAGCTCACCATCCCGTACACGATAACTGAGCGTGTCCGATCGAGCATCTAGCTCCGCGGTTACGCCTGCCTCGCGCAGCGTCTGCTTG
>JAZDDE010000074.1:0-2864 GCA_036679495.1 Gemmatimonadota bacterium | reverse complement strand
GCGTCAGCTGGGCGCCCTGACGCTCATCGCGGATTGCTACAACGCGAATCCAGAATCATTCGAGGCGGCCATCGAGCACTGCCGCCTGGCTTTTCCCGACCGGCGGCGTGTCGCCGTTGTCGGCACGATGCTCGAACTCGGCTCGCACTCCGGCCGTGAACACTCGCGCGTCGCGGGTCTTCTGGCCCGCGGTGGATTCGATCTGGTAATCGCCCAGGGAGAGTTCGCACCAGCGTTTTCAGCCATGGATTCCGGCTCTGGCACCTTGCGGATCATGGATGCCGAGTCAGCGGCCGATGCGTGGATAGCGCTGGAGCCGGAGCTCCGCGGAGACGAAGTGGTGCTGGTTAAGGCTTCACGGGGCGTGCGCCTAGAAGGGGTTGTCGAGGGCCTTGAGCGGGCCTACGCAGGCGGTGTGGCCTGATGCTGTATCACTTTCTGTTTCCGCTGGCCGACCGGCACATTCTGTTCAACGTGTTCCAGTACATTTCGTTTCGGGCGGCCGGCGCCATGACGACCGCCTTGCTCGTGACATTCATCGTGGGCCCTGCCGTCATCCGGCGGCTGGAGAAACGGAAGATCGGGCAGGTAGTCCGGCTGGAAGGTCCCAAGTCTCACCTTCACAAGCAGGGCACTCCCACAATGGGCGGCCTCATTATCCTGATTGCCCTGCTCGTCCCATGCTTGCTCTGGGCCCGGTTGGACCAATGGTTTGTTCCGACCGCCTGCGCTCTTACCGCTGGAATGGGCGTGATCGGCTTCACCGACGATTACTTGAAGGTGGTGCGCCACGAGTCCCGGGGCCTCATCGCGCGTCACAAGCTCGTTTGGCAGATGGCGTTGGGACTGCTACTTGGCGGATTTCTTCTCTGGGCCCCATTCGCCGGTGAGGGAGTCCTCGAACGGTCAGTTCCGTTCTTCAAGAATGTCCAGATGGTGTTCTGGCTACCCATGTTCCCGATCTTCGTCGCTCTGGTCATGGCGGGCAGCGCCAATGCCGTCAACTTGACAGATGGTCTGGACGGGCTGGCTGCGGGCCTGAGTGCCATCGCCGCGCTGACCTTCGGCATTTTCGGCTACGTCATGGGCCGAGTAGACACCTCGTACTACTTGGGTCTGACCTACCTGCCCGGCGCGGGCGAGCTGACCGTGTTCTGCGCGGCGCTGGCCGGCGCCGCCATCGGTTTCCTGTGGTTCAACGCGCCGCCCTCGCAGGTCTTCATGGGCGACACAGGTTCGCTCGCTCTCGGAGGAGCGATCGGCGCTGTGGCCCTCCTGCTGAAATTTGAGCTGATGCTCCTGATCGTGGGCGGCGTTTTTGTGGCTGAGGCCCTATCGGTCATCATCCAGACCTCGGGCTTCAAGCTAACCCGCTGGCGCACCGGAACAGGGCGAAGGGTGTTCCGAATGGCGCCTCTGCATCACCACTTCGAACAACTCGGGTGGCCCGAGACGCGTGTCGTAATACGGTTCTACATCATCGCCATACTATTCGCCCTGATCGGTCTGGCGACCTTGAAGGTTCGCTAATGGCTCGCTCGCCCGCCTTCGAGCCTGGAGCCAATGTGGCGGTCCTCGGACTGGGGATATCCGGCGTCGCCGCCGCACGGCTTGCGCACGCCCGTGGTGGCCGCGTGTACGCGAGCGACGTCAGCGATGGGGACGAGCAGGTCGCCGCCGCAAAGGCCCTCCGCGATACAGGCGTCGAGGCCGAGGTCAGAGGACACGATATGAAACGGATCCTGGCGGCTGATCTGGTCATCGCCAGTCCCGGAATCGGGCCGGCCACGCCTGTGCGGAGCCAACTGATCGAGGCCGGAGTGCGAACGATCGCCGAGATCGAGCTTGCCTACCGCGATATCACCAGCCGGATCATCGGAGTGACCGGCACCAACGGCAAGACGACGGTGTCTCACCTCCTCACGCACGTCCTGACGACCTCCGGTATGAGCGTAGAATGCGCGGGCAACGTTGGCCTGCCGCTCTCGGAAATCGCGCTGCGAGAGCAGCAGCCGGACTGGATCGTCGCGGAACTCAGTTCCTTCCAGTGGAGCAGTTCAGCTCGGACGTGGGAGTGCTCCTCAATCTCGGTCCGGACCACCTGGATCGATACCATGGAATCGCCCCTTACTATCGCGACAAACAGCAGTTGTTCGCGCACTCCACCGAAGAGTCGAACTGGATTCTGAACGCCGATGATCAGGCCGTTTTGCACCTGGCGCAGGAGGCGCTGGGAACCCAGCTCCTGTTCTCGATAGAAGGTTCTGTAGAATCAGGGGCATGGCTCGAAAACGGCGAGCTGAACGTGCGCCTGGGGGACCGACAGCGGACCTGGATGCCGGTCTCTGAGTTGCCTCTGCCCGGCGGACACAGTGCGGCGAACGCGTTGGCCGCTGGACTGGCAGCCGCGTGTGTGGGCTGCGCGGACGAGGACATCCGCTCCGGCCTCCAGACGTTCCGTGGTCTGTCCCACCGTCTCCAGACGGTCGCCGATCGGGACGGCGTTTTGTGGGTCGATGACTCGAAAGCGACAAACTTGTCGGCCACCCACGCGGCTCTCCAGGCCTTCGGGAGGCCGGTCGTCCTTCTTCTGGGTGGACGCCACAAGGGATCGCCGTTCTCCGTTATATCCGAGCTGGTCCACGAGAAAACCCGTGCCGTAATCGCGTACGGCGAATCGGCTCCGCTCATCGTACAGGAGCTGAGCGAATCGACACCCATGATGCGCGTAGAAAGCGGGATGGACTCGATCGTCCGCGCTGCCGCGGAGCTGGCCCAGCCCGGAGACGTGGTGCTGCTCTCTCCGGCCTGCTCCAGCTATGACATGTTTCGGAGCTACAAGGAGCGCGGGAAGGCCTTTCAGC
>JAZDDE010000073.1:0-5750 GCA_036679495.1 Gemmatimonadota bacterium | reverse complement strand
GCGCAGTCTACAGTCTCGCAGGAACCAAGCGAGGCCTGCGTGTAGTCGAACAGGGCGTAGTTGCCCGGTCGCATCTCGGTGGCACCCGCCAGGTCGGTGGCCCGCGTTGCCGACGGGGTCGATCCCACAGACACGTCGGCGGTCTCAATGCCCTCGGTCTTTAGGCTCTCGCTGAGCGCGGACATTGTACGCCCTTCGTGTTCCGCGATTTGTAGCACGTGGTCCTCGGATCGGGCCGAGTACGCGTCTCCGGAGTGCGACAGGAGGCCGGCGAATTCGAGGGAATCAGCCTCAGCGATCCTCCTGGCCAGGTTCAGGACATCAGGAGACTCGGGATCGAGCCCGGCGCGATGGTATCCGCAGTCAATCTTGAGCCAAACGCGAAGCGGAACACCCAGCGCCGACACCGCCTCTACCGCCGCCTCCGAGTCCACAACGACCCCGAGGTCGATCGACCTGGCCAGCTCCGCGACCTCATCCAGGCGTGACAGGATAACCGGGAAGGCCCACGTAATATCTGAAAAGCCGTGCCGTGCGAAGACAGCCGCCTCTTCGAGACACGAAACCGTAATGCCAGTCGCTCCGAGCGCCTTCTGAGCCAGAGCAATCTCAACACACTTGTGCGACTTGATGTGCGGCCTCAGCCGGACCCCCAGCCGATCCGCCCGAGTGGCCATATTCCGGAGATTCCGCTCGAGTCGATCCAGGTCGAGAATCAGCGCCGGCGTCGGCAGGTCGTGAATGGTCGGCATGGGGGACACAATATGTCGCGGATCAGCACCCCGCCACGGCCCACAACGCCCCTGGAAACACGCTGACAGGAGCGCTATGGTGCCTTACTTGCACGGGTTCCGCTTCAGTTGGCCCGTTGCGAGTGGCATACTAGCTTGCCTAGCGACGCATCTGGCATGCGAACCGCGCTCGAACGGCTTGTTACGTTACAGCCACGAGGATCGTCATTATTCACGGACAACCGAGAGTAGCAGCTACGGAGGCGCAGTCGAGCGACCTGGAGTTGGTCACCGAGGCCCTGGATGGGTCGGAGCACGCCTTCACCGAGCTCGTCCGCCGGTATCAGGATGTACTGTATCGCCACGCGCTGCGGATGACAGGTCGGGCGGACGACGCAGAGGATGTCGTGCAGACTGCCTTTGTGAAGGCGTGGCAGAATCTGGCAAGCTGCAAGAATCCGGAGCGCGTCGGGGCCTGGCTGTTTAGAATCGGGGCGAATGGGTGCAAGGATTTCCTCAAGAGTCGGCACCAGCGGAATCTGTCGCTGGAGGAAGTTCCGCTACTGAGGAGCGACTCGAGTGGACCGGAAGGAGCTGCCGAGCGGAGGGATATGGCCGATTTGATACAGGATGCCCTGCAGACGCTTCCGCCGGAACAGCGGGAAGCGTTTGTACTGAAGCATATTGAAGGTTGGTCGTACGGAGAGATGTCGGAAAAGCTGGAAGTGTCCGTGGCGGCCCTCAAGATGAGGGTTCACAGAGCCCGGGATGAGCTACAGGTACTCCTGGCCGAGTACCGCGAGGGATGAGGATGAGAGGGATGAGAATGCGTGAGGAATTACAGGCGTATCTGGACGGCGAGCTGAAGCTCGAGGATCTGCCACAGGATCTGCGGGCGGACGCCCAGGCTTGGGACGGTCTGTTGAGCAGCGCCCGATCTATGGGTCCGGCGGGTGCGCCTCTCGGCCTTGACCAGCGAGTCATGGCCCGGATTCAGGAAGAGCGCGCCGGCGTCACTCGGGGGATTGCGCGGAAGATCAATCCTGCATTGGGAGTGATCCGCTGGTTGACGAATCCTCGTCCGATCCATGTCTCACCGTTGGCCGCCGCCGCGGTCCTGGCTGGTCTTCTCGTGGTGGCTGTCGGTCCGCGGCTCGGCCTACTGTCCACGCCTGATGTAGCCTCGGAGACACCATCCACTGTTTTCGTCCAGTTCTTTGTGGAAGCTCCGCAGGCACAATCCGTTGAGCTCGTAGGAGACTTCAATAGCTGGGAGCCGACGATCGCTCTGGAGGATTTGGATGGCGACGGTGTTTGGACGGGACGCGTGCCTCTCGAGGCAGGCGTGCACGAATACATGTTCGTTCTGGATGGGACGAGTTGGGTGCCGGACCCGAACGCCGAATCCTACGCTGACGATGGATTCGGGCAGATGAATTCCATCGTGGCGATCCCCGAGCCCGTGAGCGGAACGTAACCGCATGAGACTGGCGACCTCAGTTCGGTCTGGTATTGGGCTCTTTGCGGCGGCCATTCTCATGATCGCTTCTCCGCTCGCGGCACAGAACTCCGCGCCGGATCGGCTCCGGGAGATGCTCCCCGAGGCGGCGGTGACCGAGATCGAGTCTATCGCGGCACGTGCCGAGCGCGAAGGAGTGCCGCCTGGGTTGATCTACCGGAAGGCCGCAGAGGGCGCCGCCAAACGGGTTCCGCCGCAGCGCATCGTTCAAGGCGTTGGCGAATATGCGGGCCGGCTCGCACACGCCAGTCGGTTGCTCAATGGCCGCAGGCACCAGGCAAGTCTTGTAGCCGGCGCGAACGCGCTCCATAAGGGCGTGCCGCCAGCGGTGATACAGGAGCTCGGACGTTCCCGTGCGCGAAACCTGGCCATTCCGCTGCGGGTGGTTACCGACTTGTCGGAAGTGGGTGTGCCGGCGCCACTCGCGGTCAGCATGATGCGGCGAGAGCTCGAGGCCGGAGCGCAGCCTCGGCACCTGCTGGCGGCCTCCACAGCGATCAAACGCCGGGTTCGGCTGCGGGGTGAAACGCCCGAAGAAGCCATCCGGGCTGTCGGACGGCGTATGTCCGAAGCTCGGCAGAGAAAGCCGGCCTCGGGTCGCAACGCACGCCCGCGTTCGGGCGGTGACGGCAATCCGAGCCCGGGCACGACGGACGGCCAGACCATACCGAGACGCCCGGGAACGACCGATGGTACCGGTGGTGCGACCCCGGCGCCCACGGACCGGCGCGACCCACCAGACACCCGTATTCCTACGGATCGAAAGACGCCGCCCGACGCTCGCACGCCTGAACGCCGCCGGCCGACCGACGGAGTCCGGCCGGCGCCAAGGCCGACGACGGACGGTGCTCGACGCCGGACAGGTGATGCCGTTCGTCGCTGATCCCGTCCGCGCCCGATTGAGCCTAGCCTATACAGACGCTACCTTTTGCCGATGGCAAAAGGCACTGCACGAGCGGGAGTAGCAGGCACCGGCCGCTATCTTCCACCGGACGTCGTAGACAACTACGAGCTGTTTTCGCGGCCTAGTATTCAGGCGGCCTTCGATCACGAGCGCGCCCGCCGTTCCCTGCGAGGCGTTGACGATGCCGAGGCGCTCAGCCCGGCAGACGTTTTCGATCGATGGGCGCAGCAACTGACTGGTATCAAGCGCAGGCGGTTCGTAAATCCAGACAGCGGTCCCACCTCAGAGGAAATGTGCGCCGAAGCCGGACGTTTAGCTCTGGAACAAGCGGGAATCCCTGCAACTGAGTTGGATCTCATCCTTGTAGCCTCTCTCACGGCAGCGGACATCGTACCGAATGCGGCCGGTACGGTGGGTTCCTTGCTAGGCGCGCCTCAGGTTGGCGGATTCGTACTTAACACCGCGTGCGCCGGCTTCCTGTCTGCGCTCGCGGCCGGGGATGCCTTCATCCACTCCGGAGCAGCGGAGAATGTTCTGGTTGTGAGCGGCGACGCCCTTTCAAAGATCACGAACTACTCGGACCCGACCACGGCCGTCCTTTTTGCGGACGGAGCGGGAGCCATGGTGCTTAGCAAAGACCAGAGCCGGGGCTGCGTCCTGGGCCCGGCCTATTTGAGCGCTGACTACGCTCCCCAGCACCTGCATTTGGGTTCCCAGCGGTGGATGTCGGAAGACGACCCGAAGTCAGTTCTGCGAATGGGCGGAGGTCCGCACGTGCTCAAGCAGGCCATCCAAACCATGGTTTCTATGGCACACCACGCTATGGAAGGCAGCGGCATCTCATGGGACGACGTGGATTATGTCGTCCCACACCAGGCCAACCTCAGGATTACCGTAGGCCTCGAGCGTCAGCTCAAGTTGAGTAAAGGCCGGGTGATCCACACGATCCAGGACTACGGAAACGTATCGGCCTCGACAGTTCCGATCGCGCTGGACGAGCTGCTCCGGGGAGAGCATGGTCCACTCCCGGACCCGGCTCGCATCGTGCTCACGGCAGTGGGCGGAGGCTATGCCAGCGGCGCTATCGTGATGGAATCGAGAGGGGCCGCCTAGCCGTCGATCACGCTCGCATGGACGGACAGGATCTTAGGAAGATGGCTGGCCACGACTTCCCAGATCGCTCCGTCCCGGCTCGCATACAGGTGTCCGGTAGCGGTCCCGAAATAGACTCCGCAGGGATCCGCCTCGTCGGTAGCAAGCGCCTCTCGCAGGATTGTCGCGTAGACATGTTCCTGCGGCAGCCCGTCCGACCGGGCGGTCCAAGTGTCTCCGGCGTCCGCCGTTTCGAAAACCCTCAGGCGCTGATCGCACACAGAACGCAGGTGGCTGCTGTCCTCGGGGATGACCCACCATCGATCCGGGTCGTTCCGGTCCAAACCGACCACGTAGCCGAAATCACTCGGCAGGCCCGTGCTGACTTCGCGCCACGACTCTCCCCGATCGTCACTTACGTAGGTGCCGCAGTGATTCTGCTGAACGAGCCGGTCCGGCCGGGCCGGATGAAGGCGAAGCGCATGAACGCACTGGCCCGCCTCAGGCCGCACTTCCGGCAGAAACTCGGCCCGCGTCCCCCGGTTGATCGGCTTCCAGTTTTTCCCACCGTCATCCGTCCGGTAGCAGCCTCCCGCCGATACGGCCACGTAGACCCGCTCAGAATCAGACGGATCGACCTGCACGGAATGGAGCGCCAGTCCGCCTTTCGCAGGCTGCCAGGCTTCCCGCGTGGGGTGGCTCTCGAGGCCGTCCAGCCAACGCCACGACCCGCCCGAGTCATCGCTGACAAACAGGCCAGCCGGTTCAACGCCGGCGTATATGCGCTCCGGCTGATCCGTGGGCCCAGGCGCGATGTGCCAGATGGCCTTGACCTCACGCTGCAGAGCGGGCGGGAAGGTGGGGCGATCCGGTAGGACTTCCCATGTCCGCCCCGTGTCGTGGCTGCGGTACACATGTGTTCCCCACACGTCATGGCGCGTGGTGGCCCAACCCGTGCGGCCATCTCGCGGGTCCAGGACCGCGTGGTACACCTCGTGGCCGGCGGCGTGTGGTCCGTCGATTGCCCAACCCGCTGCGTTGGTTCCGGTCGTAGAATCAGGCCGGCCGACGAACCTGAAGAGCCCGCGCCGGGTCCCGACCAGCAGGACGACCCTCGAACCCGTGGAGCCGCTCACCGAAGAGGGAGAAACTCGGCCACCGCGCCCTCTGGCAACTTGTCTGTGCCTTCCGGCACTACCAGAAGTCCGTCGGCCGCCGCCATCGAACTCAGAATACCCGAGCCCTGTGGGCCGGTAAGACTCGCGGCCGGGAGCTCATCTCCGGACGACTCGACCACCGTAACCCGATAGTACTGTGCGAGCCTCGGAGTAGAGCGTATGGATTCGGCCAGCCGTACCCGCCGCCGCTGCCTCTCCAGACGCGTATGACCGGCCATCTTCCGTACCGCAGGGCGCACGAACAGCTCACACGTCACCATGGCCGAGACCGGATTTCCCGGCAGACCCCAGAACGGCTTGCCGCCGAGGACGCCGAATGTAATGGG
>JAZDDE010000072.1:0-3319 GCA_036679495.1 Gemmatimonadota bacterium | reverse complement strand
GTGGGCACCGACTTCCATCTAAGAGAGCTCGCGTCCTTGGTCATCGATGCTGCCCAGGTGAATCCCGTCGAACGCCGCAACAGACTCGGAGAGGCGCTTCGAAACCTCGCGCACATCGTACGTCTCGTCCCAGTCCGCCAGGCCAGCGGCGGCTCCAATGCGTTGTAGAATCTCACCTTCGGCCAGCGCCTCGAAGCTCGGCTCCACAATCGGCTGGAACACCTGAACCCGATTGGCGTGATTGGTGAAGCTGCCCTCCTTCTCAGCAAAGGAACGGGCGGGCAACACGATTTCGGCCTTCTCGACCAGGGCGGAATCCTCGGTATCGATGAGAATCAGCGTCTGGATACCGTCGAGTGCGGCCGGCTCCAACGTATGTCCGAGTACGATCGCCACTTCTGCGGCATCTCCGGGCGCGTTGGATTCCAAGAAGCCGATCCCACGGGCGCCGTTCGCGTTCGGCGCCTTCTCGGCTTTGATCAGAATGTCGTCGGCGTCGCCGCGTGGAACACTGAACATACCAGGGCCCGCCCCGAGCGCCTCCAGGAGCTCGCGCAGCACGAAAAGGTCTTCGTTGGAGGCGAACGGGGATGCCACTCCGAGAATTCGCTTGCCCGCTTCGCGTGCCTCCCGCACGAGCTCGCCTGCAGACTGCAGAGCCGTCGTGTAGGTCGTGGTCTTCCGCGCCACCTTGGGCTCCGAGATGCGATTCTCGGTGATCCGCCTGTAGGAGAGTCTTCCCTGATCGCAGATCCAGGTATCGTTCACCGCGTCATTGCGACGCGGAAGATAGCGGTAGATGCGGTTGTTGGAGCGTGAAGCGTAGATGTTGCAGCCGTTGGAGCACTGATCGCAAACACTCTCCACGTCGTCGAGGAACCATACGCGGATCTTGAAGCGGAAGTCCTTCGTCGTCAGCGCACCGACCGGGCAGATATCGGCAACGTTCATGGAGTAAGGGTTGTCGAGCTTCGAGCCCGGAAATAGCTCCAGCAACGAGCGGTCGCCACGATCAAAGACTCCGAGCTCTCCGGTCTTGGGGATCTCTCGACAGAAGCGAACGCAGCGTCGACACAGGATGCAGCGCTCCTGATCGAAGAGGATGGTCGGGCCAAAGTCGGTGGCCTTCTTGGCCGGTCGCCGTGGCTCCTCGGTACGTGCGCCCGGCATGCCATAGTCGAAAGCAAAGTCCTGGAGCTTGCACTCGCCCGCCTGATCGCAGATAGGACAGTCGAGCGGATGGTTGATCAGCAAGAGCTCCATGACACCGCGCTGACCTTTCTGCACGCGTTCGCTGGTAGTGTTGATGACCATCCCGTCTTTGACCGGCGTATTACAGGCGATCTGGAGCTTCGGCATGCCCTCGATCTCGACCTGGCACATGCGGCAGGACCCATCGATGGCGAGCTTCGGGTGCCAGCAATAGTGCGGAATGTCCACCCCGCTCATGAGCAAGCCCAGATCGTCGATCGCCTGCAGGACCATTCGGCCCTCGGCAACCTCGTACTCAGTCCCATCGATGCTGATGATCGGCATGCCTAAAGCTCGAAGCTCTCCGGGAAGGGGCATTTTTTTTCGGCGATGTGCGTTTCGAAATCTCCGCGGAAGTGGCGCATGAGACCCTGGATGGGCCAGGCCGCCGCGTCGGCGAATGCGCAGATGGTCTGCCCCTCCATGATCGAGGGCACGTCGTCCAGCAACTCCAGGTCGGCCGGGGTCCCGCGACCCGCCTCGATCCGCTCGCAGATCTTGTTGACCCAGCCCGTTCCCTCACGACACTGCGTGCACTGCCCGCAGGACTCGTCGCGGAAGAAGTAGCTGATCACGCACGCGACCCGCACCATGCATGTGGTCTCGTCCATCACCATGACGCCGCCGGTACCCAGGTGCGTGCCGCGCGCGGACAGGAACTCGTCGGCCATTTTCACATCGAGATCCGACGGCGGGAGGATCGGCATCGACATACCACCCGGGATGACTCCTTTCACTGCCCTCCCCCCGCGCACGCCGCCGGCGTGCTCGATGATCTCGCGCAGCGGGGTTCCGAGGGGCAACTCGAAGAGCCCCGGTCGCTCGACGTGACCCGACACGCCGTAGAGAGTGGTTCCCGGACTCTTCTCCGTACCGATCCCCCGGAACCAGTCGACACCACGAGCCAGGATGAAAGGAACATGCGAGAACGTTTCAACGTTGTTCACAGTCGTGGGAAGTCCGAACGCACCGTACTGCGCGGGAAACGGCGGCTTCTTGCGCGGCTGCCCCTTCTTCCCCTCCAGTGACTCGAGTAGACCCGTCTCCTCTCCACAGATATAGGCCCCGGCGCCGCTATGCACGACGATGTCGTGGTCGAACCCCTTCTTGCGCAAGATGCTCCGGCCCAGGTAACCACGCTCGTAGAGCTGGTCCACGGCCTGCTGAAGGCGGCGGACCGACTCTACGTACTCACCGCGAATGTAGATGTACGTCTTGCTGGCGCCGATGGCCCAAGCGCCGATCAGGATCCCTTCCAGAATCTGGTGGGGCCCTCGCTCCATGATCAGTCGATCCTTGAACGAGCCGGGCTCCGATTCGTCGCCGTTGCACACGAAGAGCTTCGGACGATCATCGCCGGAGGGCATGAAGCTCCACTTCAGTCCCGCTGAGAATCCGGCGCCTCCGCGCCCGCGCAGGCCGGCGGACTTGACCAGCTCGATGATCTCCCCGGGCTCCATGCGCAGCGCTTTACGCAAACCCTCGAAGCCGCCGCGCGCCTCGTACCCAGACAGTTCAGCATACGCCTCGTCGCCATAATGCTCGGACAGGTAGCTCGTGATCTGAGGTCGCGTGATCAATTGCTACCCCAGGCCATCGAGCACCCGCTTGGCCTCATCGAGATTCAGGTTTTCGACGTACTCCCCGTCGACGCGCATCACGGGCGCGGTGCCGCAGGAACCCAGACACTCTTCATGCATCAGCGTAATGCGGCCGTCGGATGTGGTTTGGCCGCAGCGGATACCCAGGTGCGATTCGAGACTCTTGAGAAGACTGCGTGAACCGCGAAGGCTGCAGGGAAGATTCGTACAGACGTGCACATGGTGTCGCCCTTGCGGCGTCGTGTAGAACATATTGTAGAAGCTGAGAACCTCCCATACTTCGACCGGCTTGATATCGAAGAGCTCCGCCAGCACGCGAGCGTCCTGCTCATCGACATACCCCTTCTTGGCCTGGACCAGGTAAATAGCCGGAAGCAGAGCGCCACGCTTCTCCGGGTAGCGAGGAAACAGTGCCTCGATTTGTTCTCGGATCTCCGGCAACACCGAGTCTAGTTCCAATCCAGACC
>JAZDDE010000071.1:0-43284 GCA_036679495.1 Gemmatimonadota bacterium | reverse complement strand
AGCGTGGAGACGTTTTCGGATCTCGCGGAATTGATCGAGGCCATTAGCGGCTGCCAGTCCGTCTGCGATCTGCCGATTCTGGCCATGATGACAGTCAACGAGGGCGGACGGTCTTCATACGGGGAATCCGCCGTCAACATGGCGAAGTCCATGTCCGAGTTTAATGTCGACGCGATAGGCATTAACTGCAGTGTAGGGCCCGCCATAATGGTGGATGTCATCCAGGAAATGGCCTCGGTCACGGACCTCCCCCTGGCGGCCATTGCCAATGCAGGCCTTCCGCGAGACCTGGATGACCGGAAGATGTACATGGCCTCGCCCGACTACATGGCCAGCTACGCCCGGAAGCTGATAAAGGCGGGCGCGCAGATCGTGGGAGGGTGCTGCGGAACGAGCCCTGAGCACACGGCCGAAATGGCCAGCCAGATGAAGGCGGTGGCTCCACGCGCAGTTGCGGCGGCTCCGTCTGCGCCGGCACAGCCGGTGGTCGAGGTCCAGGCGGAGGCCACGGAGCCCGTGCCCCTCTCCGAGAGATCAGGGTGGGGGCAGCGGCTGGCCGCCGGACTCACGGTGACCAGCGTGGAAATCCTGCCTCCCCGCGGTGCGGATGCCGACAAGATGGTGGAGTCGTGCAGACAGCTTGCCGCCGCCGGTGTCCACGCCGTCAACGTACCCGACGGCGCGCGAGCCATGATGCGGATGGGCGTAATCGCTGCATCGCTGCTGATCGAGCGTGAAGCGGAAATCGAAACGGTCATCCATTACTGCTGCCGCGATCGTAACCTGCTGGGCATGATGAGCGACCTGCTCGGCGCTCAAGCTTTGGGCCTCCGCAATCTTCTGCTCATCACCGGCGATCCCCCCCGCATGGGCCCTTATCCGGACGCTACCGCCGTGTTCGATATCGACTCGATAGGGCTTACGAATCTGGTGTCCGGCCTCAACCGCGGGCTGGATCCGAGCGGACACGCGATTGGCGGGCAGACGTCGTTCGTCGTCGGGGTCGGCGTTAACCCGAGTGACGTGGACATGAACCGGGAGTTGGAACGCTGGTACTGGAAAGTGGAGGCGGGCGCGGAGTTTGCCGTCACGCAGCCGGTTTTCGACGTCCAAAGCCTGCTCAGTTTCCTGGACAAAATCGACGGCGACGGCACGCGCATACCGATCGTCGCCGGCATTTGGCCCCTGACCAGTCTCCGTAACGCCGAGTTTCTAGCCAACGAGGTTCCCGGGATCGAGATACCGGAACCGATCATGGTCCGGATGCAGGTTGCGCAGGAGCGAGGTGCCGAGTTCGCACGGGGCGAAGGCTGCTCCATCGCGCGGGAGATGACCGCCGCCGTGCGTGATCGCGTAGAGGGAATTCAGGTGAGCGCTCCGTTCGGCCGGGTCGCGTATGCGCTGGACGTGCTTCAGGGGCTAGACGTCTGAGGGGCTGAGAAGCCGGCGCCGCTACAGGACGACGAAAGCGACCCAACCGAGGAAGAGTCCGACAGCCACGTTGAGTGCGCCTATGGCCCTTCGAGTCGACTGCGACGCTGCACCCCAGAATGCGTCCGCGAGCCGGTGCCACGCTCCAGGGGCCGCGATGACCCAGACCATCATTGTGGCCGCGAACCAGCCAAACCCCTCGAGCCAACTGGTGACGTCGCCGTGGCTGGCGGGGGCCTGGCGTGCCGTGACGATCAGCGGCAAG
This sequence comes from Gemmatimonadota bacterium, assembly GCA_036679495.1. GTDB lineage: Bacteria > Gemmatimonadota > Gemmatimonadetes > Palauibacterales > Palauibacteraceae > JAZDDE01. The sequence goes on along the minus strand of JAZDDE010000071.1, from coordinate 41,588 downwards.
GCGACCAGGATTAGCGCCACGACTCCAAGGATTCGTATGCGCCCCGGGGTCGAGTGGAAGTGCTGAAGGCGGGTAGCCCAGGCCGCGGGTGCGATGAGAAGGGGACCGCGGACCACTATGTACAGCGCACCCACGAAGGCCGTGACGATTGCGATAGGTTCCATGCGAGCCTCCAGGAAGGCAGGGCCAGGGTCAGCCCCGGCCCTCATGATAGTTCCCCCAGCTTAAAACTCGCTACACCTCGACACGCTGGATAGATTCCGCATCGCTCAGGTGCGAGGGCTCAGAACGCCCCGGCACGGTCGGCTTAACAAGTAAACACACAACACCAGAATCCGGACTTGATGCTTACAAAACTGCTCGAACGCGACGTCGCACGACGTCCCGACACCGTGCGCCTTCAGGGGCGCATTCTCTTTCTCACAGAAGATCCGGAGCTGATTCGAAGACAGCTGGCCGGCGAGGATCTCGATTGGGATCCATCGATGGCGCTGAGACACGACATCAGCACCGATGAAATCACGCCCGCCTGGGTCTGCTATTACTACGACGACACACTGGGCCAGTATCCGTACGTGGGCCTCGAGTGTGGCGGCCAGCATCCTATCGGACGAGGAGACGTAGCCGGAGGCGGCTTCGTGGCGTCCGTTTCCGGGAAGCGGCGCGGCAAGGGGTCGAGCAGGGAGGCGTCTCCGTACGCGGAACGGGCGGCCGGGATCCGCATCGTCATCGCCGAAAACATCGAGAGGATTTACGGCGAGAACTGTGAGAACATCGGAGTCCTGACCACGACGGATTTCTCGGTCATCGATAAGATCCGCCGCGGCGAGGAGATGCCCCTCGATACGTTTATTGGGGACGCCGGCCAGATCGAACGCGACATCATTGAGTACGGGGGCCTGCTGGATTACGCCGTGGCCCGACTGAAAGGCATTGTTGAGGTGCCACACGTCGAAACGGAGCCCGGCCGTCCCATGACGATCGCGGAAAAGATTCTGGCCGCGCACTGGTCGAAAGACGTGTCCGTAGATGAGATAGGAGTGCCGGCGGTGCAGCCCGGCGATACCGGGTTCGTTCGGGCGGATATACGGTTCAGCCATGAATACGTCACTCCGATGGCGTCTACTTTCTGGGAAGATTTCGGCGGCGACGCGGACCTCAATGATCCCGGCAGCATCTATTTCTTCCGCGACCACCTGGCCTTCCTGGACCAGGTCATCAGCGACGAAAAGAAGAAGATGGGACTCCTGGACGCGGCACACGCGCTCCACGAGCGCCAGCGCGAGTTCGCGAAAGAAAAGGGCATACGACTGCACGGCGAGCTACCGGACCGCGTGGGCAGCGAGGCCATCTGCCACGTCAAAGTGCTGGGTGAGTACGCGCTCCCGGGTCAGGTCATCGTCGGAAGCGATTCGCACACGCCACACTCCGGCGCCATCGGCTGCGTGGCCTTCGGTGTCGGCACCACCGCTATCGTCAACTCATGGGCCACCCGGGATGTACGGCTCGAGGTTCCGCGATCCGTGCGCGTCGAGATCAGCGGCCGGGTTGCCGATAACGTCACGGCTAAGGACCTGATACTGGAGATCCTGCGGCACCCCTACGTCCGCAACGGCGACGCCATAGGAAAGATCCTCGAGTACCGCGGCGAAGCCGTCGAGCGGCTGAGCGTGGATGAGCGGGCGACGCTGACCAACATGGCGGCGGAGGTCGGAGCCTTCACCGGGATCGTGGCGCCCGACGAGACGACGGTAGACTGGCTTGTTGACCGTCGCGGGATGGACCGGGAGGAGGCCCGCGGGCTGGTGGAGCCCATGTTCAGCGACCCGGATGCCGAATACGAATGGACGCTGGAGATCGACGCGTCTGCGCTCGGTCCGATGGTGGCCAAACCGGGTGATCCGGGGCGCGGCGAGCCGGTCGAGGAGCTGGGCGAGGACGTCCTGGTGGACATCGTGTACGCGGGTTCCTGTACGGCGGCCAAGCGGGACGACATACAAATGGCGGCGCGTGTGACGCGCCAAATGGTGGACGCGGGCCGGCGCGTCGCGCACGGTGTCATGGCCTATATCCAGTACGGCTCGCTGGACGTCGAGGAATACGCGCGTGATCAGGGTTTCGACGAGCTGTTTCGCGAAGCCGGATTCAATGTACTGGCCCCCGGATGCGGAGCCTGCATCAATGCGGGCCCGGGCGTGAGCGTGACTGCCGATCAGGTGACTGTCAGCTCGATCAACCGAAACTTTCCAGGCCGGAGTGGCCCAGGGAAGGTCTATCTGGCCAGTCCATATACGACAATCGCCTCAGCGTTCGAAGGCCGCGTGGCCGCGTTCAAGCCGGTGCCCCAGGGCGGAAAGGTGCCGCAGAGCGGCTGAATCCGCCGCCGGGCGCACGCGTCAGAGGTAGGCGGCCGGCTGTAGGGAACCGACCAATGGTCGACGGGGTTTGAAGAGCAGACACAGGAGATGTCCACGGCTAAACGGCCGTCTGTCTCTTCGAAAGCCTTAGCGGTCCGAGCCTCGCCGTGCGGTTGTAGAAGGAGGGCAGGCGGCCTTTTCTTGCCTACCTAGATCAGCGACCCGGCACTTGTATGGCCAAGAAGCTGCTCGCGTCGAGCGGCTGTCCCGCCACGTAGGCTGACCAATGCAGGTGAGCTCCCGTGACCCGGCCCGTATCCCCCCCGCGTCCGAGCAGCTGGCCCGCCTCCACTACCTCGCCTTCCCGCACGTCAAACTCTGAGAGGTGGAAGTAGGCCGTGAAGACACCGCTGCCGTGATCCACGTAGACCGCGTTTCCAGCGAAGTACAGGTTCTCGGCAAGTCGGACGCGACCGCGGCCAGCGGCTACAATCGGAGCGCCGGTTTGTCCGGATAGGTCGAGCCCCCAGTGGCGGCTGCTCAGCTCTCCGTTGAACACCCGCCGCTGACCGAACGGGCTGGTAATCTGTATTGGCCGCGGCGGTTCAAAGTTCTTCTCCAGGAGCCATTCCGAGGTCACGTCAGCCAGAAGTGCCCGGACCCGCTTTCTTTCCCGTGCGATCCGCGCCTGCGTCTCCGGCGGTGGGGAAGAAAAGCGCGGCGCCACGCTCAGCGGTCTGGAGGCGAACTCCCGGGACCTGGACCGGATTGTGAGCTCCTGGTCCATTTGCGATCCATCCGCATAGGTCGCCGTCACCCGGAGTATCTCGGTTCCTGAGGTGCCGACCGGGACCGACGCCATCGCGAACCAGCGGTCAGCCAGCAATGCGAAATGGAGCGGCCGGTCCGCAATCCAGCCCTCGACCCCTGTCACACGCTGTCCACTGGCTGGCTGTAGAATCCGAATCCCGAAGGCCGATCCTTCTTCAGGCTCCGCTGGAGACCAGGCCAGCCCGGCAGGAAGAATCGGAACCGGCCGCGGTTCGGCCGCGGCACGATCCAGAAGGATGGGCTCAACCCGTACGTACAGTGAATCCGGGCCTTCAGCGGTTTCAGAGCTGTCTGTCTCAGCTCCCTGGGCCGCTTGCTGCACGGTCGGCGCATTCGGCTCCGGCGCGCCAGGTTCAGATCTTGGAGTACACCCGGCCACGATGAGGAGCACGATTCCCGCCGTCCGTATTCTCCCAACCCAATCGCGCATGCTGAGAGAATGGCGGTTGGGCCCGAAACCAGCAAGCCGGCGCGATCGGCCCGTATTGCTTGCCCGTATGTATGGCTCCGGGTAACTTTCCGCCCACTCTGCCCGTACATCGAGGGCCGCCGCGTTGCACGCATCCATAGGACCGTAATGCACGTCTTTGCCAAGTGCGCAAACTTCACGACCTCACGAGACCTCCGCTCGGCGGGTCTATATCCCTATTTCCAGCGAATCGAACAGTCCTTCGACACCGAAGTCGTGATCGATGGCAAGAAAAAGGTGATGGTCGGGTCGAATAACTACATGGGCCTGACCCACGATCCGCGCATCATCAAGGCGGCCAAGGAGGCCCTCGACCGCTATGGAAGCGGCAACACGGGCAGTCGGTTCCTGAACGGCAACCTGGATCTGCACGACCGGCTCGAAGAAGAGTTGGCGGACTTCATCGGCAAAGAAGCCGCTCTCGTGTTCAGTACAGGGTACCAGACCAACCTCGGTACGCTCGGTGCTCTCATCGGGCGTAACGACACGGTCTTCGTGGACAAGCTTGCCCACGCCTGTATCCAGGACGGGGCCAGGCTGGGCTTCGGAGAGGTGCAGCGCTTCCGGCACGGCGACGCCGAGCATCTCGATCGTCTTCTCCAGGCTACGAAGCCGGACCGCGGGAAGCTGATCATCGTAGATGGCGTGTACAGCATGGAAGGCGACATCGCCGACCTACCGGCGATCAACACTCTGGCCAAGAAGCACGAGGCGGCGCTGGTCGTTGATGATGCGCACTCACTAGGCGTGCTCGGCGCGACCGGCGCGGGCACGGCAGAGCATTACGGCATGACGGACGATGTCGACCTGATTACAGGAACGTTCAGCAAGTCGCTAGCTTCGATCGGCGGTTTCGTCGCGGGTTCGGCCGAAATAATCGAATACCTCCGCAACAACGCCCGGGCGCTGATCTTCAGCGCGAGCATGCCACCGGCCTCCGTCGCTACGGTGCTGACGGCACTGGACATTCTGCGAAAAGAGCCGGAGCGGCGTGACCGACTTTGGGCGAACATGCGGAAGCTGCGGGATGGATTCCGGGAAATGGGCTTCGATACCGGACCCACCGAGACGCCCATTATTCCGATTCTTATCGGCCCCATGATGACCACTTTCCAGCTTTGGAAGGATCTGTTCGAGGCAGGCGTTTTCACCAATCCAGTTGTGCCGCCCGCCGTTCCCGAGGGAAGCTGCCGTCTGCGCACGAGCTGCATGGCAACCCACACGGACGAGCAGCTCGATTTCGTGCTCGACACCGTGGGACGAATCGGTCGCAAGTACGAGATCGTGGGCTCGGTTGGCCAGATCGCCTGACCACATTCAGATCGATCCGGTCCGCGGTCGCCGCGGGCTGCGAGCGTTCCTCCACTTCCCATACCGAGTCTACGAGAACGACCCGCACTGGGTCGCGCCTCTTCTGATCGACCAGAAGAAGCTCTTGAATCCGGCCAAGCATCCTTTCTACGAACACTCGGAACTACAGGCCTTTCTAGCCTACCGCGATGGGCGGGCCGTGGGCCGAATCGCCGCTATCCACAACCGGAATCACGTTCGCCATCACGGGGAGCAAGTCGGTTTCTTCGGCTTCTTCGAAACGATCGACGACCCGGCGGTCGCCGCCGTGTTATTCGATGCCGCCGCAGACTGGCTGCGTGAACGCGGACTGACCGCCATGCGGGGCCCGGTCAATCCTTCCACCAATGATCCTGCAGGACTGCTGGTGGAGGGGTTCGGCGAGTCTCCCTACATCATGATGACGTATAACCCGGCTTATTACGAAAATCTGATCCTCGGGTCGGAGTTTTCGGAATCGATGACTCTTGTCGCCTACATCATCAGGCACAATCAGGCGCCGGCGTACATGCCCCGTCTCGAGGCCAAGATCACCGCCCGTACCGGTGTCAGACTCCGCCCCATCCGGATCGCGGATTTCGAGAATGAGCTGGGGCGCATCCGGCATATCTATAACGCCGCCTGGGAGAGCAACTGGGGATTCGTCCCGATGACGGACGCCGAGCTCGCGTTCATGGCTGACGAACTGAAGCCGATCGTCAAGAAGGACCCGGAGCTCGTCATCATGGTGGATTCCGCCGACGGAGAGCCCGTCGGCTTCTCGCTGTCCCTGAAGAACTACAACGTGGCCCTCAAACCGGCCCGCGGCCGTCTGCTACCGCTAGGTCTGCTCAAAGTGCTGTGGCATACGCGGTATATCGATATGGTCCGGGTGCTGACGCTGGGGATCGTGCCGGAATACCGCGGAAAGGGGCTCGACACGCTGCTGTACTACCGTCTCTTTCAGACCTGCGTGGAGAAGGGTATCAAGGGCGGAGAGTTCTCCTGGGTGCTGGAAGACAACCATGCCATCCGAAAGCCGCTCGAGCGGCTGGGCGGCGAAATCTACAAGCGATACCGGCTGTATGACCGAACGCTCTGATTCGGGCCACCCATGAACCCGGCCGACCTGACTGGCCGGCATGTGCTGCTCACAGGCGCGACGGGTTTTCTGGGCAGCCACATCGCGGAGGGTCTCTGCGCGTCCGGCGCTACGGTGCGGTGTACGGTGCGAAAGACTAGCAATCTTCGCTGGCTGAAGGCGCTGTCGGTCGAAACCGTAGAGCTGGATCTGGCCCGGCCCGATCTGGACGAGACTGAACTGGATTCGGCTCTGACGGGAGTGTCGGTCGTGGTGCATTCGGCCGGCCTCACCCGGGCGCCCGACGAGGCCACATTCCAGCGGGGGAATGCGGAGGCGACGGCACGGCTCGCCGGGGCGGCCGTCCGCAACGGCGTCTCACGCTTCGTGCTCATCAGCAGCCTGGCCGCCCGTGGTCCGGACAGCGCGGTTTCCGCGTCAGCGGCCGGGCCAGCGGGGCCGGACTCGCCGGTCAGCGCCTACGGGCGAAGCAAGCTGGCTGGAGAAAGCAGGCTGCACGCCGCCGTGGAAGGCAGTCAGATGGCGTTTGTTATCCTGCGTCCGGGTGGAATCTATGGCCCGCGCGACACGGACCTCTTGCCGATGTTCCAGATGGCCCGGCTGGGACTGCTCACCGTGCCCATGGGCGGCGGGCGGCTGCAGCCCGTGTTCGTGAAGGACGTCGCGCGCGCGGCCCTGGCCGCCACTGAGGGCCACGGCACCGGCGGCACGTTCCCGATCGCGGAACCCTTTATCTACACGTGGGACGAAGTGGCCGCGGTGCTCTCAGCGGCTGTGGGCCGGAAGGTCAGAGTCCTTCCCGTGCCGCCGGCCTTGATCGAAGCGGCCGGCACGGCGGCGGACGTGGGGGCGCGTCTGTTCGGGCAGACGCCCAAGTTCGACCGGCGGCGCGCGCGCGACCTGGCGCGTCTCCAGTGGACATGCGACACGACGATCGCCGAGGAAGGGCTGAATTGGGTGGCTGAGGTTCCGGTGTCGGAGGGCATGGCCGAAACAGCGAAGTGGTACCGAGAGATCGGTTGGCTCCGGCCGTGAGTGTGGCTACGGAAGGCCCCGAAGGCCTCACGGAGCCGCTGCACGCCGAGGGCCTCCTCCCGGCGGACCTTCTGCTGCTAGCGTACCTGGCCGCGACCGGAGTTCTGGCGGCGGCCAGCATGAGCCAGACGGGTGCGCTTCTCGCCGCCGCCCACGCAGCGGCGATAGCCCTGGTCTTTTGGATCGGCAGGCTGCCCGCCCCGCGCCAGCGCGGTCTGCTGTTCCTGCGGCTTCTGTACCCGGTGCTGGTGACGCCTGTGCTATACGCCGAACTGGCTACCCTCAACCAGTTGGCCTTTCCGGGTTACTTCGACAGCGCCGTCCAGGGCTGGGAGATGGCGTTGTTCGGATCTCAGCTCAGCATCGTGGCCAGCGAGTGGTACGGAGCTGTCTGGTTCTCCGAGATTCTGCACTTCGGCTATGTTTCGTACTATCTGCTCGTGCCCGCCGCCGGCATATGGGCCGCCGTGGCCGGTGGGCCGCGAGGCCTCGAGAGGTTCGCCTTCAGCGTCGCCCTAGCCTTCTTCATCTGCTACGCGTGCTTTGCCGTATTTCCCGTCGCCGGTCCGCGATATGAGTTCGTCCGCATCGAGGGACCCCTGACCGAGGGCCCCGTCTTCGAGCTTGTTCACCGGATCCTGGAGAGCGGCTCGTCGAAGGGCACCGCATTTCCCAGCTCCCACATCGCCGCGACCCTGGCAGCCTGGCTCGCGGCGGGCCGAGAGAGCCGGAAGGCACTGCTTGTCCTGTCCCCCCTGGCCGTCGCGCTGACGCTGGGCACTGTCTACGGCCGGTTCCACTATGGGATCGATTCGGTACTTGGAATCGCGGTGGCCGTGCTGGCTGTGCGGAGCACTCCCTGGCTCATGGATAAGCTCCGGATGAGACCGGGCAACCCTGCCGGCACCCACGTGTATCAAAGCTCATGAAAATGGAAGGCTCACGAGGCTCAGACCGATCGCAAGAGAAGCGGTGGGTCGCCCTTGCAAAAGAAGGCGACCGCCGGGCGATGGAGGAGCTCTACCGCGCGCATGCGGGGAGAGTGTATACCGTGGTGCGCCGGGTGGTCGGCGACGATCACCTGGCCGAAGACGTGTCTCAGGACGCGTGGATCCGAGCCTTCGAGAAGCTGCACCTGTTCCGCGGTGACGCGGCTTTCGGAACCTGGATGCACCGCCTGGCTGTGAATGCGGCCCTAAACCGGCTCCGAAAACAGAGCCGGCGGACCGAGCTGGAGGCGGAGACCGAGATGGAATCCGCTACGCCGCCGGCCGACGAAGCGGTGCTGAACCAGCGGCTGCTGGCGATGGGTTTGGATCGGCTGCCTTCGGGATACCGGGAGGTTCTCGTGCTGCACGACGTGGAGGGACTGACACATCAAGAGATTGGCGACAGGCTGGGCATAGCGTCCGGCACGTCGAAATCGCAGTTGCATAAGGCAAGGGCGCGCATGCGGACGCTGCTTTCACCGCCGATGCACGCAAAACGGGTAACCGACGAAGTGGAGAACCATGTCTGAACATCTGACGCTCGAACAGGTAGCTGCCCTGATCGATGACTCCGAGGGGGCGCAGGAAGGCCTCGCGCACCTGGAGCATTGTGAGGTCTGCGCCCGGGAATTCGAACAGATGAGCCGAATGCGCATGGCCCTGTCCGCGCTTCCCGATCTGGAGCCGCCGGAGGACGAATGGTCGCGCATCGAGCGCATGCTTCCGGGCGCGCCGACAACTGTGCCGATCAGATCGCGGCCGGACGAAGCCGCACGGTCTACTCGAACGAACCGCCCCGCCTGGACCCGATTCGCTACGGCGGCCTGGCCACTGCAGGCAGCCGCTGTTCTCATGCTGTTCGCGGGTGGCCTCTGGGTCGGCACGCGACTCGATGTGGATGGCGGGCCGGCCGGCAGTCAGGCCACTCTCCCTGATCAGCCTCAACAACTGGCTGACCCCGTGGCTGCTGGGGCTGATAGCTATCTGCGTGCCGTTTCCAACCTGGAGGCGCTGCGCGACGAGCTGAACGCCGAGGGCGAGTGGCCCGACGATCCGGCGCTTCTGACAGAGCGCTTGAATCAGTACGACGAGCTACTCACGGCTTCCAAGGCCGCGCTGCGGCAGGCTCCCGCCGAGCCGGCTATCAACGACTTCGTGTTCGGCGTTCAGGATGAGCGGGATGACCTCGCCGACCGGTTGGACGAGACACTGCGGCTGGCTTCGATCGAGTACTAATGATGACTGACAGACGGCTACAGACGATGAATCGAGTTCAACGACCCCACGGGCGCGCGGTCGCCGCGGGTGTAATGGGCGCTGCGTGCCTCTTGGGCGCCGCACCGTTGGGTGCGGTGGCAGTCCAGGATGTCGCCCCCAGGGCACACCGGGGCGTGATCGGTGTGCACATCGAGTGCGAGAGCGGCGACGAAGTCCTGTCCTGTCCTGAGGCTCCCTGGGTCGTACAGGTGACCGAGGGAGGTGCGGCGGCGAAGGCGGGCGTCCGCGTGAGGGACAGGCTCGTTACGATCAACGACCAGCGTATCAACTCGATAGAGGGTGTGCGCGCGATCAGCAGCATGGTATCCGGCGTCGCCGTCCGATTCAGACTGGAGCGGGCGGGTCAGGTCGTGCAGGTAGAAGCGATTCCGCAACCGGTATCAGCACGTGTCCGTCGATTCTTCGTTCCGCCGAACATGACGCCGAGATGGGCTCCGCATGACTCCGCTCGAACGGAGTCCAATCAATTCGTCTTCGTCGGACCCGATGAGCGAGGAAGCCTCACCATACGCATTGCGGGCCCTGAGGGGATCGAGACCGTTCGGGCCGAGTTTGTGCCCGGTCAGGCTCCGGAAGCGGGTTCGATGTTTTATGTGCTCGAAGACCCGGATCTGGTCCGGCGCGTGCAGGAAGCAGAGGGACGGCTGCGCATCCGGGCCCATGAGGCGCTGGAAATTCTCACGAGAGCCTCCGGAGCGCCCCGGCCGAGTCCGGAGAGCCGCATCCGGCAGCGAGTTCCGGGGCCGCGGTTCCCAGCCAACCTGATCGCGGGAGCGAAGTTTGTCTCCCTGACTCCGGCGATGGCCGAGAACCTGGGCGCTGCCCGCAGTGGTTGCCTGGTGCTCCGTGTAATTCCTGACACGCCGGCCGCATGGATCGGGCTCCAGGCGGGAGACATCGTCACAGAGGTAGGCGGCACGCCGACAAGCACGCTCGCGATGCTTCAGGCGGCCTTCGCACGGGCGGAGACTACCCACGAACTCCAGGTTGCCTGGCAACGGCGAGGAACGTCGCACAACGGTGTGCTCGTCACCGACGGCGAGTAGAGCGTAGTTAGTAGAACAGCTTTACCATCACACTTTACTGTTGCCATCTGATCCTCATCTGCCTGGATCAGTTTCCATGTGAGTCTCCCACAGCTTCGCCTTTCCTAGCGCCTGCGCCGCGCCCCGTGTTTAAAGGTTGTCTGCTGCTCGTATCGCTGTAGCTTGGCGCCGGGTTGAATTGTGTGGGGGGACGAACGACACGAAGGGATTACAATGCGAATGCTCGGAAACTTCAAGGTAAGAACAATAAGACAGGCGCCGTTCACAGCGGCGCTGCTGCTGGCAGCCCTAGGAACCGCGCCGACAGCGCTGGCGCAGACGGAATCCGGCGATCTACCCACTGGGTTCGACGTGGCCAATGGCGAGGGTCTGATCGTGGACTATCCGTCATTCGCGCCGGTTGAGCCGGTAGCCGCGTATCAGACCGCGATTGAGAACGGAACGCGGACCGAGGGCGGTCGTCCGGGAGAGAGTTATTGGCAGAACCGGGTAGACTATTCGATCTGGACCAAGATCGAGCCCGCCACCGCTCAGCTCACGGGCCGCGAAACCGTCACGGTTCACAACAACTCCCCCGAGGCTATGTCAGGCCTGGTGCTTCACCTGTACCAGAACGTGTTCGCCGAGGGGGCGGAGCGAAATCGGCCGGTCGGTCTCACCGGCGGAATGACGATCACACGCATTTCGGCGGCCGGCTCGGACCTGTCAGAGCTCGATTTTCAGGCCTTCCGGCAGCAGCGCGGTCAGGAGCAGCGCGCAGGCGGCTACGCCATGAACGGCACGCTGGCCTATGTGCTGCCGCCCACAACCCTCGCGCCCGGAGCAAGTCAGGAGCTGGAGATCGAATGGGAGTTCACGGTTTCGGGCGGCGGAGGCATGCGGCACGGGCATCTGAACAACGAGATCTTCAATCTGGCCCAGTGGTACCCGCAGGTCGCCGTGTACGACGACGTGTACGGCCAGGACCAGTCTCCGTACCTGGGAGACGGCGAGTTCTACACGGAGTACGGCGACTTCGACGTCACGATCGAGATGCCGCCGGGCTGGCTCGTGATGGGAACCGGGGAGCTGCAGAACCCGGCCGAAGTGCTGCTTCCGGAAACGCGTGAGCGGTTGGCGGCAGCGGCCGTATCCGACACCGTGGTTCAGATCGTGTCGGAGGAAGATCGGGCGGCCGGCCGCGTTACGCCCGGCTCCCACGTCAACCTCGCTTGGCAGTTCCGGGCCGAAAACGTGCGAGACTTCGCCTTCGCGGCCGGAAAGACGTACGTGTGGGACGCGACGAGCGCGGAGACCGCCTCGGAGGAGCACCCCGACCGGCGAGCCCTGATCCACAACCTGTACGACCCGTCCGACGCCAACTGGCATGAGGCGACCCTCTACGCGAAGCATTCGATTGAGTTCTTCAGCGACTACGTCATGCCGTATCCGTATCCGCACGCCACGGCCGCCTTCGGACCGCCGCAGGTAGGCGGCATGGAATACCCGATGATCACGTTCATCAACGGGGGCCGCTCTTCTTCGTCCCTACAAAACGTGGTCATTCATGAGCTCAGCCACTTCTGGCTGCCGATGATCGTGGGCACCAAGGAGATGGCCTTCGCCTGGATGGACGAGGGGCTGACCAACTTCAACGAGTCGCTCGCCAGGCAGGACTATCACGGGAACGAAGAAGCCAGGACGGAAGACCGTGATCGATACTTGCGGCTGGCGCGGATCGGCGGAGAGGCGCCCCTCATGGAGCATACGGACTACGTGGAGGGAGGGTTCGCCCGAGGTGTTGCCGCCTATACGAAGCCCGCCACCCTGATGCACAGCTTGCGGCGCATGATGGGACCTGAAGTGTTCGACGAGGCCTACAAGGATTACGCCAAGACCTGGGCGTACAAGCATCCGCTGCCATGGGACTTCTTCGGCATTATGGAAGAGCACGCCGGGGTGGATCTGGATTGGTTCTGGCAGTCCTGGTTCTACGGCACGGGAGCGCTGGACCAGGCTGTTGAGAGTGTGGAGACCGGCGCCGGTGGCGTGACGATCACTGTCGCAAATAAGGGCAAAGGCGTGATGCCGATCGAGCTGCACATGGAGATGGCCGACGGATCCAAGACCGTAATGGTATGGCCCGTTTCCGCCTGGGCTCGTACCAAGACTGTGACCCGGACCCTGGCGGTCTCGGACGATGTGGCTTCGGTAGTGATCGATCCGGAGATGTACTACCCTGACGTGGACCGCTCGAACAACGAGTGGAGAGCAGACGCCGAAGCCGAGGGGGAAGAGCGTACGTGAACGCGGCCACCGCATCCACGGACACAGACGCGGTTTGGAAGCGATACGAACGGTTCGCCAGCAGGCCGCCGGAGATCGTCTTCGAATGGCACGATGATCTGAGCGAGGCGCAGGGCTGGCTGATCATCAATAGCCTCAAGGGCGGCGCGGCGGGCGGAGGCACGCGCATGCTGGCCGGGATCGGGCCCGACGACGTGACGTTTCTGGCCAAGGCCATGGAGCTGAAGTTCGCGTTCACCGGTCCCCCGATCGGCGGCGCCAAATCGGGGATCGATTTCGACCCCAACGATCCGCGGAAGGGCGAGGTGCTGGGCCGGTGGTTCGAAGCCATCTCCCCCGAACTTCTGAGCCGGTACGGTACCGCCGGCGACCTCAATGTAAACGAACTCACGGAGGTCATCCCGCACTGTGCGGCAGCGGGCGTGGACCATCCGCAGATGGGTGTCCTGCGCGGACACTTCGGGCTTGAGGGTGAAGCTCTCCGCCAACGCGTCGAGCTGATGGACCGGGGTCTGCACCAGCCCGTGGCCGGAACGTCCGGGCTTGGCGGCACTCGCCTATGGGAGACGGTGACCGGGTATGGAGTAGCCGCTTCCACGCGGCGGCTTCTGGAGCTGCAGGGCAGGGACCTGACGAAGACCCGGGTCGTCCTGCAGGGATTCGGAATCGTGGGCGGTGCGGCCGCTCACTATATGGCCGGCGCGGGCCTCAAGATTGTCGGCATCACGGATGCTGCCGGAGGCTTGTTCAGCGAGCAGGGCCTGACGGCGGCGGAGGTCGATAGCCTGCTCGCGGCACGCACGGGCAACACCCTTCCGATCGACGTGCACGAAAGCGAGGCGCGCGAGCTGCGGGAGCGGATTTGGGACACGCAAGCCGAGGTATTCGTGGCCGCCGCGGCCTCAGGCCTGTTGAACGATGTGGCCCTCGACAGAATCGAGAAAGCCGGCGTAGACACGATTGTCTCCGCGGCCAACCACCCCTTCTGGGCCGCGCGCCCGGGCGATACGCGCCTCGAGCGCGAGGCGGACTCCCGGTTCGCCGTTGTGGCGGACGTGATCGCGGGCTGCGGGACTGCCCACGCTTTCGCCTGCCAGAGCGCGGTGGACCACGTGCTCAGTCCGGAAGAAGTGATCGGGTCCATCGAAGAGACGGTGACCGAGGCGCTCAGCGAGTCGTCGCGCCGGGTCGGCAGCACCGAGCGCGGCCTGCTGGCCGGAGCTCTCGAAGTCGCCCTCGAGCGCTGCGAAGGCCAGCCGGGCCAAGGTCAGCCGGTACCCGCATAGGAGACACCACGTGAGTGACATCGCCGGCCACATCGACGCCAACTACGACGACTTTCTCTCCGAGTTAAAGGATTTCCTCAGGATTCAGAGCATCAGCACCGAGTCGGGCTTCGCCGAGCCGACCCGGCAGTGCGCTGAGTTCGTGGCGGACAAGGTGCGAGCACTCGGCTTCTCGGGCGTGGAGGTCATCGCCACGGAGGGCAATCCGATGGTCGTGGGCGAGCACACGCAGCAGCCGGGCGCCCCCACGCTTCTGGTCTATGGGCACTACGACGTCCAGTCCGTGGATCCACTGGAGCTGTGGACGGATCCCCCTTTCGAGCCCACCGAGCGGGATGGCCGGCTCTACGCCCGTGGTGCGATCGACGATAAGGGCCAGGTCCACATGCATCTCAAGGCGCTGGAAACGCGCCTGAAGGGTGGCTCCGGACTTCCGGTAAACGTGAAGCTCGTCATCGAGGGCGAGGAAGAAGTGGGGAGCAGCAATCTTGAGGGCTTTCTCCGCACCCACGCGGACCGACTGGCCTGCGACGCCGTCGTGATCAGCGACACCGGGATGCTGGCAGCCGACTGTCCCTCGATCGGAACGGGCCTGCGCGGCATCGCCTACCTCGACGTGATCGTCACAGGCCCGGCGGGCGACCTGCACTCCGGCAGCTACGGGGGCGCGGTGGTGAATCCGGCCAACGCTCTGGCCACCATGATTGCGGCGCTGAGGGATGCGGATGGAAAGGTCACCGTTCCCGGGTTCTATGACGCCGTGCGCCCGATGACCGAGGCGGAAAAGGCGCAGGTAGCCGGACTTCCCTTCTCGGAAGAAGAGTTCCTGGAAGAAGTCGGAGCATCCGCGCTGGGCGGCGAAGCGGGGTTCAGCACCCTCGAGCGCGTCGGGTACCGGCCCACGCTGGACGTGAACGGCATGATCAGCGGATTCACGGGCGACGGTTCGAAGACCGTTCTGCCGTCCAAAGCCAGCGCCAAGATCTCCATGCGCCTCGTTCCGGATCAGGATCCGGACGACATCGCGGACCGGTTCACGGCGTACTTCAAGTCGCTGGCTCCGAGTGGAGTCAGCGTCCAGGTAGTTATGTCACACGGCGGTCACCCGTGGGCGGCCGATCCCGACAGGCCGATCTACGAGGCCGCGGCCGCCGCCCTCGAGACCGTGTTCGGCAAGCCGCCCGTCTACATCAGAGAAGGCGGTTCAATTCCGATCGTGTCGCTATTCGAAGAGGTGTTCGAGGCGCCGGTTCTGCTTCTCGGTTTCGCCCTACCAGGCTGCAACGCGCACGCCCCAGACGAGTGGATCGATCTCGGCATCTACCGCAAAGGTATCGAGACGATCGCCCACTTCTATGACGAGGTAGCCGCCCGCGGGGTCTGACGGTCTTCTAACTGGTGTGAATGGGACTCATAATCCCAAGGTCGCAGGTTCGAGTCCTGCCGGGCCCATAAGGACTTACAGGATTCCAGGCAGCCGAATGGGGACGGTTTTGGGGACGATCTTGCCGATTTCGTCGGCAGGCCTCCAGGTCCCGCCCGGCGCCGGTAGGCTATACGACGGGGTGATGTCTCTCGGCGGGTATGTGTCGAATCATCCACGAGGAGTCGGGTGACCCAAGCCCCCCGTCGGCTCTGAGGCTCCGGAGCCTAGGGCGCATGCCGGTCCGCCGCAATGCGTTGTTCCTCCTCTTCAGAACAGGATCCCGAGTCCCGCGAAGATCGATCGTCCCGGCCCGGGCTCGAAGAATCGGCCACTGAACGCGTTGATTGTTATGGAGGCCGAATACGTGCGGTCGAACACGTTGGTGACGCCCATGAACGGACTCACCGTGAGCCCCCCGATCGGAAGTTCGTCTAGTCCTGTTCGTAACTCCAGAATCGTGTACGAGCGCGCAAACTCAGTGTTGTCGTCGTTGGCCGCGATCCGTCCGACAAAATCACCCCTGACCTCGCCGTGCCAGTGTCGCCGGTCTAGGCGGAGAACCGCATCGACGCGATGGCGCGCGATTCCGGGCACTAGGTTTCCATCGAAGCTCCGGCCGTCGACATCGAAGTCCTCGAAGGTCGCGTCGGTGAACGTGTATGCCACCCGTCCGCTGAATCCATTCGCGAACACCACATGCAGGAGCCCTTCGATCCCTGCGTACCTGGACGCTCCGGCGTTGCGGAAGAAAACCCTCCCGGGTTGCAGCTCGTCCTCGAACGGGACTAGCTCGTCGTCCAGTTTGGTGATCCAACCATTCACCTCAATAAGAAGCCGACTGGACCACCGGCTTCGCACGCCTACTTCACGCGTCACGCTTCGTGTCGGCTCCAACTCGGGGTTCAGGCCACCCTTCAAGTTCGGCCGGTTGACCAGCTCCGTCGTCGTCGGAGTCTGGAAAGACGTGGCCACATTTCCATAAATGGCGAGGGTGGTGGACGCCTGGAACTGAAGGCCCAGCACGGGACTCACGGCGCGCATGTCGCGATCTCCCGACTCGTCAAGGTCGGCTTGGCCGAGGCGGTCGTCCACACTGAAATCGAAGCGGTCGTACCGTAGACCTCCGACCGCCGATAGGCGTCCGGAGAGGCGCGCCCTGGCCTGGGCGAAGATACCCAGTGATCGCACGGTCTCGAGTTGGTCCAGAATCAACGCGCCAGGTTGGCCGAAATCGTTGTTGAAATTAATACGGTCGTCACGCTGTGCCTGAAGCTCTATGCCACTTACGACCTGCACATCTCCAGGAACAACTGAGGGTTGGGTTGAGATGACCGCACGGGTTCCCCAGGCGAACCTGTTCAGGTCGATAATGCTGGGCGGGATCGGGCTGTCCAACTCGCGAATGATTCCCCAAGCACTAAATTCACCCGAGTGTCTTCCGAGCGGTCCGTTCCAAGACACACCGAGCTGGCCCTGTCTGACGTCGTCCCGGGTCCCCTGTGTCACGTTGAAGTTCCAGGCCTGGAAATTCTTTTCATCGATGAAACTTCGGGGCAACGAGCCCGGGTTTTCCGCCGCCAGATCCAGAAAATTTCCCGTTACCCGCAGTTCACCATCCCAAGCCCGTGTGATCAGCTGCATATTCACGTTTAGTCGGTTGGTCTTGCCGTAGACGGCGGAGGGATCGTCCGGTAGCGTCCGGAAGCCATCGTAACTCAGATTGGAGGTGCTCACGAGGTATTCGAGTTCGCCGCGCGTTCCCGAGGTCATACTCTCGAGCCGGACAAGACCGTTTTCTCCTACCACTACTCGAGCTTCCTGCTGGATTGGGGCCTCGGATGGACGGAGGGTCGAAAAGCTGATCACGCCACCGCCTGCGTTGCCATAAAATGCGGCCGCCGGTCCTCGAAGCACTTCAACACGGCCGAGCGATCCGAGGTCCACGTGGTCGAGCGTCGATTGGCCGTCTGGGAGGGTTGCCGGGATGCCGTCCACAATCACACGGATTCCCCGAACGCCGAACTGTGTTCGGGAACCGAAGCCACGGATGGAGATCCGTTCTCCCGCCGCGTAGTTGTAGCGGTTGTTGATCTGCACGCCGGGTATCGCTTGGAGTGCCTCCTCAATCGAGAGTCCAGCGTTTCCGCGCCGAAGCTCGCGGCCTTCGATGATCGAAACGGGAAAGGGCACTCTGCCAAGGCTGGTTGGTCCCCCGAGTACCGTGACCTGTACAGAGTCCAGGATGGCAACGGAGTCCGAAGGCTCCTGACCAGCGACGGTCTGCGGCCAGATGTATGTGCAAAGCATTATGGCCGAGCCTGCCAACAGCGATGGGCCGATTGAAGACGTCACGTCTCGTCTTGAAGTCCCGCGCTTGATGGCTCTGACGACGATCGCGAATTGCTCGATTCTAGCCAACCGGTACGTTCTCGCTCATAGGGTGGTCGGCGCCCACGGTATCGACAGGAGCTTAGGTTGTCCCGAGTTGGCTGGCGAGGCGAGCCTGTTGCCCTAGTTCTGCCAATTGCCCTTAGAGTTGATACCGTGGCGGGGAAGGAAGGGCAGGGCAGTCATCGGCTTCCTTCAGGTGCTGGGCGGGAAGATTCTTGGCAGGTGGATTTAGCTTAATTAATCCACTTCTCTACTTTGATCGAAAGGTGACGATGATGGCAAGAGTCCCGAGGATAAAGCCCCCCAACCTGGTGCTGGCGTTGGTACTGACCATCCCGGCGATCGGCGCCGCCGAGTCGAGAGCGCAGTCCGTCGACGACATCGTCGCGGCCAACATCGAGGCCTCCGGCGGAGAGGAAGCCCTGGCAGCGATCGAGAGCGTGCGACGCACGGCAGACATCCACCTGGAGAGCGACTGGATTGGCACGCTCGACGGGACCGTGGAGGAGTCTCTCGTGCCGGGTGTGGGGTTCCTTGAGGTCGCCCACGTCGGTGGGACGACCACGACACGCGGATGGGACGGAACCACCGGTTGGGAGGATGGCCAGCAGGGTCTCCGCGAGCTGGTCGGCGAGGAGCTGGCGCTCCTGCGGATGCAATCGTATATCAACCTCTTCGTCGGCCTGCAGCGACCGGGAGCCCCCGAGCACGAGCTTGCCAGGCTGCCGGATGAGAGCCTCGACGGCTCCGACCACCATGTCCTAGAGATCCGCATGGGGGCCGCAGTGTCACGAGCGTACGTCGATGCGCAGTCCCATCTCCTGACGCGCCTCACGACCACGATCGACATCCCACAGCTCGGTCCCACCGCGGTCACGCGCGGCTTCTCGGGCTACGAAGCCGTGCGGGGGGTGCCGATGCCGATGAGCGCGAGCGTCGTCATCCAAGGGGTTTGGACGATCGAAACGACCTACACCGAGACGGTGATCAACGCTCCCATGGATCCAGGGATCTTCACCATGCCGAAGAGCCTGGACGATCCGACGGATCCGGACCTCGGCTGGTGCCCGGGCCCGCCGGCAGCCGTGCCCCCCGGATCCGGCGCCGAGTGGTCGGGCTGGGGCGGCGACATTCGGGGCTCGGGCTACCGCGGTGCCGAACGCGCCGGGCTGGCGGCCGCCGACGTGCCGCGCCTGCAACTGAAGTGGGCGTTCGGCTTCGCCGGCGCCTCGGAGAGCCGCTCACAGCCGGCGATCGTCGGCAGTCAGCTGATCGTCGGTAGCCCGTTCGGCGAGGTCTACTCGCTCGATATCGAGACCGGCTGCATCCACTGGACCTTCTCGGCCAACTCCGCGGTGCGCGGCGCGATCAGCGTCGGGGCCGGCCCGGAGGACGCGCTCACCGCATTCTTCGCAGACTTCGGGACCAACGTCTACGCGATCGATATCCGCGACGGCGAGCTGTTCTGGACGGTGAAGGTTGGCGACCACCCGATGGCGAGCATTACCGGCACCGCGACCGTGCACGACGGCCGCGTCTTCGTGCCCATCTCCTCGACGGAGGTAGTGGCGGCGATGCGCCCGAGCTACGACTGCTGTACCTCCTCCGGCGGGCTGGTGGCCGTCGACGCGACAACCGGGGAGGTACTCTGGCGCCATCGCGTCATCGCTGAGCCCGCCACCGAGGTGGGCGAGAAGGCGGGCGGCGGCAAGCTCTTCGGCCCCTCCGGGGCGCCCGTATGGTCAAGCCCGACGGTCGATGCCCGCCGCGGCCTCGTCTACATCGGCACCGGCGAGAACTACAGCCGACCGCCGACCGACGGCAGCGACGCGATCCAGGCGCTCGACGTGGAGACCGGCGAGCTGATCTGGTCGTTCCAGGCCACCGAGGGGGACACCTGGAACATGTCCTGCTACTCACGCGCCGACGCCAACTGCCCGACGCCGACCGGCCCCGACTGGGACTTCGGCATGGCGCCGATCCTGACGAGACTGGAGGACGATAGCGAGGTGCTGGTCGCGGGCCAGAAGGCGGGGATGGTCTTCGGCTTCGATCCCGATCAAGGCGGCAAGCCGCTATGGGCGACACGGGTTGGCAGCGGCGGCATGCTCGGGGGCATCCACTGGGGCATGGCGACCGACGGGCGGCTCGCCTACGCGGCTAACGCCGACCGCGAGGGCGCCCGCATCATGGCGCAGGGGCCGGCCCGGCCGGGGATCCACGCCCTCGACCTGGCGACCGGCGAGCCGGTCTGGAGCGCCCCGACGCCCGACGTTTGCGGGGAGCGCCGCGGCTGCTGGGTGGCGAACTCAGCGGCGCCTACGGTCATCGACGGCGTCGTCTTCGCCGGCGGGCTGGATGGCCACCTGCGCGCCTACTCGACCGAGGACGGCTCCGTGATCTGGGACTTCGACACCGCCGGCGAGTTCGAGACCGTTAACGGGGTGCCTGCCCGCGGCGGCTCGATCGACGGTCCTGGCCCGGTCGTCGCCCGCGGCATGGTGTTCGTGCACTCCGGATACGGCATCTTCGACCAGATGCCCGGGAACGTGTTGCTGGCGTTCGCGGTAGCTTGGGAGAAGTAGTCTGGGCCGACGCAACCCGAGGATCAGTCGGAACGGCCAGCCAGCTTCTCGCGCAGGCGCTTCTCCACCCGCTTGCTGAAGCGTTCTCTCTCCTCGGCGTCGAAGCGGGCAAAGGGCTCTTAGACATTAGAACCTCGTTCCCGCGGGGTGGACCTACAGTGGTGTGGACCACCGACGGGCGAGGCGGCTGAAGCTCGCAGAGATCAGCTACAAGCAATCGATTGCCGACGCCGGCATAGCCGTTCGACTGGCCGAGCTTGAACTGGAATACCGAAGCAGATCGTTGTTCGCAACGTGGGGAGATAGCAGGTAGGATCTGGGCTACCAGGGGAGATTGGTATGGGTTTATTGGACACGATCAAGGATGTCGTTGGCCTCGTACAGAAAGCCGGGCAATGTCGAGCTGTATCAGAAAATTCTCGAACTCCAGACGCAGATCATGGAAGCAGCGTGAGAGCACATGGGATTTTCAGTCCCATGTAGGTCAAGTTGAGGTCAAGTTGTAACCATCCGTAACCATCCGTGTTTCACCCTGGTACTAGAGCCAAGCATCGCATTGACGCTCTTCATGAGTCTGCCTCGTCTGGTAGGGAGGATTGCGGCCAGAGCGAAGAGCAAGATCGCCCACGGTCAAACCCAGCGTCAAATGCGAGCGGTCTACGAGAGCCTCGTGATCAGGCCTTCCACTGTGCCCGTACTGTGCCCGACGCCAGGGTACTGTGTAGAAAGTTTCCCGGGTCTAAGGGCAGGAAAGAGTCGAATCCGTTGTTATTCCGGGACTACAGAGAAGCCAGGGATCTGTAGAGAAACAGGCTGCGCGACTCATAATCCCAAGGTCGCAGGTTCGAGTCTTGCCGGGCCCATGTTTCAAAACCAATCCGAGATTGCGTTTGAGGGTCAGGTGGGAAATTGGCCCTTTCTTCATCTGTACCGCACACCTGTACCGCGGTCTTCTCCTAGTGCCCCATGGCATACGTCTTGCCTCCATTCTCGGCCGAGACTCAACACAGATTCTCGAAGACCCGAAAGAACGGATTGCAGCTATGAAAACACGCGGAATGGTCGTGATGATCGCTGCTGGCTTGGCCTTGGTCGGGTGCGGGGACAGCACCGGCCTAGACGCTGAGGACCTACAGGGATCCTGGATCGCCAGTGTGTACGAGTATACCGACAACGCCAACGCGCAGAACGTGGTTGATGTAATCCAGCGCGACGGTGCAAGCTTCACGTTGGACGTGGACGAGTCCGGGAACGCATCCACCGTGTTCATTGACGGACTCGGGAGCACGAGCACCGATTCGGGCGTGTTGAACTCGACGTCTACGATGCTCACGCTCGGCGGAGTGACCTTCGACGCGGTGCGGGACGGCGATTTGCTCACGCTTACATACGCGAGCTCATCGTTTGACTTCGGCAGCGGGGAAACGCCTGCCACACTTCAGGTAGTTATGAACCGGTAGAGAAGAGGCTCTGAGAGAGGCAGCGGCCTTGGCCCAACAGCAGGCTCGCGCCATTGCCGAAGCTAACGAGATGGAACTCGGGGGAGTCGTTATCTCTCAGCACCTACTCGAGCCCGAGGGGCAATGAGTACGGGATTCCTCGCCCCTCTGACTTTGCCTCAAATGCCGCTGCAGCAACGGAGGTCGTTGTCCCATCGGTGCCGGTTGCCATGACGGTCTACGGTACATGGGAGCTTGTGCACCACGATGACTGACTGCCTGCTCCGGGACGGAAAAAGGTTCGAAAATCGTGTCCCTATTTCGCGCGCTCAGGGTTGAAGTGCTTCCAGGACCTTGGCAGTATCGGTGTACTGGGCGAAGTACGAGAGCCGTCCATCCCGGGCCGTCCACACGTGCGCAAAAGGCGAGGACATTAAGTGTCCCGTCTGCCTGTACGTTCCCGAGTACGTGCCCAAGGCCACGACGCGATCATCCTGGGCGATGAAGTCATCGACGTCGGCTGCGAAGTCCTCCCAGTCACGACCGATCGGACCCAGTAGATTATCGATCACGGCCTGTGGGCTCTTCCAGGTTCCGCCGTAGTAGGGGAACCGTTCCGCTTCGGTCCATTCCAAGTCGGGGTCAAGCACAGACAAAACCGCCGGGATGTCACCGGCGCCGAGTGCGTCATAGAACCTCTGGACAAGCTGAATTGAAGTACTCAAAGCATCCTCTCAATCGGGTGTATAAGAAACCGAGTTGCGCCGGGCCGGCATTCGTCGCCGGCCCGACGCGCGAGATCAGGCGCTTATCGCTAGCGCGCTCGGTACTGTCGCCAGATGGCTGAGGCCGAGCGCCTCGATCGTGCCCGCTTGGACAGGTTCCGTGGCATCGTTCAGCGTATCAGCTCCAAAGCTGGCGCCCACGACCGTGCGGGCTGGCCGGTCCCCCCTGGGGGTAGCGATCAGCCTGGCGATCGCCTCTGTGATATCGTGAGGGTTCGGCGCGTCAGCACCAGACAGCATGGCGCTGAGATTCTGGATAATGGCACCCGGAATCTCCCCTACGGCGCCATACTCGGCCGCTCGTCCCGTATCGGCCGGCTGTGCGGCACTCGCATACATCTGGGTTGGGTAAGCGCTCGGTTGGACCAGCACGACATCGATTCCCAGCTGTGAGACCTCGTAGCGGTAGCTGTCCGTCAGCGCCTCGACAGCAAACTTGCTCGCACCGTAGAGGCTGAAGAAGGGGAACGTGACTCGCCCGAGGACCGAGCCGATGTTGACGATCAGGCCGTCATTCTGGCGGCGAAGTGTCGGTAGCACAGCCCGGGTCACCCGATGCAGGCCGATCACGTTTACGTCGAACAGAGCGGTCGCCTGCTCGGGCGTGAAAGCTTCCGATACGCCAGCCGCGGCGACACCGGCGTTGTTGATCAGCACATCGATGCGACCCGTCTTCGCAAGAACTGTAGCCACAGCTCGATCGATCGACCCGGAATCGGTCACGTCGAGCTCGACGACTTCAATGTTCTGGGCCCGGAGCGCTTCGGCGTGAACGCGGTTCTTAACTGCCGGATCGCGCATCGAGGCAAACACCGTATGGCCAGCCAGCGCTAGTGTTTCGGCGGTGTCGCGGCCAAAGCCGGTGGATGCGCCGGTGATGAGTACGGTCTTAGTCATTATCTGTCTCCTTTAGTCCTAGAATCCGTTTTACACTTCATATCTCTGTATCGCGGCCCCGGCGGAATGGGCTGGCGCGCCTGGCACGCCAGCCCAGCTCCTCCGACGTGGCTTCTAGCCCACGGCAATCGCGACCGGCTCTTCGACGAGCGGAGCCGGCTGCCACTCGAACGCTTTCAACTGAGGATCGAGTGGCACGTTGGCGACTTGGTTGGTGAAGTTGCTCATCGTCTTCATGGCGATGCCGACGATGACCTCCAGGATTTGGGTCGCGGTAAAGCCCGCGGCCAGGAACGCATCTATGTCCTGCTCGGACGCCCAACCTCGGCTCTCGACCATCGCGCGGGTGAACAAGCGCAGGGCTTCCAGTTTGGAAGTTTCCAGCGTGCGTCCACCTCGCAGGGCCTCGAGATCCGATTCGGAGATGCCCGCTGCTTTTGCCAGCCCGGAGTGGGCCGCCATACAGTACCGACACTCATTCAGCTCGCTGACGGTCAGCAATACGACCTGCTGTTCCACGGGCGAAAGGGACGTCTCGCCGAAAGCCTTCGACACGGCGGCATACGACTTTGAGAGCGAGGGCGCTCCGGCCATGGTACCGATCAAATTCGGGAGAAACCCGATGGACTTCCGAGCCGCTGCGACCGATTCCCGAGAACCTTCGGGTGCCGATTCGAGTGTGTGGTTCGTGAAGAGTTGCATTGGATCTAGTTCCTTTCTTTATTAGCTTTCTAGTGATTCCAGGGCAGCGCTTAGCGCGCTGCGACCACACTCTCGGCGATGCCGGCGAGCGTCTCGTGGGCCTGGAAAATGATGAGCGCGTCCTCGAACAGAGCCTTCACTTCGGCGTTGTCGATGTTGGGGATGAACGCTCCCGACACCAGCTCGTTCACGGCCTTGTGGTAGGCCAGCTCGTTCTCCGTGTACTGCCGGTCGAACTCGGCGCCGGTCAGCTGCTGCATCGCCGCGACGTTCTCGTCCGCCTGCGCGAGCAGGGCCTGACTGAGAAAGTTGTCCTGCGGCTGCACGTCCAGCTTCTTGAGAAGCGCCAGGGCGCGCACGTTCACGGCTGTGTGGTCACGGATCATGGTCTCGGCGAACTCCCGGACCTTCGGGTTCTCCGAGATGGCCAGCGCCAGATGCGCATAGCGGATGTCGATGTTGTCCGCGGTGTACGCCACATGAGCGATTTCCAGGTCATTCAGGTCGGCAGGCGACTGCGCCGAGGCCGACGTGACGGAAACCAACAGCGCCACGATTGCGGGTATCGTATACTTAAGCATGTCCTTCATTCGTAATTCTCCTGTATCTTTTCCGGCGCTTGGCCGGGGAGTATTGGGATGCTGCGTTTGGTCAGGACATACGGAAGACACATGCCGCCCGTTTGGCCGCCGGGCCAGAATCGCACAACTCCTTATTGAAAAATGACTTATCCTAGTAGTCTGCCGCCATCGTCAGGACCGATTCCCTGCGCTAGATCCCGAGATCTCGGGATTTTCCCGAAATCTCCGGAACGACATGGTCGTGCGGATTCTCGCCGGCTGTCGGGCAACAACGGGAGCGGTGATGAGCGAGGATGACCTGTTCAGGCAGGTGGTCGAGCATGCTGCCGACGCCATGTACCTGGTGGCCCCAGGCGGTGACATTCTCGATGTCAACCGGGCTTCGTGTGAGATGTTGGGGTATCGTCGCCAGGAACTGCTCGAGCTGTCCATACTCGATATCATCGACGGGATGTCTCCCGAGCGCTTGACCGAGATCCTCCAGCTCATAGGACCCGGTACGCCATGGACTGGCGAGTACTTCCACATTCGCAAGGACGGATCGCGTGTGCCGGTCGAGGTACGGGTGGGCGCCTTTATGTCCGACCAGAGAAAACTGCGCGTCGCCTTCGCCCGGGACATCACTAAGCGTCAGGAGGCTGAGAAGTCTCTGCGACAAAGCGAGGAAAGGTTTGCGGGAATCTTCCGTTCGGCCATGGACGCGATCATCATCATGGATTCGGGTGGCCGCATCGAGCTGTTCAACGAAGCCGCGGAGAAAGTGTTCGGCTGCTCGACCTCGGAAGTAACCGGGCAGCCGCTCGACCGGTTTCTATCTCCCAACCTGCGTGCCGCGATCGCCGAAAGCCTGCATGCGTTCGCGTCGGGCGAGGAAACGCACCGTTATCTGTGGCACGAGAACGGACTCACGGCTATTCGGGCGACGAAGGAGGAGTTTCCGGTTGAGGCCACGTTCTCCCGATTCACGGTGTCCGGAGAGCCGCTCTACACGATCATCCTGAGAGATGTAAATGAGAAGACGAAGTCCGAGGCGCGGATCAGCCGTCTCGAGCAGGAGACCTCGTACCTCCGGGAGGAGATCGATTCGGAGCGCCCCTTCGGCGACTTCGTCGGCAACTCAGCAGCGATCCTGAGCGTTTTCAAGGCCGCCGAGACAGTCGCGGGGACCGAGAGCACGGTTCTCATAACCGGGGAGACGGGGACCGGCAAGGAACTTGTCGCCCGGGCTATCCATAGCGCTAGCACCCGCTCAGAAAAACCGCTGGTAAAGGTCAATTGCGCCGCGCTTCCCCATGGCCTCATTGAGAGCGAGCTCTTCGGACACGAGAAGGGAGCCTTCACCGGCGCCACCATGCGTAGACTGGGGCGTTTCGAGCTGGCGGACGCCGGAACGATATTCCTCGACGAGATCGGCGACATGCCTGTCGACGTTCAGGTGAAGCTTCTGCGGGTGCTGCAGGAAGGGGAGTTCGAACGCGTAGGGGGTACCCGGACGATGAAGGTGAACGTCCGCGTCGTGGCGGCGACCAACCGCAATCTCAAGCAGGCCGTTGAGGATGGTAACTTTCGGGCCGACCTGTTCTATCGGCTCGATGTCTTCCCGATTCATGTACCGGCCCTGCGCGAGCGACCCGAGGACATCCCGCTGCTCGTCCGCTACTTCGTCGCGAAGTTCGCGGCCCGATCGGGAAAGACCGTGGAAACGATTCCAAATAGCGCCATGAACTATCTCCTGGCCTATGAATGGCCCGGCAACGTGCGCGAGCTCGAAAACCTGGTGGAAAGGGCCGTCATCCTGACGCGGGGTACGGAGCTCGAGTTCGGCGATTGGCTGCAGCAGTCCGTCGCCGGTCCCGACGCGGGCCAGGACCTGGCTCTCGATGATGTCCAAAAGAACCACATTCTGAGGGTCCTCAAGCTGGCGGGCGGGAAGGTCAGTGGGAAAGGGGGCGCCGCAGAGCTGCTTGGCCTCAAACCGACGACCCTCGAGTCGCGGATCAAGAAGCTGGGCATCCAAAGAACGCGGTAACGTCTCCCGACGTTTCGTGTCCGCTCCCGAAATATCGGGAAATTGAACGCACGTCCACAGGGCTGACCGTCCCGGCGCCCTCCCTCCATCTTTCTTCTCCACAGTTAGTTACACCTGTAGCCACCTACCCTGCAGGGTCTGGCACCGTGCGTGCCTAATACCCTGGCGAAAGAGACTCACACTGGATTCGCCGCGACGGCGATACACCGAACTCGTGTCGGGGAGAGGATGAAGTGGAGCGTGCTCCGCATTACGGAGAAGGCGATAGACGAAGCAACGACCGAACTCAAAGTCGAGGGTCTTGTTTCCGGCGACGGAGTAGGCGTGCTCAGCGCGGCTTGCCGCAAAGCGCTTGCCCGGTCACGCCAGGTCTTCCTCGACCTCACGGAGGTTACGTGCATCGACCGCCACGGCGTCGGTGTGGTCCGGCAGCTCGAGGCGCGCGGCGCCAAGATCCGCGGCACATCGGCCGTGGTCGAAGCGCTCATGTGTGACGAGTAGCCAAATGAATTCAAGGCATTGAGGAGATAGATCATGAAGCAGATAAGAAGAATCGTGAAACGAACGCCGTGGATTGCGGCGGCTGCGGCGCTAGGAGCACTAGTTTTCGTTGGCGTACAGGTCGTGACCGGCTCCCCGCAGCATCTAGCCGAGTTCATGGGAAGTCAGATCGTTGGCCGCGGAGGATACCCCGAGTCGCTTCAGGGGATTATTGGATGGGGCGTACACCTGGGGGTCGCGGCAAGCTATGCGACTCTATTCGCGGTCCTTGCTACGCTCTCGTTCTTGCCCTCAGCCCGTCTGCCCAGGTGGGCGATCGGGCTGGCGCTGGCGTCAGTACTCGGGGTCGCCGCGACCCTGATCACGGCGCCCGCAATCACCATTACGATCAGCCTGTTGGCCGCTCAGGGGTTTCCCGACAGCCTTCCGGGCCTGAACACCGGGTGGGGCCTCCCGTTCTTGAATCACCTCGGCTTCTTCCTGATCGCATTCGCGTTCATCGTCGTCGCTCCGGACCTGCTCGCCGGCCGGCAAGCGGGAATGTATGCGACACCAATGAGGAGTGAGACCCATGAGTAATGCGACTACTGAAGTAAGAGAGCAGGACGCGATCGCCGAGATCGTCCAGCACTACATCGATGGCGCCAAATCCGGCAAGGGTGACGACATGAAGCCGGCCTTCCACAAGGACGCGACGGTCTTCGGCTATGTGGGTCCCGATCTGTTTGGCGGACCCATCCAGGAGCTCTTTGACTGGAATGACCAGAGCGGTCCGGCGACGGAGCTCCAAGTTCGAATCGCCAGCATCGATGTGACCGGCACGGTTGCCACGGTGCGGCTCGAGCTCGACAACTGGACCGGCTACCGGTTCACAGACTTGTTCACGCTGCTAAGAGTCGATGGCGAGTGGAAGATCATGAATAAGGTCTTCCATCTGCATGCCTGAGGGAAGCAGGAACTCGCCCACACCTTCCCAACGTTATCCGACCTGAAAGGCGACGCTGTCGGCACGCACATGCGGGCTGGCCAATCGCCAGAAAATGGAAAGAACATGTTTACAAGAATATTGAAGACGGCGTGGAGCTTGACTGCCGTCAGTTTGTTAGCTGGCTGTGCATCGCTGCAGGTTCAGACGGATTATGACCGGCAGGCGGAATTCACGCAGTTGATGACGTACGACTTCGCGGAAACGCAGGTAGCCTCGGACGGACCTCCGGCGGTGAATAGCCCACTACTGGCGCGGCATATTGAAGGCGCCGTGGCGAGTGAGCTTGACCGCATAGGTTTTCGTCATGTGGAGTCTGGCACACCAGACTTTCGGATCGCCTATCGCGTGGTTGCGGATGAGCGATCGAGGTACGTGCCGTCGAGCTCGTTTGGCTTTCGTAGCTTCTACGGCTCTCGAGGGCGTTTTGGCCGCCGGTTCTTTTCACCGCATTCTGGCTTTGGCTTTGGCTTCGGCTTCGGCCCAGGTACGGGGTCTGTGCGACAAGACCTGCGTGGAACTTTGGTTGTTGACATCATCGATGTGAGTTCCGATGAAGTCATCTATCGGGGTTGGGCCAGCAAGTCGTTGGATCTCGATCCGCGTCCTGAAATGGTCCGCGCGTATGTGGACGAAGCGGTAATGGAAATCCTCGCAGATTTTCCACCCATGACGGCGTCATCATCTGTGGCCCCGGACCTGCTCGCCGACCGGCGAGCAGGAGGGGCAAGTGGCCATGGAACTGGTTGAGCAACTTCTTGATACGTACGGATACTGGCTGTTCTTCGCGGTCGGGCTGGCCGAGTATGCGGGTATCCCGGTGGCAGGCTCTTCCATACTGCTGATTGGCGGTACGGCGGCGGCCACCGGGAACGCGCACCTCTTTCCGCTGATCGCGGCGGCAGCCCTCGGGGGTCTGCTTGCCGATCTGATTTGGTATCAGGTGGCGCGGTGGCGAGGCGACAGAATCGTGAGCGGTCTCTGCGGTCTGACGTCCAATCCCAATGCCTGTGTCTTGAAGGTTGCGGACCGCATCAGGCTGATCGGAGCCCGGTATATCGTGCCGTCGAAATTCATACCCGGAACCGGAAATCTGGCCGCGGCATCCGCTGGGCTGGCAGGCGTGCGCCCTCTCACGTTCCTTGCCACTGATTCGGTGGCGCTCGGCCTGTGGGCCTCCGCCTATTCGGGGCTGGGCTACCTGTTTGCGGCTCGCATCGAGAATCTATTGGTCTGGCTTGCCGGTTACGGCCGAGTCGTGATCCTGGTCGCTGTGTCGCTTATTCTGGCCGCGACGGTGTGGAGAACCGTTCGGGTTCGGCTACACACGGGCACACGCACGACACCAGGAAGTTATCCTGCGCACGCCACAACTCTGCAACCTGGCACGTACGGAGGTAACCATGTCCGCATCCAAGGCCGCAACCGCCGTTCAGCTCGACGCGCCGTCGGCTGATCAACTCTTGTTTCGGCCGCTCAGCGTGGGCCGGTACGACGTGCCGCACCGAATCGCGCTGGCCCCGCTGACCCGGTCGCGCAGCCGGCAACCCGGCAACATTCCGACGACTCTAAACGCGTGCTATTACGCACAACGCGCTTCGGCAGCTCTGAGTATTACCGAAGCGACGCAGGTGTCCCACCAGGGACAGGGCTATGCGTGGACGCCTGGCATCCACACCCGAGAGCAGGTGGCCGGATGGCGGGAGGTGACCGAGTCAGTCCACCGCACGGGCGGCCGGATCTTCCTGCAGCTGTGGCACGTGGGACGCATCTCCCACCCCTCCTTACAGCCGGGTGGCATGCTGCCCGTTGCTCCGTCCGCCATCGCACCTACCGGAGAGGCATTCATCGAGGATGAGAACGGCGAAGGCGCGCTCGTACCATTCGTGGCGCCGCGTGCCTTGCAGACAGAAGAGATCCCATACGTCGTCCAGCAGTTCGTGCTGGGAGCGAGGAACGCCATGTCAGCAGGGTTCGACGGTGTTGAAGTCCATGCGGCAAATGGATATCTGCTGGATCAGTTCCTGAACTCGACGACCAACCACCGCACAGATGAGTATGGTGGCTCCACGGAAAACCGCGCCCGGCTGCTGC
This sequence comes from Gemmatimonadota bacterium, assembly GCA_036679495.1. Taxonomy (GTDB): domain Bacteria; phylum Gemmatimonadota; class Gemmatimonadetes; order Palauibacterales; family Palauibacteraceae; genus JAZDDE01. The sequence continues at coordinate 11,165 of JAZDDE010000071.1, read as the reverse complement.
TGGAAGTAGTCCAGGCGGTGAGCGACGTATGGGAGCCGGATCGCGTCGGTGTCCGGATCTCACCGCTCGGCGAATTCAACGATATGAGCGATGCCAATCCTGAAGAGACGTTCGGTTACGTAACCGGCCGCCTCGACGAGCTTAGCCTCGCCTACCTGCATGTAGTCAGGCCCCGCATACGTGAGGACGCCCCGTGGGATGATCCGGAAGCGCAAGCCGTGATGCGGCTGATCCGCGACAAATATCAAAGCACGCTGATCGTCGCGGGCGGTTTCAGTCAGGAAGAGGCTGAGGAATGGTTGCGGGACGGCAAGGCGGATTTAATAGCGTTCGGCCGGAAATTCCTGGCGAATCCAGATCTTCCACACCGGTTTCAAAGCGGTGCTGACCTCAACGCTGACGACCCTACCACCTATTACGGAGGAGGCGCCAAGGGCTACACCGATTACCCGTCACTTGAACAAGCGCGAGGAGAGCAGCCGATGCCGTGCGTCGACGAGAGGTGGCGTTGAGGGGGCGCCCCAGACACGATGCCGTGCAGCATGGCCGTGTGCGGCAACCGGGCCAAAGTGACCGCCTACCGCGCGAGAAAACGGTCCGCCAGTGAGGTAGCGAGCCGGGATGGGTGGAGGCAGGCCTACTCCCAGCAATACGTCGCGGCGCAGTAGACGACGAATCCAAAGAGGCCCAGCCCGACCGCCCGGCCTAGTTGCCGCACTTCCCCATCGAGCATCTAATGATGACGTATCCAAAGAAGCCGGCGAAGGCGCTCAGCCCGATCACCCACCCGGTCGCCTGCTTATCCGCGCGCTTGAGCTGGATAGCCTCGATCGCCTCAACGGGTACCGAGTACCGTACGTCCGTTGCATCGTCCGTACCGATGATGGAATCGGCCATGACCACGGGCTCCCTAACCACTACCGTTCCGTCTGCCGTCGAAACGCGAGCCACATCCGGAGCGCCGAGCGCATCCAGGCTGCGATCGTATGGCGGCGGGATCGCCTGCCAGCGATAGCAGCCACCGAGCGCCATGGACAACAGGCCGACCCACAAGAGTGGCCGGATCATGCGCGACACGATCATCTACCGCTAGCGCCTATCGGAATCATCACGCCGATACGGGCCATGAGCAGGTGAATATCCGAAATGATCTGATCTCGCGCTTCGAACCGAATCCCGAAACGGTCATCTGCCCAGGTTTTCAGCCCGATCCCAAGATAGCCCCCCGTTGCTCCTCCATCGGGGAATAGGATGGCCCCGCCCGTAAAGAAGAAACGGTCCCCCTTCTCGTTCGGGACGGCCGAGAAAACAAGGCCGGCCGCGAGAATCGACGTCCCGGATCCGGAGCCAAGGTTCGTGACGTACCCGGCTTCACCCGTGAAGGATACAGCCTTGCCGAACTCTCGCGTCTCGCCACCGATACCGAACTGCGCGATCGCCACGCTGCCGCTGCTAAACGCCCCGCCAACGGCTCCGAACCCAAAGAAATGCGCGTTGTTCTCCGAGGCCGCCTGTTGACCCTGGAGCGGTGTAGCGATTGCCGTGAACGTCGCGACTACCATCAAGGCGAAGCCGACGGACCAGCGCGCGGTTCGCATCAACGATCTACCTCCCTTGCCTGTTGCTTCGATGGGTGGCGCATGGTGAGCCGGGTCGGCCACGCGCTAACAAGCCATGAAAACAAGCGTCTATGACCCGGTGCAGCGTATATAGTTCGCCAAGCAGCAACATACAGTCACTCCTTTTCACAACTCGAAGGCGGAACGGGACGTATTGAATATGAGTACTGCGGGCATGAAAAACACACGTGAGGCGTCCAGAATGATCGCGCTGGCGGCGCTCCTACTGATCCCGGCGCAGGCCGCGCCGGCCCAGGAATCCGCCACGTTCGACGCGCCGGTTCGCTATGACACAGATCTGCTTCCAGCCTCGTTTCACCAGAGCCGCCGTGCGGCTGTTCTCGACGCGCTGCCTGACGAGGGCGTGGCCGTGCTGCTGAGCGCGCCCACCCGGAACCGCGAAAACGACGTCAGCTTCGAGTACCGGCAAAACAGCGATTTGTACTATCTGACCGGTACTCACGAACCCGGATCCGCCCTGCTGCTGGCCCCAGGCGGAATCGAGATCGAGGGCGAGTCTTTTACGGAAGTGCTGATGGTGCCGCCCCGGGATCCGGCGAGCGAAGTGTGGCTCGGCCGCCGTTTCGGCCCGGAGCGAGCCCAACGCCAGCTGGGCATCCAAAAGGTGGTGACGAACGATCTGTTCGACCCGACCCTGGGTATGCTTGCCGAGCGCGACGATGTTCGATTCTTCCATCTGTCTCTGCCGGACGCCGTATCGGGATCGCGAGGTCTCGGTTCACGCCCGCCGACCTCGACGGGTCACCGTTCCAGCCGGCGTACGAGGCTTTCGTTGGGGCAGCTTCCTTTGAGGCGTGGCAGGAGTGGAAGCGCGCCATCCTCGATCCCAACTACGCCGACGGCACGACTCTACGCGCGGCGCTCAGCTCCCTCCGCATGGTCAAGACTGACGCCGAACTCGCCCTGCTCCAGCGCGCGATCGACATCACGGGGGCCGCACACCGCGAGGCGATGAGGTCGGTGGTGCCCGGGATGCACGAATACGAGATAGAAGCGCTGGTCGAATACATATTCCGCCGCAACGGGGCGGAGTCTCCCGGCTTTCCAAGCATCGTCGGCAGCGGCGAAAACTCGGTCATTCTCCACTACGAGACCAACCGGCGGCGGCTCGAGGCTGAGGACATGGTCGTGATCGACATTGGCGCCGAGTACCATGGATACTCCGCGGACGTCACCCGCACTCTTCCGGCCAACGGAACCTTCTCGCCCGAGCAGAAAGCGATCTACGAGCTGGTGCTGAGAGCCCAGGATGCCGGTATCGACGCGTCGCGGGCAGGCCAGCCCTTCAGGGCTCCGCATATCGCCGCGGCCGCGGTCGTTGCGGAGGGCTTAGTGGAACTCGGCCTGATCGAAAGCGCGGACGAGGTGCGCCGCTTCTTCATGCACGGCACCAGCCACTACCTGGGCCTGTACGTGCACGATGTCGGAACGGGAGGCGAACTCGTGCCAGGCACAGTGATCACAGTAGAACCCGGTGTCTACATCAGCCCGTCGGAGACCGTCGATCCCAAGTGGTGGAACATCGGCGTGCGCATCGAGGACGACATCCTCATCACCGACGGCGACCCGGTACTCATGTCAGCCAGTGCGCCGCGAACCGTATCCGAGATCGAGGCGCTGATGGGTGAGACCGGTCTTGGCAATCAGACGGGCGGCGTGGTGCCGGCGGCGGGCGGCGGGTAGGGGCGCTTGCACTACGCTCCGTCTCAAAAGTCGAATCCACCCGGCCGGACTCTTGTAGCGCACGTAAGCTGCTTCCATCCTCCACAAAAGCCTCGATTTGTCTGCCGAAGTTGGCGGCAAATTTCGCTCGGGCTGCTCGCGGTCGATAGTGGGACTCATCAGAAGGCATCATATCGTGCCCATGGTGGCAGGCTCAGGGGCTGTCCTGCTGTGATCCGTTGACGCTGAGATAATAAGCCGGATGCAACGTCGGACTGAGGCCAACTTGATCCCGTCTAATGTGAGGAGCACGGACACTAAAATCGAACCCAAAGGCCTTCCCACACCGAAGCATCGAGGGTCTCGAAACACACGCGACCAAGGCCCCGTTGCCCAGAATGAGAGGAGATCTCTGATGAGGATGAGAGTAAAGAAGAGGGCACTGATTTTTCCGGCAATAGCGACCCTAGTGGCCGCGATAATGCTAACACTCGCTTCTTTGACGCCCTCCGCTACAGCTGCAACGGTAGATTGCGCAGCCGGCGAGAGACAACTCTGTGAAATGAGAATAAGCTGCGTTGGCTTTCAACCGGTAGAAGGCGGCGGGGTCTCGTGTACGGCTTGGAATACAAGATACAAGTATTGGGACTAGGACCGACCCAATACCAAACGTCGGAGACGGACAATGAAAGAATCGCTATTGGGTATTATTCGGCAAGTTGCAAGTGTAGCAGCATTTCTGTGTGCCGTGGTGCTCGCAGGTGCTAGCTTTTCCGCCCCAGCCGCCAGTGCCGCGCACGTACAAGGGTGTTCGGACGGGGATTTGTTGATGTGCTTTCAGGAGCAATACTGCGATTATTGGTCTTGGAACGCGGATGAAGGGCCTTGGTGCACAGCTTGGGTTTTTAGATACCATTACTACAGATAGTCCGATCGTGTATGATCGAGATCGATCAAGACGAGCAGGCTCAACGAGCCTGCTCGTTCTTCTTTGGCTCAGCTGCGCATTGCTCATGGCTGCAAACCTTGCACTCCTACGGAACCGAAACCCAACACCCTATCAAGCGATGGAAGAAGCCGGGTTGAGTACCGACTCAGGCCGAACATTAGTCGTCGCTTTGTTTCAACCTGGCGATTGTGGCCGGTCACTGGAAATCTTCGATGACCTTAATAGGCTGCATGAAGCCGGGACGATGACGATACAGGGTGTCCTCCTGTTAGAACGTGGGTACTCGGAGCTGGGAGCACTGCTGGTTCAGGAGTCGCGAATCGCATTTCCGGTAGCACAAGTAGATCCATCGCAGGCTTCTGGCCTGCTTCGGGCAACGGGCCATACACATACTCCGGTTGTCGTCTTGTTCGATAGTGTCGGCACCTTCAAAGGGGCCATGCAAACCGAGGCTCTTGAGTGGGACTTAGGGTTCCTGAAACAAGCGATGAACTAGCATGATACGGATAAGATTGGTGCGTGTTATCGCAATATTCCTCATGTCAGCCGCGATGGGCTGCGATGCCGAGGGCGAGCCAAACAAAGCACTTGTGACGGCGGAGCGCGTACCCAACTTGCCAGAACTCAGCGAGAGATTGGTTCTGGCCAGCAAGTGGGACACCCTGTTCATCCTTGGGGATGTAAACGACTCCCTGGTGCTGAATCCAAGTCGACTGGCGAGTCATTCAAACGGAGTTTTAGTCTTTGACCGCGGGAGTCAGAGTCTCTATCGGCTGACAAGTGAGGGCGCTCTCGACTGGCGAACCGGGCGTGAAGGTGGCGGTCCCGGTGAGTTCAGACGTGTCCGTTGTATTTCAACGCGCGGGAGCAAGATCTTCCTGTTTGATTCTGGCAACCAACGCGTGAGCCAGTACACAAGTGCAGGGCGTTTGGTAAACGAAACCATGCTTGCAGGGTATGCAGGGCCGGAATGTATCGTTCCTCTGTCGGACGGGAGGTTCATACTCAGAACAATGGACCCGGAGCAGCCGATCGTTCTTGTCGACCAGTCCGGTGTGCTCGTGCGTCCGATCGTTCTTCCCTGGGAGGGAATGTCAGCGCTCCACCCCCTTGCAGCCCAGTTTGCCGTTGCTGGTGGAGGCGGCGAGCGTTGGGTGTTGGCGTTTTATTATGGAGAGGGCTGGTTCGTATACTCGGGTACGGAGCCAACCCCTGTTAGGGCCGGCTATCTCGAGCGGACCAAGTTCCCTGCTGTCCTTACGGAGACCGAGGAGGGTGGGGTGAGAAGCCGGATTGTAAGCAGACCGATCGATGCGATCGTATCTCTCGCTGTGGACGAGGAGCGGGTCCACATGCTGTTTGGCGGAGAGTCAGACGAGGCAGGCCGCTGGATTGATTCTTTTGATTTGGCGTCGGGAAATTACGTTGGGTCAGCGCTTCTTCCGGACGATGACTATAGCGCTCTCGCAGTAGACGGAGAGGTTTACTACCTAATAAGCCGGGATCCATTTCCGCAGATAATCGCTCTGACCCCCGCGTGGCCCCACTAGCAGCAGCGGTAGTGGGGCGGTCGCCTACGACGACGCGCCGGCGAATTCGAATCCCAACCTCCTGATCCGTCGCCAGATGTTAGTGGATACGTGGCGCGAAACGGTCTGGCATCCGCAACTGGCCAATCCGATGCCAATGGAGCCGATCGGGATCGAACCGGTGACCTCCTGCTTGCAAAGCGGCCGTGCTGCCGCCGAGCGGCTCCAGTACGCGCCGATACACGCCGAAGACGAAACGCGGCAGATCTCTCATCGCCGGTTTCAGTCAAACGCTCGATTAGTCGATCAGCTACGAACTCAGCCTCAACGCTTGGTTTACCAGACCACAAAAAGCCGCTTTGTAAGACTTCGCCCACTCGTAACATCTAGTAACTCGCGGGTCCACACCTTATGCATATTCAGATCGGACGGATCTCCTCCAGCTCTTGACAAAAAGATTGGTATACCAGACTTAGATTGCGTATTAGTTGACAGATGAAAGCAGTCCGAAGGACGTGTGGTTCGCAACCGGTACGAAGCTCAACCATCTGACCAAGTATCAGGCTGTTCAAACGTCAATCTCTACCACCGTCCTGAACACTCTCACGCCGCGGCAGCTCGTCCACGAGCATGTCGTAGGACGCCGCCAGGAACGCCGCCTGGGGGCTGTGATTCCAACCGAGGACGGCGCCGTCATAGGCCGCCTGGGGGGTGAATCCTCGCTCAGTCGTGCGCTGGCCTAGGTAGCGGTCACCTGTCAGCGAACCCTCGCCTGCTACATCGTAGGCGCTATAGCGGATGCCGCTCGTGTCGGCGGTGACCATCCAGATAATCCCGCGCTGCTTGTCAGCGAGAACTCCCGCCGGCTGCCAATCATCCCTCAGAATCTCGATTCGGCGCTCGCCGTCCTGGCCAGTGATCTCGTAGAGTGTGTCGGGGCGTACGTCTGACCAAACCCAGACACCCCGCTCAGACGCGACGAGAGCCGTTTTGCTTTCATTTACGGACGCGCCTCGGAGAACTTCGGGCCCGTCCTCCGCGCTCACCAGCGTATCCAGTCGCGTGACCGGAACATTACTCCTTACGATGAGAAGATTGACTCCTCCCTCGTCATTTGTTTCCGATGCCGCAAAGACAAGCCCGATCGGCCCGTCCACGAAGTCCATGAAGGCAGGCTTGAAGTCGACCCGGCTGGTCCGAAGGTGATTTCCGCCCGGGGTAAACAGTTCGAGCCGATCGGAGTCGAGGTCGTACGTCATCACCCCGATATCAGGCCTCATCGCGATGCGGGCCGGGTTCACAACCTCCGCCGGAGGATCGTCTTTGAGGCCGAACATCTCGTATCGGTCGGCGGAGGTGTCCAGACGCATGACCACACGGTTCGCTTGGTCTGCAAGCCACATCACGTCGTGCGAAACGACCTTCATGTCCACCGGACGAAACGGAAGAGACGACAAGGCCTCCTGAGCATACAGTTCGACGGCCGGAGCACTGACGGCCCCGTCATCGGCCGGCTGATCGACGCAAGCGCCGATCAGGAACGCAGCCGCTAGAATAACTGGTCGCGATTTGGCTGACAGCGGACGATGATAGCCGATACCGCAGCCTGGGCAACCGTAATAGGTAGTTGCGGCCCAGCCCCGCTCTCGGGAGCCGCCGCGCTGATGACTCCCAGATGATAAACTGTTGAATACTGAGGCGGAATCTGGGTGGTGGTGCGGCCGGCCGGCTCGCTGAAACGGCAGCGGAGAGACGCATGATGTACCACTTGAACCCAGAGTACCAGATTCGAAGCCTTGGCGGTGTCACTTTGCTGGATGCCGCCGGCGATGTCATACAGCTCCGCTCCCGGAAGCACCTCGCCCTGCTGATATACCTAGTTGCGAAGGGTTCGCGTGTACACACTCGCTCTGAGTTGGCCTCTCTATTGTGGACTACCAAGCCTGAGAGGGCACGCCATTCCCTGAGCCAGGCAGTCTACGACCTCCGCACCCAGGTGAGGCCGGGGTTTATCGCTTCGGTTGGCGAGGAAATCCGTGTAGACACACGCGACTTCAGCTACGACGCGAACGAGTTGGAGGAAGCCGTCAAGATCGGCGACTACTCCCGGGCAGTCGCGCTGTACTCTGGGCCCTTTGGCTCGAACCTAGCCGCGCTCGGATCTGAGGACTATGAGCGCTGGGTTGAGTCCGAGCGTGTTCGGCTTGATCGACTGGCCCACCTGACTCTACAAAAGTACGCGGAACTGTGCGCGAAAGAGGGCCGCTGGGGCGAGATGTGCGTCGTATCCACCCGTCTCCTTGAACTAGAGCCTATCAACGAAGCGGCACACAGATCGCTAATGCGCGGTCTGCAGCTTCAGGGCGACGGTGCCGCTGCGCTTAGTCACTTCAAGTCCATACGCGAAGAGCTCGAGCTAGAACTCTCGGGCGGAATTTCGGAAAAGACTCTGAATCTTGTCCGGCGAATAGAGGCATCGTTGACGCGAGCCAACGGAGCCGGCGCGGGCCTCAAGGAACCACCTTTCGTTGGGCGTGCCAAGGAGCTGGACTTTCTCCACGAGCTAGCCCGCACGCTTTCCTCCGCGACGGTACCCGCCGTGTTCGTGTGCGGCCCAGCCGGGATCGGCAAAACGCGTCTCGTCCAGGAATTCATGGCTGGCGCCTCTGCTTATCCGATCCGCTTTCTCACGAGCCGCTGCTATCCGGCCGAGACGAACGTTCCATATGGCCCGATCGTGGATGGCCTAGAGGCGCTGGCCGGCGAAGTGGCGCGGCAGCTCGATGGCCGGAGCCCTGCCGAGCTGTCTCCATTCAAGCACCTAGCATATCTGCTCCCAAAACTCTCGCATCTGCTGCCACCCGATCCCTCGGATGGAGTCGATCCGGCCGCCTGGCGCCGTCGCCTCTTTGACGACGTCGCCGGCGTGCTTCGGGAGGGCCTGAAATCGTCGCCGATAGTATGGGTGATCGAAGACACCCACTGGATCGACGAAACATCCCACGCGGTGCTGGGTCACATTTGCAGGCGTCTGAAGGACGAAGCGCTGCTAGTCGTTCTCACTCGACGAGTAGAAGCGAGCGACGTTCGTAATGGTGAGCCTAGACTCGGAGCAACCGACAGCGAGGCCGAGAGAACCATATTCTTGCGGTCGCTATCTAGAGAAGAGATCCAAGAGCTCCTGCGATCGACGGGCTCAGATCCATCAGATCAGATAGTTAAGGAAGCCACTCGACTGGCGGCAGGAAACCCCCTGTTCGCTCTCGAGTTTGCCCGAGCGAGCGATCCGGCCGATTGTTTCCAGTCAACCTCTTCTGGGTCCGAACCTGGCGCGCTTCGAGAAATATTGGCCTGCCGCTTCGACGGTCTCTCGGAACGATCCCTGATGGTAGCCCGCGCCACGGCAGTTCTTGGGCGGCAGGCTGACGCTCGCACGATAGCAGCAGTAGTCGGCCTTGACGCCGAAGACACGGCCCTGGCGAGCCGTGAACTATATGATCGCTACCTGCTTACGGATGAAGATGACACAGTCAGTTTCAGCCACGAGCTGCTCCAAAGCTATGCGTATGACACAATTTCCGTACTGGAAAGGGCAGCGATTCACCTCAAGGTTGCTCAAATACTCGCGGATGAGGAATCAGAGAGTCCGTCAACGCTAGCCCGCCACTATCGCCTCGGTGGTGATAGGCAACAGGCGTTCCGGCTGGCCATGCACGCGACTGACCTGGCGACCCAGAAGGGGGCCAACTTCGAGGCCGTAGGCATGGCGATCCTCGCACGCGAAGACTCGGCGAATCCCACCGAGGAGGCCGAGGCACTTAGAAAACTCGCCGAGGCTGAACTCGCAGCTGTAGCTCTTCGCCCGGCAGTCCAACACTTTCGCGAGTTGCTTTCCGGTAGTCAAAGTATGACCGCAGCAAGCCGAGTGAAAATCCAAATGCAGATGGCGGAGGCTCTCAGCGAGTATGCGCCCATTGAGGAGGTTGCCGAAGTGCTGGATGTAGCAGTAAGTGCTGCTTCCGAGCTTGGGGACCCGGATGAGCGCCTTTGGCTAGAAGCCCAGCTTTTTGGTGCACAGCTGAGTCTAGCCCTTCAGCAAAACGGACTGGATGCAGCAAAAGATTGGTACGAACGTCTCTTGGCGATCCAGCCAAAGGCAGAACAGTTTTCGGACGAACTGGCAATACAAGTGCGCTATTCCTTGGCAGTCTTCCACGGCCGGGCTGTCTCCACCCAGTCGGCACTTCCTTTCATAGACATTAGCGAAGAGCAGATGTCGCGCATCTCGGTTGGCCTGCGAAGCCGCGCAATCCGCCTACGGGGTATGTTGCTCATGAGGAACGGCCTCTGGGAAACCGCTGAACACGCGTACCGAACGGTCATAGATCTGGAATCAGCTGGCAATACGACCCTCGAGAGATACTGGGTCTTGAACAATCTGGCCGTTTGCTACATGGAAACCGGCGATTGGAAGGGTTTCGAAACCCAAATTGATCGAGCCCTACGGCTCATTCCTGGCGGTGATTCTCCCTTGGAGCTCGTTTTTGGCCTCAATCGGGCTCTCGCTGAATTCTATCAGGGAAAGACAAGCGCAGCCCTGATGCATCTCAAGCCAATGGTAGGGCAGCTCGAACGGCGGCACCAGATCGAGTCCGCCTACCCGCTTCTATCCGTTATCGGCCTGGTTTCGCTGCAGCTTGGAGACCAAGTCGCGGCTCAGTCAATGTGGGAGAGATTGTCCGTCCTAGGCGACGAAGCCCTATTGCTAACGCAAGATAGATTTCTGTATGAATGGTTTCGGGCGGTGTCTACCATCAATTGCGATAGTACAGGAGCAATCGACCGATTGACAGCTGCTACCCAAGAGCAAGCTAGGCTGGATATAGCGGACTACTTGAAGTTGCAATGCATCCGGGAGCTGTTGTTCCCGATGGCAACCACAATCGACGAACGGAAGGAGACTAGCGCGAAACTGACTGCATATGGAATGACCTGGTTTCCGCGTTTCCTACGTCGCTGGTCACGAACTGCAGGTGCCAATTCTCAGCCAGCCTCTGCATTCATAACGGGCTGAACCAATCTAACGGAATCGCCGGTCGCCCGCGCCTCCAAGTGATCGAGGCTCTGAAGAATCTCGGAATCTAAGACGATCTTTATCAGATCCGCGTCAAACTGCGCACCAGAGTGTTTCTGCAGTTCTTGTCTGACGATGTCGATCGGGAGAGGGCCCCGATATGGTCTTGCGGTCGTCATCGCGTCGATGGTGTCGCACACCATGATGATCCGCGCGCCTAGAGGTATGTCTTTGCCCGATAACCCGGTGGGGTAACCGTCTCCATCGAAACGTTCATGGTGGTGTCGAACGCACTCAAGTACTTCGGTTCC
>JAZDDE010000070.1:0-3095 GCA_036679495.1 Gemmatimonadota bacterium | reverse complement strand
CAGCGATCGTTCGCGATCGACTGCCCACGCCCGTAGGCGGTCGTGGCTCTGTGATCGCTTTGCATGATGGAGCACCGAGCGGGCTCCGTGGATCAGCAGGATCCGTAGGTAGGGGTCTCCCCGCTTGGTGATCGAGCCCAGGCGTCTTGTCGTTCCGCTCGAAGCTTCCCGGGGTGTGAGTCCGAGCGAACTCGCGAAGTGGCGACTCGAGGGGAAGCGTTCGAGCGCTCCGACCGAGCCGGCGATCGCCGTCGCCGTCAGCAGCCCGACTCCCGGAATGGTTCGATAGCGCCGAACGACATCGCTGTGTCTTGCGATCCCTTCGAGCTGCCGTCCGACTTCGGCGATCCGCCGTTCGAGCTCGGTAATCTCACGCGCCGCCTCCGCAAGCACGGGACGCAGCGACGCCGGGACGGCCGAGTCTGCATCCGAGATCTGGGCCCACACGTGGGGGACCACCTGCCGGGCGCCCACCGGAATCGTGATCCCGAGTTCGCGCAACAAGCCTCGAAGCGTGTTCAGACGGCTCGTTCGGGTCGCGATCCAGGTCGAGCGCATCCGGTGCAAACTCATCAGCGCTTGCTGCTCCACGGTCTTGACCGGGACCGGGCGAATGTCTTCGTTGCGATCGGCTTCGAGGATCCCCTTCGTATCGGAGCGGTCGGTCTTGTTCCCTCGCACGTAGCGCACGACGTCCTGAGCCGGGAGAAGGTGGACCTGGTGGCCGCGCGCCTGCGCCTCCCGTCCCCAGTAGTGCGCTGAGCCGCAGGCCTCCATTACCAGAGTCGCTGGCGCCTGAGGGGCCAGGAACAGCCGGAAGCGCTTGCGGGACAGTCGGTACCGGTGCGACACCTTCCCAGGCGAGTGCGAGACCGCCACCTCGAAAACTGACTTGGCTAGGTCGACCGCGATCGTAGTACCCTGCATGTGGGCTCCTCCTCTCCGGGGCATTCCGGAGTCAAGGCAACGTTGGCACTTCGATGCCGCGCACGTTGCGGGGGGAGTCCATCCCATCACTGCAGCAGTCGAGCGCCAACGGCGGCAGCGAGTGACAGCGCCGCCTGTGCGGCCTGCGGCCCGCCAGTCGGCTCAGCTACCTTGAGCCTCGATGAAGTCACTCACATCGGGGCGGGCGCTCGCAGCTGAGCGCCGTAGCCGTTAGGCCGCATGAGCCGATGGTGACTGCGCGAGCACTACTACTCGCCGTGGTTGCCATTGCAGTCGGGCTATACCAGGGCCGGATCAAGACGTCAGGCACTGCCGCAGGCTCGACAGCTCTCGGTCTGATGGGTACCTCCAACCTCCTGGCTTGCTGGCCCTACTTCGTGGCCGGGGAGCCAACCTCGTGGGTTCGCACGTATCTCACCGGGCTTCTGGCGACGGGTCTAGCGTCGCTCCTAATCCACGTCGCACCCTTCCTCATCACTTGGTATCTCGCCAAGCGGTTCTGGAAGAGGAGTACGCATGCGGCCTAACAAGTCGCTGCAGCAGACGAGCACCGGCCTAGGTCTCACGAGGCGCCGCTCGCCTGTGTGAGCTCCGCCCACCAGCCGGCTGAGCTACCTTGTGCCTCCGTGAAGTCACTCACTACCAGGCTGGCGCTCGCAGCTGAGCGCCGTAGCCGTTGGGCGGCACGGTGAGTATCCCGGACGAAGTCAGCGATCAGTTCTTTGCGGGAACGCGTACAGATCTCGTGCGCTTCGTTCTCAATGACGCTGTACGTGTCACATCGGGCGCGAACAAGAGCCGTACCGGTGCCGTTGTGTCCATCTTCTCACTCGAGCCGACGACATACCTCATCGAGCCAGGCGTCGAGCCCTGGGGAGATTTTCAAGTCGCTCAGTCAGACATCGAGTTGACTGAGTGACTGACCATCGCTGAGCTTCGAGTTGCAGCTCGCTGCGCAACGACCGTTGAGCGAGCTTCGAGCGAGCGGTTGGCGATCGCGTCAGATCTCCCTATCGGAGGTACAGCTTGCGCGTGGTTCGGTACCGAGCTGGTTGCGAACAGCCGCCCAACATGCCGTTGCAGCAGACGAACGCCCAGCCCGGGTCGTTCGCTCCACGCCGGCTCTGCGGCCAAAGGCCGCCAGCCGGCTTGTGCCACCTGGCGGCGGCCGGTTCGGTATCCTCGTGACTTAACCAGCGGCGTTCGCAGCTGAACGCCGATCCGTTAGCCGGACTTGAGCAAGGTGGGAGATGTGGGGATACCGTCAGGAGCTCGGCCAGCCGCCCGGGTGTTGCTCATTCGCGAGGACCATTGCCTGCTCCTCCTCGAGGCGAGAGACAGATCAAACGCCCATCGATGGTGGGTGGCGCCAGGGGGTGGACTCAAGCCCGGCGAGAGCTTCGCGGCGGCGGCAAGCCGCGAACTTCTCGAAGAGACTGGGATGATACTTCCGATCGGACCTTGGGTCTGGACCCGCCGCCACATCTATTCGTTCGAAGGTCGCCCGTTCGACCAGTACGAGCGGTTCTTCGTGGTGCGCGGAGCCGTTGAAACCAAGATCGTTCCGACAGAACGTGATAGCTACGTGGTTGGCAATCGGTGGTGGAGTCTCGCTGCGATCGAGTCAGCGAGCGATGACTTCAGTCCGAGACAGCTGGCCACACTGCTCCCGGCTGTTCTGCGCGGCGAGTACCCTGACCCTGCGATCGACTGTGGAGTGTGATGCTGAGCCGTACTGCGCCGCCGGCTAACAAGCCGATGAAGCGGACTGGAATAGCTCAGCTCAAATTGCCGCTGTACCGTCTGCATCAAACCCTTGAGGCTCGGCGACCTCGGCGGCGCTATTCAACGCCGCTTATCGCCGATCCGTTAGAGCCTATGAAAAATGGACTCCGGACGAGAAGAGGCCGCTGCTGTACACCTCCTTGTAACCAAACAACGGAGGGACACGTTGTCCAAGTACACAGCAACGACCTCAACGATTCAGATTACCTCAGCCCCGATTCTCTTGTTGGCCTTCGAGTTGGGAGAGGAGTCGTGGCTGCTGGGCTTCTCGAGAGGCTTCGGCGAGAAAGTCCTTCGGCGCAAGATCCGGGCGCGAGACACGGCCGCTTTGATGCGAGAGATCGCACGAGCCAAGGAGCAGC
>JAZDDE010000007.1:0-4087 GCA_036679495.1 Gemmatimonadota bacterium | reverse complement strand
GACAACGGCGACCAGCTAGAGGTGATCGATGGATTCAAGCGGCTCGGCGCGGCGCGAAAACTTGGCTGGGCCAGTATTTCGATATGCCGACTCGATGTGACCGCAACCGGAGCCAAAGTCCGGCTGTGGCAAAGCAATGTCGGCACAGGCTTGAGTGAACTGGAGGAAGCGTGGCTGGTGCAATCGCTGCATCGTCAGGACAAACTAACCCAGACTCAAATTGGGCAGCTTTTTGGTCACCACAAGAGCTGGGTGAATCGCCGCCTGCTGCTGGTCGAATCGCTGTGTGAGGACGCCCAGACTGCCGTGCGGCTGGGGCTCCTGTCGGCCACGAGCGCGCGCGAGCTATGCCGGTTGCCCCGGGGCAACCAGGCCGAGGTTACCCGGGTCGTGACGCGGCGTGGGCTCACCAAACGGCAAACGGTCCAGCTGGTCGATGCGGTGCTGAGCGTTCGCGATAACGAGGTGGCGCCAGAGAAGCTGTGGGAGCGTCTGCAACCGAAGGCCAGTGACCGAACGGTGGGCTCGAAACGCAAGCGCACACCGGGGGAATGGATCCTCTCGGACGCGGATTCGATCCAGCGGCTCTGTGGCCGACTGCAGGCGCGATTGCTCGAGCGCTCGCTCGCCAGCCTGGGGGCAGAGGCCGAAAACCGATGCGGCCAGAAACTGCGCGAATTGCAGACCGTGCTCGGCGCGCTCGGCCAGACGATGGACAGAGCATTGCAAAACGAGGTTCGTCATGGCGATCCTGCTTGATCGTGAAGGGCTCGCGTACCGGGTCGTGCTCTTGCGGGCCGGGGGGATGAGCAAACGAGCGATCGCGCGGTCCCTGGGCATAGGACGGAACCGCGTCAATCGCATCCTCACCAAGCACGAGGTACGGCGGAAATCGGGACACAGCGCGCTGCCCAGACCGCCGGCGCGCAAGGCACGGCCATCCAAACTCGATCCCTATCGCGGCAAGATCGATGAGCTGCTACACGAGTTTCCCAATATCACCGCGCAACGAATCTTCGAAGAGCTGAGAATCGCGGGCTATGACGGTGGCGTGAGCATCGCCCGGGACCTGGTCCGCGCGATTCGCCCCAAGCCGCCGCCCACGATCAGCTTGCCAACTCCGACGTACGGGATCGGGGAAATGGCTGAGAACGACTGGTCGCCTTACGTGATCGAATTCACCCAGGCGCCAACGCGCAAGGTACATGCCTTCTGCTATTGCTTGGTTCACAGCCGGCGAAAATGCTTTTCGCTCCATGAGAGCGAGGACTTCTACGAGCTACTGGATGGTCACCTGCAGGCATTTGCTCGCCTCGGCGGCCTCGCGGAAAAGTGCAAGTACGACAATCAGAAAACCGTCGTTTCACATTGGGAAGGCGACCAACCGATCTTCAATCCGCGATTTCTCGACTTTGCGACCTACTATGAGTTGAAACCGCACGCGTGCCGTCCCAGGCGCCCGAATGATAAACCGAAGGTGGAGCGTACGTTCTGGGAGTTTGAGAAAAGTTTCTTGAACGGTCGCAAATTCGCCGATTTAGAGGATATGCGAGCACGACTGCGCTGGTGGGTCGATAACGTCTGTGATGTGCGCCCGCACAAGAAGCTGCGCACCACGGCGCTCGAGCGCTTCGCGGAGGAAAAGCCCCATCTGCAGCCGCTGCCTGCTCATCCCTACGATACCGCCCGTTTGGTCTATCGGGTCTGTGATGTCGAAGGCTGCGTCTCCTGGGAGAGCAACCAGTACGAGGTCCCGTATGACCATGTCACCGAGATCATGCCCGTGCGGATCACGGCGAGCGAGGTGTATGTCTATGCTGCCGATCTATCGTGCATCGCAGTTCATCCACGGCTGGAAAAAGCCGCCCGTCGTCGGGCCAGGCTCGCGGGTCGCAAGATTCCGTCGTCAAGGCCACGCGGCCCCACGCTCACACAGCTCGAGCCGATCTACCAATCATTCGATGCGGCCGATTTCCTGGCTGGTCTGGCAGAGACGCAACGCAGCGCCGCCTACCACGCTCGCAAGATCCTGACGCTACGGGACCAGTACTCGACCGACGATCTCGCGCGCGCGCTGGCTCACGCTGCAAAGTACCAGGCATTCGATTATCAATCCATCGAGCGCATCCTGCGATCGCGCTCACAGCCTCGGCGCCTGGACGAGTACGTCGCCGAGAGAATTGACGAAAAACTGGACATAGTCCTACGACAGAGCCGCACCGAGCCCCGTGCCCTGGAAGACTACGACGCTCTGCCGATCACGCGCTCGGCCACACGTCCACGAGAGGGAGAAGCATGTCCACCACCAAGCCCGCCAGAACGCTCAGAGCCCGAGGAATCACCGACAAGCTCCGAGAAGCCCTCCGAGTCCTGAATCTCACCCAGGACCTCGACGAGGACTCGTTGGTCGCCTGTCTGTCATGGGCTGAGGCCGATAATCCATCATGGACCGGTTTTCTGCAACGCGTCCTGAGCCACGCTGCAGGCAAGAAGTCCGAACGCTGCATTCAGCGCCGTATCGACGGCAGCGGCCTGAAGAGCCGCAAATCCCTGGAAGCCTTCAACTGGAATTTTCAGCCCGGGCTCGACCGAGCGCTGATCGAAGATCTGGCCGGCCTGGGCTTCCTCAAACGCGCCGAGGACGTCCTCATGACCGGAAAAGCCGGCACGGGCAAGAGCCACATCGTGCAGGCCATCGCCATGCGTGCCTGCCAGGCCCAGCATCGCGTCCGCTACACCCGTTGCGTCGATCTGGTCGCCGACCTCTATGCAGGGCTCGCCGACAACACCTACCCACGCCGACTAAAACGCTGGTGCAGCCCCACCTTGCTGATCATCGACGACGTCGGCCTCGGCCAGCTCAAGCGTCAGGATGGCGAACCCACAGCGGCTCATATGCTCTTCAACCTCATTGACCAGCGCCATCTCTGCGCCTCCACAGCGCTCACCTCCAATATCAAGCTCTCGGCCTGGGGCACGTACCTGGGCGACGCCACTCTGGCCGTCGCCATCCTCGATCGCCTCGCCGAGAGCGCCATTCGCATCGACATAGACGGCCCGTCGTACCGCGGTCACCTGGCCGAGTCCCGTGCCAAAAAGCAAGCCAGTTCACTCAAAGACCCCGAACCCAAGGAGAACACCTCATGAGAATCTCGAACGACTACACCGTTATCATCCCTCACGACTGGAGCGATGAAGAAGCCCTCACCGTCGTGGGTTTTCTCGAGCAGCTCGCTCAGTGCATCTGGAATCTTCACGGCGACGGCATGATGGCCGCCATGCGCCGCCGTAACGCCGCAGCAAGCACGGTCCAATACCAGCCGCCTCACGAGGACGACGACCTGCCGTGGAAACCGCGTATCATCCTGGAGCAGGAGTAGGGCCAGAATTCCGCGAAAATTCATCCTCTCGACAACCTCTGAGGCATCGCGAAAAAGACCTCGTTGCCTTTGACGGAGTTCGATGCCCGGTCCTGTCCTCCCGACAAACCCATCGACACGAGCCGGTCCTCACGACCCAGCAGGACTTCGAAGACCGCGGCCCCGCCACCACTGGCCAGTTTCGCCAGTAGCCTGGCCGAGACCCAGGGCGGCGCTCAGTAGCGGCCGCTGCTCAGGCCTCCATCTGGCCTTGCACCTCCACGGCATCTCCCGCTCGCAGCCCAGATCAACGTCCTACCCCGCCCATGGCTTGCCCGTGGCTCGTGCATAGGCTCCGCGCCAGGTCCGGTGCGGCAGCCCCACTGGCTTCATTGGCGATCCGACGGAACTGCTAGGCGCTCGCCGCTACCACTGGCGATCGCCCGGTGAGTGGATCCGATCTACCGCCGGAACTGGATCCGATTTATGTCGGTGCTGAAGCCCTGACCTACGGCGACGGCAACGAGGAGCCGGTCTGGGTCCCGCCCAACCTGCACCTGATCGGCACCATGAACACCGCCGACCGCTCGCTCGCCCTGGTCGACTACGCTCTGCGCCGCCGCTTCGCGTTCATCGACGTGCCCTCGGCGATCCCCCACGAGCGCTTCCGCGAGCACCTGCACGCGCATGGCCTCGACGATACGGTGCGCGGCTGGATCGTCGACCGG
>JAZDDE010000069.1:0-2270 GCA_036679495.1 Gemmatimonadota bacterium | reverse complement strand
AACCGAAATCGCGGCCTGTGCGACCTCTCCGAACCACCGCACGTGCTCGCGCACCATCTGCCAATGGGTCGCATACAGACCGGCCTCGGCCGGCGCCTGCAGGACGAATGTGAAGGTGTGGATCTGTCCTGGCAGGACCACGGTCCCGGGCGACATCAGAACTCGCGTCGCATCGGAGAACGGGTCTCGATCCCCCTGGGCTCCCAGCTTGAGAAGGTCTGCGGTCCAGGGCGTCGTCCCGGTGTTTTCCATGGTGATCGAAGCGGCGTGGGAGGTGCTGCAAGCCATGGTGGTCGGCAGGTCGGCGCTCACCACGATGGCGGCATCTCCGCCGGCGAGCGGGTCACGCCCGTCGAGGAATCGGTCAACGAACTCAGGGCTGTCGATCATAGCCGCCGCCCGCCCGGCTCGTCGCCCGGCATTGATCGCGTCGATGGTCTGGGCCCTGCCGAAATCATCCGGCTGGCGTTGGAGTATCCCGAGGTAAAGGGAGTCGGTCAGCTGTTGCGGGGAGAGATGCGAGCGTTCCTGCGCATACTCGGCGCTGTCGAAGAGCGTTCGACACAGATTCACCGTCGGGCCCCCTGCCATCAGGGCGTCCTCGAGCGCTGCCGGCCCTGGACCGTCTTCTGGCTCGCGGCCCAGAATGCCTCGGTAGGCGACCGCCACCTTGATGGCAGCGGCCTCGCCGGTCGAGATCGCGGTCGGCGCGGGTTGGGCATGGACGATTCTGGCCACGCCTGGGCCACCGAGTAACAGGGTCAACAAGGTCGCAAGGACCGAGGTCCGGGCCAACCGTCTCGCACAGATCATCATGTCCTCCTCCGACCGGCTCCGCTCCGGCAGGGCCCATACCATCGGATGCCAGGATCGTGGGGCTCGCCGGAGCCGAGCACTCGTGCACCCGACTCCCCGCCTCATGCTGGATCCGATCACAGCACTAAACGTATAGTGCGGGCGGATAGCACTTCGGTGAGCCTGGTCACTCAAGGTGCTTTTTCGAGGACCGTCTGGAGCTGCAGTACTGGAGTCGAGGCGGATTGCGGCTCGGTGCCCCCTGGAAACAGCGACTTGTCGGCCCGCGACGTGCCAGACCGTTCTCAGCCCTTCTGCTTCAACAACAGGGGCTGCTGAGCCCGGAGCGGATTGAGCTGCGGTTGTCGTGGAGAATCCACATCAAGAACCCGGAAGCACGGGAATCGGCCTGAGGCCCGAGAAGATCGTCTGCCAGAAGAACCCGTTCTGGAAGGCCGCCACGATCGCGAAGAAGTTCTTCGGGGTCCCCGAGACCATCGTCCAAAGGGGATAGAACACCATCAGTGAGACCAGTAGCGGCAGGAGCAGCGCGGTCACGTCGGCCTGGGCGAGAGTGTGCCTCGACTGGAACAGCTCCCAAAAGTAGCGGGCGAACATCGAGCTGCAACAGCACCGAAAGGCCAAGGACGGCGAAGAAGATCACGAGCACCACGACGATCGGTTGTAGTCTCGGAAGCCGCTCGACGAGCAGCCAGGCCAGCGGCGCGGCGAGAGTGAGCAGCATCGCCGCCAGCGGCGTTCCCAGTCTCAGTAGGGCTCGGGTTTTTTCCCGGGGCGGGGTCTCAGGCTCCTGCGTGTCGGCCTCGGGCGCTCTGTCCGCCGGCTCGGGAGGCGATCGGGGGCCTTCGGGTGGACCGGAACCTGCCTGTTTCGCAAACACTTGCAAGATTGTCCTCAGCGCCCCCTCCAACCATTCTTCGCCTCCGTCCGTCGACCCGATGTGATGCGGGACACACATTTCGTCTACGCTTCGACCGATCTTCTCTAGTGAACGGCAACGTGTCGAGCGCCCCCCCCGGGCCATCCACCGGGGATAGGTCCGATCCAGGGAGAGACCAAATGAGGAGAACTGATTGGGGACTCGCCATCGCCGTGGGACTTCTGAGCGCATCGTGCGCATCTGTGAAACCACAGCCTTTCGATTGCACGGCTCCGCCGCCGGGCCTGGAGGGCCTGGTCAAGGTGAAGAACCCGATCCCGAACCGCTACATCGTCGTGATGAAGCCGGATACCGGTCGCCCGAGAGCCCTGGCAGACGTTCGTTCGTTCGCGGCGGGCTACACAGGGCTTCGGGATGTTGTCACCTTCAGCGAGGTCCTTTCTGGATTCTCGGCAACGATGGACAGCAGCACGGCGAGAAGAATGGCGGCAAATGCGCAGGTGGCCTTCGTGCAGGAGGATGGACGCAAGACGGTGGACCCCCGGACGACCCCGGACGCGGATGTAACCTGGGG
>JAZDDE010000068.1:0-27750 GCA_036679495.1 Gemmatimonadota bacterium | reverse complement strand
CCGGCGGGGAGGAGGTTAGCCGCCTCGCCCCAGGTCTCGCGCAGTGTGCTCCAGGCATTCCGCACGGCAGGCTCCGCCAGAAGGCAGTCCTCCATCTCCACGAGCTCTCCGGGACGATCGTATCGGTAGAATCCCGCCACAGTCCGGCCGTCCGGAAGTCTCCTCATGTGCGGCGTGATCCGGTTCCTGTACCCGAATGAGTGCTGGGTGTATATCAACTCCGGAACCCTGACTTCGAGCTTGCCGATCCGCCGGAGCACATCCCGTACAGTGCGCCTCTTCGCCTCGAGCTCTGCGCTTCGTACGACATGCTGGAGGTGACAACCTCCGCAGGTGCTGTATATCGGACAGGCCGCAGTTCGCCGGGTGCTTCCCCCAGTCACGATACCTGCGGGCACCCCTCGAGCCCACGTGCGCGTTTCGCGCACGATTCGGGCTCTGACCCTGTCGCCGGGCGCAGTGCGAGGCACGAACACGACCCGACCATCGGCATCCCGGCCGACGCCATCGCCACCTGTCGCGAAGGCCTGGATATCGACCTCAACTATTCCGGTGCGAATCGTTCCCTCCAGGAAGATCTGGCGGCACCGCCGGACAACCCTGGCAGCGGGTTCGACGGCCGGGGGGCAGCGGTTCGGGTCTCGGCTTCGGACAGTACGGCCACAAGCGCGGCGATCTCGCCGGCAGCGTGATCCGCGCCCGGATCGGTCAGGTCCGGATGCTCCTCCAAGTACCGGATAGTCGTATTCCCGGCCTCGAAGTCAGCCTCCCGCATCACCGACGCGTGGAAGGGCTGCGTCGTGGCGACGCCGCGGATCACGAGCTCGTCGAGCGCCCGGCGCATCCTGGCGATCGCCTGCGGCCGGGTAGGCGCATGGACGATCAGCTTTCCGAGCAGCGAATCGTAATCGAGCCCCACTTCAGTGCCTGCCACGATGCCACCGTCCCACCGCACACCGGGTCCGCCGGGAACGCGCAGCAACTCGATCCGGCCTGTGGAGGGGAGAAACCCTCCGTATGGATCTTCTCCGCAGATCCGGCACTCGATAGCGTGGCCTGTCGGCTGGCTCTGCTGAAGTTCGGATCCGAGTGTCTCACCCGCCGCTATCCGAAGCTGCTCGCGCACCAGGTCAACGCCCATGACCAGCTCTGTAACGGGATGCTCCACCTGAATTCGAGTGTTCATTTCCAGGAAATAGAACTCTTCGTCCTGTAGCAGGAACTCCACTGTCCCGGCGCCTACATAGTCGACGTTCCTGGCGACCAGGACCGCCGCCTCCTGCATTCGCGTCCGGAGCTCGCCAGTTAGGGCTGTACTCGGCGCTTCCTCGATCAGTTTCTGGTGCCGGCGCTGGATCGAACACTCCCGCTCTCCGAGCGCCACGATGGTACCGGAGCCGTCCCCCAGGACCTGGACTTCTATATGCCGGGGTGCTTCAAGAAACTTCTCGGCATACACCGTCGCATCCCCGAAGGCCTGCCGCGCTTCGCTCTGTGCGGCTGAAAACGCGGATTCGATGTCGTCCGGATTGGACACGACCCGCATGCCCCGGCCGCCCCCGCCCGCAGCCGCCTTGAGGAGGACCGGAAAGCCTAGCTTCCGGGCCTCAATCTTCGCGGCCTCCGGATTTGCCAAGCGGGAGCTGCCCGGAATGAGAGGAACTTCCGTGCCCGCGAGCCTGCTTCGCGCCTCTGTCTTATCGCCCATGGCCTCGATGGCCGATACCGGCGGACCAACGAATACCAGCCCGGCCTCTGCTACCTCGCGGGCGAACTGTGCGTTCTCGGCCAGGAAGCCATATCCCGGATGCACAGCGTCGCACCCAGTGTCCAGGGCGGCCTGGATGAGCCGAGTGCCCAGGAGATAGCTCTGACCCGCTGGGGAAGGTCCAATAGAAACTGCCTGCTCGGCGCTCCGTACGTGTAGCGCATCGCGGTCGGCATCCGAATAGACCGCCACGCTGGAGATCCCCATCTCCCGGCAGGCGCGAATGACGCGCACGGCGATTTCTCCACGATTGGCGATGAGGACTTTGCGAAGCATGGCTGCCGCGGCTCAGAGAGGGATGTTGCCGTGTTTCTTAGGCGGATTCCTATCGCGCTTGTTGCTCAGGATATCCAACCCCGCGATGAGTCGCGCCCGCGTCTGCCTCGGATCGATCACGTCATCCACGTAGCCCCGCTTCGCCGCCAGGTACGGGTGCGCGAATTTCTCTCGAAATTCTTCCTCCAGCTCCGTGGCTAAAGCAACCGGATCCTCCGCCTCCGCCAACTCCCGGCGGTATAGAATCTCCACAGCGCCCTTGGGGCCCATCACGGCAATCTCAGCCGTTGGCCAGGCTAGGTTCAGGTCACCGCGAATATGCTTGGATGACATGACATCATAGGCACCACCGTAGGCCTTTCGGGTGATGACAGTCAGCTTGGGGACGGTGGCCTCACAGTAGGCGTACAGAAGCTTGGCTCCATGCTTGATAATGCCGCCATGTTCCTGACCTACACCGGGCAAGAATCCGGGCACGTCCACGAAGGTGACAAGGGGAATGCCGAACGCATCGCAGAAGCGTACGAAACGCGCTCCCTTCCGGCTCGCGTCGATATCCAGCACCCCGGCCAGAGCGGCCGGCTGATTAGCGACGATGCCCACAGAGCGACCACCGAGAGAGGCAAACCCCACGAGCAGATTGGGCGCAAACGCTTTGTGCACCTCGACAAACTCGCCGTCGTCGATGACTCGGCTCAGTACCTCGTGCATGTCGTAAGGAATCTCTGCCTGGTCAGGCACCACATCCAGTAGCTTGTCATCGGCTCGGTCGTGAGGATCCGATGTTTCGATACGAGGTGGGTTTTCCGTGTTGTTGAGCGGTAGATATCTCAGCAACCGCCGGATCTCGCCAAAACATTCGGCTTCAGAATCGTGGGCGAAGTGGGCGACTCCTGAAATTTCACTGTGGACGGCTGCACCGCCCAGCTCCTCGAACGACACATCCTCATGCGTGACAGTCCTGACTACGTTCGGCCCCGTCACGAACATGTGACTGATCCCGCGAACCATGAACACGAAGTCCGTAATTGCTGGAGAGTAGACGGCTCCACCGGCGCACGGTCCCAAAATCGCGCTGATTTGCGGGATGAGACCTGACGCCAGCGTGTTGCGGAGAAACAGTTCGGCGTAGCCGCCCAGCGAAGCGACGCCCTCCTGGATGCGCGCTCCGCCAGAGTCGTTGAGCCCGATGATCGGCACTCCGCTCGTCATCGACAGGTCCAACAACTTGCACAGCTTCTCGGCGTGCGCTTCAGAAAGGGATCCCCCGAAGACCGTGAAGTCCTGGCTGAACACGTTCACGGCCCTGCCCTCTATCGTGCCGTGTCCGGTGACCACGCCGTCGCCCGGGATGCGCTGTTTGTCGAGGTCGAAGTCGGTGCTTCGATGCTCGACGAAGCGATCCATCTCCACAAAAGAGTCGGGGTCCAACAAGAGATCTATTCGCTCTCGAGCCCCGAGCTTTCCCCTCTCGTGTTGGCGGCGCAAACGCTCGGCGCCGCCTCCCTCCAGCGCTTGCTCACTCCGCTCGTTTAGGAGATCCAGCTTCTCGCGCATGCTCACGCCGCGCCTCCGATCGGACCGGGACGCATCATTCTGTCAGCGCCCTTGCCCCACGGCGCTTTTGTCGCGGAGCTCTTCTCCAATTTCTTCCATCTGCCGGAGTTCGGTGAGTCTGGCATCAATGCCTTCCAGATCCGGCTCCACCAGCTGCCGGTCAAGTAGCATGCGAACGATCACGGCCCGTGAGAACAGCGCATCCGGCCTCTCAGGGCTCAGTTGGCCGGTGACTCCAGCGCTCGACCCGCCGCTTTCGAGCCGGCGACTTATCGCGCCCGGGCGATCGGTACCATCCTCCGGTAGCGCTTCTAGGATCAGCCTCATCGCGTCGTATCCGAGCCCCGGAAACATGTTTCTGGGCAACGCTTTGCGGTATGTTCTTTCATACTTCAGTTGAAACTGATTCCAGACGGATTCTTCGCTACTTCGGTCGACGAACGTGGCGGCAACCCGGTAGTTAGCGAACTCAGGCTGCAGTCGGCGAACCACTTCCGGATTCGTCCAGGACTCTCCACCAGCAAGCAATACGCTCCGCAGCCCGTAGAACGCCAGCTGGGGACCGATCTGCAGGACCATGCGAGGCGCCGTTGCGAGGACCAGGACTGCGTCGGGCTCGCTCCGGGCAAGTCCCAGGATTTCCGTGCCGAAGGTCGTGGAATCAGGCGCGTAGGCTCGGGCCGCAATCACTTCCCCCCCGGCCACCACAACGCTCGCCTCGAAAGCCCTGAGTCGCTCGTCGCTACCCGTAGTCTGGGGATACAACACAGCCAGCCTTCGGGCGCCGTAGACAGCCGTCATCCAGTCGCCCATGGCGCTCGCTACCTCTCCCTGCCTTCTCTCTCTAGACCAGAGCGTATATGCCTTGGGCCCAGTTAGGGGCGCCTCAGTCGCCGTGGGACTCAAGAGCAACAGGCCTGGATAGCGGCGTCTGCGTGCCGCAGTGGCCAGCGCGTCGGACCGGATCGGGCCGAGAATGGCGGAGACGCCCAGTTGTTCCAGCCGCTGGACAGCCCGCACAGCCGCGTCTGAAGACGAGCTGTCATCCATCACGATCAGCTCGACAGGCCCGGGCCCAACCGCGCCGCGGCGGCTGTTGTCGAGCGCCAGGCGCACTCCCTCCAGGAGAGCGTCGCCCACGCTGGCTAGCCGTCCCGTCTGAGGGACGACGACGCCGATTCGATACACCTGGGGAGACGCCAGGATCTCGCCGTTCAGGACTCTCCCTGCCCGATCGCGGTCCAGGTCCTCGGCCTCGCCATCCACGACCTCCCGGGCAACAGAATCAGCTTCCCTGCGCCGGCCGGTTCGCGCCAGCAGAACCGCCAACTCAGCGCGAAGCGCAGACTGCGACCTACGGTCGGAGGTCGGAACTACGGTGAGCGGCGCGATTTCCTCCGCCGACATTCTTGCCGCCGCATCTCTGACCAGCTCGAGCCGGTCATCCTCTAGAGCATCTGCATGGCGGAGCAACAGCCGAACCGCGGATGGCTCTTCCGCCAGCGCGAGACGCAGAGCGACCAGGTCCCGAACGAGCGCGAGGCGGGTGCCAGCGTCAGGGCCGAAGTCCAGCTCCGCCGATAACGAGTCTTCGAGGACGAGCGCGCTGCTGTACGGCGTGGAATCAGCAAAGAGGGAATCGGGGGCCCAGAACCCCGTCTCCGAGGTAGAATCAGCGATCACAGCACTGTCCGCACTAATGACGTCTGAGCTAACGACCCGCGTCACGCGCGCCGAGGCGCAGCCGGCGCTCAGGGCAGCCAGAACCACGCAGAGCCGCCCTCTCGCAATGAGGCAACAAAGGGGCCCGACGCTCGCCGGACCCCTTGAGTTGCTTCGCGTCCTGGATCTCCGGATCGTGCCGATCAGGACTCTTCCTCTTCTTCGGCTTCGGTCTCTGCTTCTGGTTCAGCCTCCGGTTCCGCTTCGGTCTCGACATCTGCGTCTGCCTCGACGTCGGCCTCAGCGTCAGCCTCCGCGGCTTCAGCCTCAGCGTCAACGTCAGCCTCTACTTCGGCATCGGCCTCAGCCTCCGCGGCTTCAGCCTCAGCGTCAACGTCAGCCTCTACTTCGGCATCGGCCTCAGCCTCTACTTCGGCAACGACTTCAGCGTCAACCTCAGCTTCTGCTTCTGCTTCGGCATCGGCCTCAGCCTCTACTTCGGCATCGACTTCAGCGTCAGCCTCAGCTTCTGCTTCTGCTTCTGCTTCTGCATCGGCCTCAGCCTCAGCCTCGACCTCAGCTTCCGCTTCGACGTCAACCTCGGCTTTTGCTTCTGCCTCTGCCTCTGTTTCGACCGGGACATCTGCCTCTGCCTCGACGTCGGCATCGCCCCCCGCATCATCAGCCACCTCCAGCTCGCTCTCCTCAACGGGCGGTGGACGCTCAGCCTTCACGTGTTCGCCGGTAATCGATAGAGAAATCCGCCGGTTCACCGGGTCAGACTCGTCAACAGTCATCTCGAGCGTATCACCTGGGCCGTATTCGAGAGACAGATCCTCTCCCTCTTCTTCCGAATCCGCGTCACCGATCGGGACGAAACCTTCTACGTCATCACCCAGATCCACGACCAGACCCTTGTCCAGCAGCCTGACGACCTCACCCTTTGCTTCCGTGCCCGGCTCATACTGTTGGACCAGGTCGTACCAAGGATCGTCTTCTACCTGCTTGAGGCCTAGCGAGATTCTCTTCTGCTCCGGATCGATGTTCAGAACCACCACTTCGATTTCGTCGCCCTTGTGGACCACCTCGGAAGGATGTTGAATCCGCCGTGTCCAGCTCATGTCTGAGATGTGGACCAGGCCGTCGATGCCCGGCTCCACTTCCACGAAGGCACCGAATGAGGTGAGGTTCCGGACAAAGCCCTTGATCTTGTTGCCCGGCGGATATTTGGCGGGCAAGGCTAGCCACGGATCCTCCTCGGCCTGCTTCATTCCGAGAGAGATCTTCTTCTCTTCCTCGTCTACTCGAAGCACGACACACTCAATCTCGTCCGAAATCGCGACGAGCTGCGACGGGTGGCGAACGTTTCGCGTCCAGCTCATCTCCGAAATGTGGACGAGCCCTTCGACGCCCTTCTCCAGCTCTACAAAAGCCCCGTAGTTGGTGATCGAGACGACTCGGCCCCGGACCCGGCTTCCGACCGGATACTTTGCCGCAACGTCCTCCCACGGATACGCCATGAGCTGCTTCAGACCCAGAGAAATACGCTCCCGGTCCCAATCGATATCAAGAATCTTGATCTCGAGTTCATCACCGATCTGACAGACTTCGGACGGGTGTCCGATCCGGCCCCATGACATGTCGGTGATGTGGAGTAGACCATCCATTCCGCCAAGATCGATGAAGGCACCGAAATCGGTGATGTTCTTGACCACCCCTGTCCGCACCTGGCCAACCTCCAACTCCTCTTTGAGATCATCCCGCTTGGACGAACGCTCTTCCTCAAGAATGACCCGCCTGCTCACGACGATATTTCTCCGCCGCTTGTTCAGCTTCAGAATCTTGAAGTCGTACTCCAGGCCAATTAGGTCGTCCACGTTCGGAACTCGGCGCAGAGCGATCTGTGAGCCAGGCAGGAACGCATCCACGCCCATCAGATCGACCGTGACGCCTCCCTTGATCTTCCTCTTCAGAATGCCAGGCACCGTCTGGCCATCATCGTAGGCTTGTTTGATTTTCTCCCAGACCCGGAGGAAGTCTGCCTTCTTCTTCGACAGCACGACAATACCGTCTTGGTCCTCAAGGCTCTCCAGAAAGACCTCAACCTCGTCTCCCGGTTGGAGCGCCTCCGGATCCCGGAACTCATCGAGCGGTACGGAGCCTTCGGACTTGAAGCCGACGTCGAGTATGACGGCACTCTCGTTCTTCCGGAGGACGGTTGCCTTGACGATTTCGCCCTCAGCAATTTCGCTGAGCGTGTCCTCGTACATGGCGAGCATTTCCTCATACTCTTCGAGCGTATAGTCGTCCAACTCCAGCAGGTCGGCCCGAACTCCTATGGCAAGAGCCCGGCTCTCGAGTTCCTCTTCGGTGAGCTCGGCGTCCTGCGAAACAAGGCTCTCTTCCGGAGCGGCATCGTCGACCCCGGCGGGGCCTGTGGCGACGATCTCTTCGAGGTCAACGACTGGGGAGGCGGTGGATTCGTTCGATTCGTTGGTCATTGCGTCGGGGTACCTTTGCTTTGCTTTCCCGGCGAGATCGTGGGGTGTCCAGACACAAAAGCGGCCGGGTGGAGCCTGAGGCTCGCTCGCCCTGCCGCAACACCATCCGATCCACACTCGGGGTTGGAGTTACAATACTAGGCTATTGGAACGCGAGAAATTAGGCTTTCTAGCCAGGACCGTCAACCGCGAACGGTCACTCTGGACTGCGTTTCTCGACCAGAGCCACAATCGTGGCGATGACCTCCTCGGGGCTCAGCACCGTTGTATCGATTTCGATGGCATCCGCAGCACGAACCAGAGGGGCTAGCGCGCGTGTCGAATCGATCTCATCCCGGGCCTCTAGTCGCTCCGATTCCGTGCGCACGCTTTCCTCTGTGAGCTCCTCTTTCCGTTCAAGAAGGCGGCGGCGCCCCCTCTCCACGGCACTGGCCACCAGGAACACCTTCAGGCCGGCATTGGGAAACACAACAGTTCCTATATCTCGGCCGTCGCACACCACGCCAGTTGGCTCCGCCGCCCGAAGAAGGTCCAGGATTTTCGCCCGCACAGCCGGCCTCGACGCTACAGCTGATACGCGCGCTGCTACCTGGGGCGAATGCAGCTCCTGACCCATTCCTGCTCCGTTGACCGCGACGCTGAATGTAGGAGGGTTCTGCACAAGCGATATTTCCAATCGCCCGAGCGCCTCATCAAATCCCACTTCCCCTGACGGCCAGCCGTCTCTGAGCGCGGTCCAGGTGATCGCTCTATACAGCAGCCCTGAATTGAGGTGAGCGTAGCCGAGCCGCTCCGCCACGGCCCTGGCCGTCGTGCTCTTCCCTGAGGCCGCGGGCCCGTCAATGGCGATCGTAATCCGGTTCACAGGCCCACGGGCGCCTCTGCGCATGGCAGGAGCCTGGCCAGGTCCGACCAGAAGTCCGGATATGAGACTGCGACGCACGCCCGGTCATCGATCTCGATTCGCGAGCCGGGAAGACTGGCCAGCACGCCGAATGCCATGGCGATCCTGTGGTCACCGCCCGTTTCCACCCGGCCCGCGAGCGGTCCCTCAGTCCCGTGGACGGAGAGACCGTCCGGCCGCACCTCACAGCGAACACCCAGTGCGCCGAGATTGTCGGCAATCCGGGCGATCCGGTCGCTTTCCTTGACTCGTAGCTCTGCTGCACCATCCAAACGCGACACCCCGGCTGCCCTGGTAGCCAGAGCGCAGAGAAGCGGAATCTCGTCAATCAGGCTGGGTACGAGTGCTTCACGAATGTGGAAAGGACGAAGCGTCGACGGCTCAGCGGTAAGCCGTCCGATGGGCTCGCCCCCCGCCGAGCCAGTCTCTGTACTCTCAATCCTGGCCCCCATGTCCCGCAGAACCGTCAGCAGTCCCAGCCGGGTCGGATTCAGTCCGACTCCTCCAATTGCCACCGGATGGGTCCCACATAGGGACGCCGCCAGTAGGTAGGCGGCACTTGAAATATCCGCCGGCACTCTCCAGGAAATCGGGCGAAGCAGGCCGTCCCAGCCATCCGGATCGAACCGTGCCGCGTGACCACGCTCAGCCTTGAACTTCACGATCGGCGCGCCGTGCTGGGCGAAAAGAATCTCCGTGTGATCTCGTGAAGGCCAGGGCTCCCAAACCTCAACGCGAGTGCGGCTGGCCAGGCCGGCGAGCAGGAGACTGGACTTGACCTGCGCACTCGGTATCCGGCCCCGATGGCGAAGAGGGCGAAGGTCCCCACTCGCCCGCGGCTGGATCGTGATCGGAAGCCGGTCCCTGGAGCCCGAATACGCGATCTGGCCGCCCATCGCCTGCAGCGGGTAGACGACACGGTCCATGGGCCTGCGCTGAAGACTTGAATCACCGTCCACAGTGACGCCCAGGCCGAGGCCAACGGCCAGGCCAGTGAGAAGCCGTGCGGTTGTGCCGCTGTTGGCACAGTTGAGCACTTCCCCGGACGGACTCCAGGCCACCGCGCCGCGAACGACCAGTGACCCGTTGCTCAGGGCCGGGACATCGGCGCCCAGCGCTCTGAGACAACTGGCCGTCGCCTCCGTGTCTGCTGAGACGAGCAGCCCTTCGATCTGCGATTCCCCGTCGGCCAGACAAGCAAGAATCAGAGCCCGATGCGAGATCGATTTATCACCCGGAACGGTCAGTTCGATCACGGCTCAGCATCCGGCAGCGGTTCCGGGAAGTCCACCTCAATTTTCATTCCGTCCGCGGCGGCCTCCGCACCCGGATAGACGTCGGCCGCCTCTGTGACCAGCCGGTGGGCTTGCTCGGAATACCGTGCGCTGAAGTGTGTCAGCACCAGTCGCCGAACTCCCGCTTTCGCCGCCACCTGCGCTGCCTCCCTCGCCGTCGAGTGCTTCGTCTCTCGGGCCCGAAGCGCCTCATCTTCAGCGAATGTCGCCTCGTGAATCAACAGGTCGGCTTCGTTGGCCTCGACCACGGTCTGTTCGCATGGCTTGGTATCCCCCGTGTAGACGACACTCCGGCCCCGGCGCGGCGGGCTAACGACTTCCTCCGGGCTGACGATCCGACCTCCAGCTCCTTCGACAGCCTCCCCACTGTGCAATCGTCCGAACATGGGACCTTCGGGCACACCCAGAGATCGGGCCTTCTCTACATCGAAGCGCCCCAGGCGCGAGTCTTCTTTCAGCACGAAGCCGATGGACTCGGCCCGGTGATCCGTTTCGTACGCCTTGATCGAAAACCCGTCATACCGAATGCTCTCGCCAGCCGGAAATTCGCGGATGCTCACGGGGAAACGCATCCGGTCACCGCCAAGCTCAACGGCGTCGCGCAGTGTACCCGAGGACCCGACGGGACCCCAGACTATGATGGGGGCTTCCCGCGCTTGAAGGCTCATCGTGCGAAAGAGTCCGGGCAGACCTAGATAGTGGTCCGCGTGCAAGTGGGTGATGAAGATCTGCTCTACCGAAAAACCCACTCCGTACCGCATCATCTGTCGCTGCGTTCCCTCCCCGCAGTCGAACAGAAACAGGCTGCCCGCCCGCTGCAAAGCCAGGCCCGATACGTTTCGCTTTACGGTGGGTCGAGACGACGCTGTCCCTAAGAAAGTGATCCTCAGCACTCGTACCGCTTTCGTCTCGGCAGCCGCAGGGCGGCACTCGGTGTGTTGCTGGTCTGTGTAGTGTTGCGCCAAGGTACCCCCGGCCCGAGCGCCGTCAACCAACCACTGTCTCAAGGCTGGCACGGTAGTAGGCACGAATGCTGCAACATGGGATCGGATCTGCAGGTGCCCGGTGGCAACACCGTTTACACGCTGCAAGCATACCTTTTACCCTTATGAGGGCGAACGTGCGGGCAGAATGACTCAGGGAGACTCAAAAGCAGCTGCGGATGCGCTCGTGCAATTGCGCCGACTGGAGTCGCGCATGCAACGGCTGCTCATCGTCTGGGGTCGATTTCGTGGGCGGCTCGATGTGGAGCAGGTGCCCGAACTCGCCCGCAGTGTCGGTGAAGCCCGCCGAGAGCTGCAGCGTCTCGCCTCACTCCTGGGTCTTCTACCGAAACAGGACGTTTCCGGGGCGAAACAGACGCCCGGCAATCCCGTAGGCATACAGCCAGCCGCGCGCACAATTATCCGCGCCAGCCGCGCCTTGGACGCGCTCATCTGGAACGCTGGCGGGGCCTGGGTTCGCTTCCGCTCCACCCACGACCCGCAGGATCTCGCAGCTCTCGAACGGCGGCTCCGAAAGGCTCGAGGCAAGCTTACCGAAATCCGGGCAACGATTCCCGGCGGCCCGCACCCGGCCCTGCCCCCAGCGGCCAAACCCCTGCCTGCCGTCGGCGGTCTGTTAGTGAACCCCGAGGAGCTTGGTGCGCTCCTGTGGCGTATTGCCTCCGATTGGCAGCACCTCAGGAGAAGGCCTTCGGCAGAGCGCGCCGGCATGCTGATCTCCGAGCTGTCGACCGCCGCAGAGCATGTCAAGCTCCTGCAGGGCGAAATGGCCGGCGAGGACGAAGGTGCTCTTGGCGAGCGCCGTGAGTCCGCGGCGTCCGGAGCGGCGACTGAGCCGGACCGGCCCGGTCAGGCGTACCGGGATGGTTTTACCGGCGCGTACAACCGGGACGGTTTTGATGCCCGGGCCGGCGCGGAGCTCAAACGCTGCCGGCGTTATCAGCGGTCGTTCGGTCTCCTTATCATGCGTGTGGAGGCTTCTGACTTGGAGGAACTGCGGCGGCGTATGAAAGTGATCCAGGAGGACCTACGCGACTATGATCTTCTGGCGCGCTACGTGGATCAGCTCATTGTGGTCGGACTGCCTGAGAGCGAGCGCGAAGGAGCCCTGGCGGTCGCGAAAAGGGTGAGGCTCGCACTCCGAGATGCTGGCCTAGCTCACCCGGCTGATCGACTGGCTTTTGCCAGCTGTCCCGACGACGGCCAAACGCTGTCGGCGCTACTCACGGTCGCCGAGAGACGATTGGAACGCGTCTCTGCCTCTGATGCCTAGGAGGACCGTGGTTCGGTAGGGGGTCATGGCGAACGAGCGTAGCACTCGCTCGCGGCATCTTCAGCTGGCTCGACGGCATCGCTCTTCCGACTCGCCAGGGCCTCGCTGGCGCCTGCCTCGATCTCAGTTACCACTTCCGCCTCGATTCTCTCTAGCTGTTCTCGGTTTCCAGGATTCAGCTGGCAGAGGTATTCCTCGTACAGACCGATCGGATCGCGCTGGCCCCAGTACTTAAACAATTCTGACTCAAAGGTCTCACGGGATTCTTTCACGTCGTGAGTCGCGTGCCCCCCCATGCGAAACGTCTGCGGCGCCACGAAACAGGGCCCGCGCCCCGCGCGGCAACGCTGCACTGCGAGCCTCGTCGCGGCGTACATATCCAGCACGTTGTTGCCATCTACCGAATACAGGGGCATGCCATACGCCTTGCCCCAGCCGGAGAAGTCGGGCGCACGGTGGTGCTGGGATAACCGGGTCCCCAGAGCGACCTGATTGTTCTGAATCACGAAAACAATCGGCAGTCGCTGAACCGCGGCGAAATTGAAGGCCTCATGAACGGACCCACTCTTGGTTGAACCGTCGCCAATCCAGGTAAGCGCTACCCTGTCTTCGGCGTTCCGTTTGAACGCCAGCGCGTATCCGTTCATTACCGGAGCCAGGGCGCCTACCATGCTGATCGGAGCCACGACGCCCCGACTCGGATCGCCAATGTGTAGATCACGGCCGCGGGTTGGAGCGTCTGCGGTAGCCAGGTAGCCGCGCAGCATGTCGGCCACTGACATCCCCATTTCGTGGCAAGCACCCGCGTTTCGAATCATAGGACCGACGACATCCCGGCCAGGCCGCCTGTCCAGCGCGTGCACCGCGCCGACGGTGACCGCCTCTTCCCCGGTCCCGAGCCAGGCCTTGGAAATGACTCCCTGCTTGACCCAGCGCTGAAGCGCGATGTCGTGAAGCCGAAATCGCAGCAAACCTCGATAAATATCTAGCAGGCGCTCGAACGACAGAGCCTCGATCAGAGCCCAGCGTTGCTCGTCATCCCTGAGCTGCTTTCCGAACTCGGCGACTACGCTCGCGTCTGGACTCCATTCGACGTACTCAGGCGGGTCGAAGGCACTGAACCGTTTCACTCAGACGGCCTCATTTCTGAACAAACACGGACTGGGATCGGGGTTCTCCCGACCCGGCTGTCACGCGGTTATACTGATCGTACCTGAACAAGCGTGACGCCGAAACGGGATAGTCCATGCTCAATCGACAAAACGGCACCAGTGACAACCGAAACTGACACAGGTAGACTTCGCGTACCACCTGGCGCTATTCGCTGGGGAATTATCGGCTTCGTCGCCGCCACACTTCTTGGTTTCACGACGCTCCTGCTTGTCTCCCAGGATCTGACGGGAAGTCTGGCCGGCTTCCGCCAATTCAATCTCATTTGGGCCCTCCCGTGTCTCGTCTTTGCCTCGGGAGATTGGTTCGGGGGCGGGCTCCGCATCTGGATTCTTCTCAGGCCGCTGGACATCCGTCTCTCGTACATGAGATGCGTCGGCATCAGTGGCACGACGGCCGCTCTGGCCTACCTGACTCCCGCGGGCACGGGTGGTGGACCCGCGCACCTGTACGGGACGATGCGCAACGACATAACGCTGGGACGTGCTGTGGCCAGCAACTTCGCCAGCGTTTTGGTAAACCTGACCTTCCTGTCGCTTGCGGGCTTCGGGGCGTGGTTCTTCGGTGCCGCGTCAGCGCTTGAGCATATCGAGCTCCCGGTAGCTTCGATTTCCGCAGCATCACTATTCGAGTGGTCCGCCCTGGCTATCGGCACAATTGCGGCAGCCATCGTGTTCTTCGCGGTCAGCCCCAGACTTCCACGTGCTATCTTGATCCGGCTATTCGGGCGCGGACGGCGAGTTCGGAAAATTCTGAAGCAACTTCAGGAGCTTCACGGCAGCCTCCTCATCTATGCTCGCAAAGGGAAGTTGGCGCTGGCCCTGGCAACTATGGCGGGGCTGCTCCATTTCGGAGGACGTTTTCTGCTGGGATGGGCTGTCCTGAGGGGCTTTGGAATTGACGCGGGCTTCTGGAATATCGTCCTGCTGCATACCATGCTTCAGTTCCTGCTGTACCTCATGCCTACGCCGGGGGGCGCGGGCATCGCAGAGCTGCTCGTGTCTGCGGTAATGAGCCCGTTCCTCCCCAGCACGCTACTGGTGGCGTATACCGCCGTATGGCGTCTGTTCCTAGCCTACATTACGGTTGCTGTAGGCGGATCCATCTTGTTTACTTGGGTCCGCCGGGATAGCCGCCAACTCGTGTCTGGTGGCGGCTCGATAGAGGGAGGCGGAGAACACGTCGGCGAGTAGCCGTGGCGGCCCGGGAACTCGGTGGCGCCCCCGAGCACCCCGCCACATTATGAGTGGATCGAATGAACTTTCGAAATAACGCAACGGATAGACGACTGAATATGCGCGGGTTCTGCCTCGGAATTGTGATGGTGAGCACTGCCTGCACGGGCAACGCCTACTTTCCTGGCCAACCGGGAAGTTTGAATACTGATCTGAGCGGTGTCATCGAGCGCGAAGAGTGGGTTCAGATGAATCCGGGGATCGATGACGAAGTCAGGGCCGCTCTGCTGGAGGGAGTCTTCGTCGAAGGCATGAGTTCAGAGGCGATCGATGCCCTTTCGAACCCCAATCGGGCCGGTCTTGGTGGAAACGCCTATTGGCGGTTTTTTGGGGACGACTCGGAAGTGCGTGCCCAGTGGTACATCGCGAGCCAGCGTCAGCCTTTCGTAGATGCCCGGGGTCGATCAGTATGCGAGTTGGTGTTGGCCGCGGACACAATTCGGCAGGTCCGATACTGCGATCCGGCGCCCGCCGCCGGCGAACAGGACTAGGATCGACCGGGGAGTTCGGTACTACCTAGCACTATGCAACAAACCTTACCGCATGCAGGAGCACATATCCGGACCTGTGCTCGACTGGATATCATATAACTGGGCTATCCGTAAAGCCTTAGACGCCTGGTGGCAGAAGCTTGGGCTACGGTATGGCCCTTGCGACAGTAGCGCGCCATGATACGCCTGCGTGGTTAGCAGGATTTCTCGGTCCGCTATTCGCGACTTGAGAAGCGTGGATCTTGAAGCCGCGCAACAACGCAAACGGCCGACATGGCCGGGAGGACGCAATGCTGGCACCCTTCAAGAACCTTTGGTTGGACGAGTCGGGCCAGGACATGGCTGAGTACGCGCTTTTGCTTGCGCTCATCGCCATCGTCGTGATCGTAGCCATTAACACACTCGCTCCGGCGATCTCGGCTTCGTTCAACAACACGGCCAGCGCTATCGGCAACGCCGGTAGCTGAACGCTAGGCTAGGCCCGAGTTCGCGTACGCGAACCCGGGCGACCGCCTGATCAATACGGCCGGGCAGGTATAGGCCTGTCCGGCCAATTGGCGGCAAATTCGCGGGGACGATAACCAGAAGTACGACAAAACGGGGCAGACTTTGGATACACAAGCCATCGCGCTAATTGTGATGGTAGCGGCCGCGGCAGCGCTGGACATCGGCACTCGCCGTATTCCGAACCTACTTACAGTTAGCGGATTCACGCTGGCGCTCGTCCTTCGGGGAATGAGCGGCGCATCCGATCTGGGCAGCGGGCTTCTCGGAGCCGTGCTCGCCTTTGCTCTGAGTTTCCCGCTTTTCATAGCCGGCGGAATGGGTGGAGGAGACGTCAAGCTTCTCACCGCCGTCGGAGCCTTTCTTGGACCGGGCAAGCTGGTCATCGCGTTACTGGCAACGGCTGTTGTCGGTGGGCTCCTCGGACTGATTGCGGCCATTCGTGGGCACGCATTCAAGGAAACAGTGGTTGGCACCGGCCGACTTCTTCGCGACCTGGTCCTCAAGCCCTTCCGGCCTGGACATCCGGTCACTCTGCCGAAACTCGGCTCGCCTGGCGCGATCACCGTCCCATACGGAGTGGCAATCGCCGCCGGAGCCGTGGCAGGTCTATTGCTATGAAAACCTACATCAACACTCGCCGGAATAACCATCCGCGTACGACCCATTCGCGCGGAGCTGCATGCAGCGGAGACGCGATTGCGCCCCCGTGTACAACATTGACTCGAGAGGCAAGGTAAGCAGCCATGCGACGAAGAAGGATGTTCATCGTTCTTCTGCTGGCACTGGTCTCAGGAGTGGCCGCGGCGTTTCTGGCCCTGAGATTCGTGAGACAGAATGACAATCCGATCGCCACAACGCGAGCGAATTTGAGCGAAGTCGTGGTGGCGGCTCGAGACCTGCCTCTCGGCAGTGTGCTCACGCCACAGGACATCAAGCTTATTGAGTGGCCCGGGAATTCTCTGCCCGTGGGATACAGCTCGTCCACCGAAGAAGTGCTTGGACGAGGCCTGATCACGCCAGTGGCAGAGAACGAACCCCTGCTTTCTACCAAGATGGCGCTGTCTGAGGCCGGTGGCGGATTGCCGATCGTCATTCCTGAGGGCTCTAGGGCCGTCAGTGTTCAAGTGGACGAGGTGGTCGCGGTGTCGGGATTCGTGCTGCCGGGCAACCGGGTCGATGTGCTGGTGACCCTCGACCAGGCAACCTATTCCGACAATCCGATCACCAAGGTGATCATGCAGAACGTGGCCGTCCTGGCGGTAGGGCAGATCATTGCGTCCGACGCCAATGGGACGCCAATAGTGGTGTCTACCAGCACTCTGCTCGTCACGCCCGAAGAAGCGGAGCGCCTGGTTATGGCGGCGACGAAGGGCCGCATCCAGTTCGCTTTGCGCAACACCCTGGATCTTGACTCGCTAAGCACGAACGGCATGAGGCTCACGGGACTCGTTCCGGGTGGCCAGCCGGTTCGCCGTACAACCACGCGCCGGAGCGCGCCTGCACCTCGCCGAGCGCCTCAGATCGAGGTGATCCGCGGTGCCGACATTCAGACCGAAACCGTACCGGGAGGCTCCCAATGATTGTCCGAAGGCTTCGTCCACTCGGGTCGCGCAGCATGGCGACCAAGCGCTGCGTGGGAGTGCTTTCTGCAGTCGCGGCAGCAATTCTCCTGAGCAGCCCAGTGCAGGCGCAGACTCCTACGCGTCAGGGTCTGGAGCCGACAGCAATCATTCGCGTCGCCATCGGAGGTAGCCACGTAGTGGTGCATCCCGTGGCGCTACGCCGTATCTCGGTCGGGAACCCGAATGTAGCCGACGTGCTCGTCGTTTCCGGTAACGAGATCCTTGTAAGCGGCAAGGCTGCCGGAACCACGAGTCTCATTTTCTGGGACAACTCGGGCGGACGCGACATGTTCACGATCCGTGTCACGGCTGATGCGACCTCGCTCGAAGAGGACCTTCGGCTCCTGTTCCCGGACGAGGACATCTCCGTGCAGGCTTCCCACGGAACGGTGATGCTGAGCGGACACATTGATGACGCACTCGTCGCCACCAAGGCTATGGCGATCGTCAGGGGCACGCTGGGCGAGAACGCTTCGATCATCAACAATTTCTCGGTGCCCGATCCAGGCCAGGTGCTTCTCCAGGTTCGCTTCGCCGAAGTGCGGCGAAGCGTAATGGAAGACCTGGGAGTCAGCCTCATCAAGATGGACCCGTTCAACATCAGAGGCGAAACCGAGGTCGGAACTACCACGGGAAGCCCCGGCTCTCTGACCGGGAGCCTGCTCGGTTTCGATGGCCCGGACCAGAGCCTGTCTCAGGCCGTCAGCCTGTTCTTCTTCAGTCCGGACGCGAACATAGGCGCCTTCATTCAGGCCTTACGAGAGAACGGCCTGTTCCGAAGCCTGGCCGAACCGAATCTTCTCGCCGCCAATGGAGTTGAGGCGTCGTTCCTGGCGGGCGGAGAGTTCCCGTTCCCTGTTCTACAGGGAGGGGGCTCGGGCAACTCCGTAACGATTCAGTTCAAGGAATTCGGAATTCAGCTGAAGTTCACGCCGACGATCCTGCCGAGCGGAAACATTCGGCTCAAGGTTAGGCCTGAAGTATCTGCCCTGGACTTCGGAAATGGGCTCGTCCTGTCCGGCTTTGTCGTGCCGGCACTCCTGACCCGCCGGGCCGAAACAGAGATAGAGCTCGCCCCCGGACAGACGTTCGCCATCGCGGGCCTGGTGGACAACGGAATGGCTGAAACGATCAGCAAGATTCCGGTCCTGGGAGACATTCCGATCCTGGGCGCTTTGTTCCGGTCCAAGTCGATGCGGCAAAACAGAACCGAGCTGCTGGTTCTCGTCACGCCGACGCTCGTGATGCCGGCGGATGTCATGCCGGAGGTTCCGACTGGCGATCCCGATGACTGGGATTGGACGAAGTCGATGCGACCCGATGCTGATGAGGACGCTGAGCCCGTCGCTGATGACGCGGAGTTCGATGACGCGCCGTTCGATGATGACGCAGAGTTCGATGATGCGGAGATCGACGACGCAGAGTTCGATGATGCGGAAATCGCTTTTCCTGAAGATGCTGAAGCTTCCGAAGACCAGGGAGTCGATCAGCCGTAACGGACTCATCAGATCCGCAAGGACACACAAGGAAAGTCATGGACGGCGTAACCATCAAAAGCGCGTTGATTTCGACGGATGCTGAGCTGCGAAGCCTGCTCAAGAGCGTGATCGCGGAGGAAGACTCTCCGGTGGTCATTGGACAGGAAATCACAGTTCCTTTTCCGGATATTAACGACAGCCACCTGGAACAGCTCCGCCAGTTGGACCCTGAGCTCATCTTCCTGGATCTTGAAGAAGATCCGACGATGGGGCTCAAGTTTGCTCAATTTCTGGTGGAATCGGCTCCGTCACGCAGGTTGATCGGAATCGGCCCGATCCTGTCACAGGATCTACTCTTGGCAGCCATGCAGGCGGGCATCTCCGAATACCTGCCCAAGCCGGTGACCAACGAGAGTATTCACGACACTATAGATCGTCTGGTGCGCAAATTCGGCCGAAAGGCGACGGACAAGCGGCGAGACCCTGGAAAGCTGTATGCCTTCTTCAGTCCGAAAGGCGGAACGGGATCGACCTGCGTGGCCACGAATTTTGCGGTTGCCCTGCACCGGCTCACCCGCAAGCGAACGCTGCTTGTGGATCTCGACCTGGAGCTGGGCGAAACCGCGCTGCTGCTTGGGGTGGAACCGCGCTTCAGCTTCATCGATCTGGTCCGGAACTTCCACAGGGTGGATGCGGGCCTGCTGGCCTCGTACATCGAACGCCATGAAACGGGTGTGGAGCTACTGTCCGCTCCCTATCACCCGGCTAAGACTGAGGTCGTTACCGGGGATCAGATCCGGCAGATCCTGCACTTCCTGAAGCAGCACTTTGACTATGTTATTGTGGACACTTCGAAGTCCTTTGCTCCCCCGACCCTGGCTACATTCGAGCAGGCTGACAACGTGTTTCTCGTGACCACCGTAGATCTTCCGTCGCTACGCAACATCACCCGTTGCCTTCCCTTGCTGGAACGGATGGGAGGATCCAAGGGAGAGAACTGGATCAGGCTGGTCATCAATCGATATCAGCCCACAGGTCCGATCAGTCTCAAAGAGGTAGAGAAGACCCTGGGTATGCCAGTGAATTTCACGTTGAGCAACGATTTTGAAGGCGTAATGAATTCGATCAATACCGGTAAGCCCATCGTCCTGCAGGACCGCTCCCCCGTGGCCAAAGACATCCGTAACTTCACCATAGGCCTGACTGGGATTGCACCGGTGGAAGAAGCGAAGAATGGGTGGTTCGGGAGGATGTCTAGGCGGAAGAAAAAGGCCAGTAAGTCTGGTCAAACAAGTGGCAAGAAATCGGGAAGTAGGCGCTGATGCTAGAGTCCAATGAGGGCCCGACGGCAGGAGAAGAGCTCGCGTGGGACCGGGCGGATACACCGATGCCAGAACAGACAAACGATCGTCCTATTGGTGAGCAGGACACGCAGGTCATGCAGGAGACGAAGGTCAGAATCCATCGTCAGCTGCTGGACCGCCTCAACCTGAGCAACCTGGACGCCCTCGAGACTGACGAAGTCGTCACCGAGATCCGCAACGTCGTTCACGATCTACTGGCGAGAGAAGCCACGCCTCTGAATTTCGACGAGCGTGAAATTCTCATCAACCAGATCCTGGACGAGATCTTTGGACTGGGACCTCTCGAGCCACTGCTTCAGGATCCGACGATTTCCGACATCCTGGTCAACACACACGAACAGGTCATGATCGAGCGCGACGGAAAGATCGTGCC
Organism: Gemmatimonadota bacterium; assembly: GCA_036679495.1. GTDB lineage: Bacteria > Gemmatimonadota > Gemmatimonadetes > Palauibacterales > Palauibacteraceae > JAZDDE01. The sequence goes on along the minus strand of JAZDDE010000068.1, from coordinate 7,270 downwards.
GACCGACGTGCGGTTCAAGGACGAGAGGCATCTGCTTCAGATCATCGACCGCATCGTGTCTGCCGTTGGCCGCCGAATCGACGACTCCTCGCCGATGGTGGACGCACGCCTGATGGACGGATCACGGGTGAACGCTATCATCCGCCCGCTCGCGGTAGACGGACCGCATGTCTCGATCCGGAAATTCAAGAAAGATGTGCTCTCTGCTCCTGACTTGATGCGCACCGAGTCGCTGACTGCCCCCATGCTCGAATTGCTCCAGGGGATCGTGAAGGCGCGGCTCAACGTGCTGATCGCCGGGGGTACAGGTGCCGGAAAGACTACCTTGCTCAACGTGCTATCGGAGTCGATTCCCTCGACCGAGCGCATCCTTACGATCGAAGACTCTGCCGAGCTTCAGCTGCGCCAGCCACACGTCGTCCGGCTTGAAACGCGGACGGCTAATGTTGAGGGCGCAGGTGAGGTTTCCCAGCGGGCGCTGTTGATCAACGCTCTCCGTATGCGACCCGATCGCATCATCATGGGTGAGGTCCGGGGCGGAGAGGCGATCGACATGCTCCAGGCTATGAACACTGGACATGACGGGTCGCTAACCACGGTCCATGCCAACACGCCGCGCGATGCTCTGGCGCGGCTCGAGACCATGATCTCCATGGCCGGCCTGAATCTGCCGGAAAAAGGGATGCGCCAGCAGATCGCCAGCGCCATTCAGGTCGTAATTCACACGGGCCGGTTGTCGGACGGTCAGCGCAAGGTGATGGCGATCGGAGAAATCGTCGGCATGGAGGGTGATATCATTACCATGCAGGAAATTTTCTCCTACAAGCGCGAAGGGATAGACGAGACCGGCAAGGTTATCGGACATTTCCGGGCGACGGGGGTGCGACCGAAGTTTGCCGATCGGATGAAGGCGTACGGGATCGAACTGCCATTGGCCTTGTTCAGCAACATCGAACCCGACGGCAGGGGCTAGAGCGATGACAGACCAGACCACCGCCGCCCTGCTCATATTCGGCGCCGTCGTCCTGGGTGTCGTTGCGCTAGCGTTTCTGATTGAAACTCTGCGTGAGGCGCGCAGGGGGAGCGACTTTCGGCGCCAACTCAAGGACCTCGTTGACAAGCCCATCGGGGAAGGCCCCAAGAGTAGCATTCTGATTCAGGACGCAGTCGAGTTCAAGTGGCTGCAGCCGATCCTGAATAAGATTCCTAATACCGTTGACCTTCAGGTTCTGATCCACCAGGCAGGATCAACGTGGAGTGTAAGCACTTTTCTGATGCTCAGCGCTGGTCTGGCTGTCGGGTTTAGTCTGGCCATGATCATCATGAGGACCCACACGATTCTCGTGGTCTTTGGGGCACTCGTTGCCATAATGCTTCCGTACATTCACCTCCGTCGACTCAAGACCAAGAGGTTCAGAGACTTCGAGGAGCAGTTCCCCGAGGCTATCGACTTGCTCGGCCGGTCGATCCGGGCCGGGCATGCCTTTGCTACAGGCCTCCAGGTGGTCGCCGAAGAGTCTCCCGACCCGATGGGCTCCGAGTTCAGACAGATCTTTGAGGAGCAGAAATTCGGTCTTCCGCTGGAAGATTCGCTGCTCAGCTTGACGGACCGAATTGATACGGTAGACACACGAATCTTCGTCACGGCCGTTCTCATTCAGCGCGAGGTCGGAGGTAACCTGGCCGAGATCCTGGATAAGATTGCCTATACGATCCGCGAACGTTTTATGATTCTGAGGCAGCTGCGTGTATACACCGCCCAGGGCCGCATGACAGGGTATCTTCTGTCCGGGCTGCCGATCGCGGTCGGATTCGTGCTCTTCCTGCTGAATCCGGAGTACATGACTGTCTTGTTTGAAGATCCCGTCGGGCGCGTCATGCTCGTGTCGGCCGCCGTCATGCAGCTCATCGGGGCCCTGATCATTTCCCGCATCATCGACATCGAGATCTAAATGATTCCGATTATCGTTCTCCTGGCTTCCGTCTCCGTAGTGCTCGTCGTCCTCGCTCTGGCCGAGGCAGTACCGACCCGGGAACGGGCCGTAGGTCGCAAGCTGGCAGAGCTGGAAGCCATCGCGTCCAAGCGGACGACGGCTCATAGACGACAACGAGCCCAGAAACGCGAACAGGTTGAAGCCTGGCTTCAGAACTTTGGTGAGCGCGTGGCCGCCGAGAAAAGCGACTGGTTGTCCATGCGCCGGAGGCTGGCCCAGGCGGGTTATCGGAATACGAACGCAGCGGCCATCTTCTTCGGGGTTCGGATCGTCAGCCTGGTAGCGGTCTTAGGTACAGTATCACTTATACTTCCCTTCCTGGATTTGGCCGGCAATCAGAGCCTTGTTTTCATTGTTGCCGGTGCACTGATGGGCTGGATTCTTCCTAGCGCCATCGTTTCGCGGAAAACCCGGAAACGGCAGAAAGAAATTCAAAAAGCCCTTCCCGACACTCTCGATCTGTTAGTCGTCTGTGTCGAATCTGGGCTTGGACTGAATCAAGCCCTTTCGCGAGTCTCAGATGAGGTCGAGCACATCAGCTCGACCATGGCCGAGGAACTCCACATCGTCAATGTGGAGATTCGGGCGGGGACGCCGCGCGAGGACGCGCTCAGAGCACTTGGAGAGCGCACAAATGTGCGCGACCTGAGGGCATTGGCCACTATGCTCGTTCAGACGGACCGGTTTGGAACCTCGATCGCGGGCGCTCTCAGGGTCCACTCGGACTCACTGCGGATCAAGCGCCGGCAGCGGGCGGAAGAGGCGGCGGCGAAGACCACGATCAAGATGATCTTTCCGCTCGCGTTCTTCATTTTCCCGTCGATGTTCGTGGTCATCCTGGGACCAGCCGTGCTCAGCATCATCGCTGAGCTCAGCAACGTCACGTGAGCCATGAAGACCGTTGAGATTCGCAACACCACACGGCAGACGCTGCTTGGAGAGACGATCCTTCTGGCCAATACTCGCTGGACCCGACTCCGGGGCCTGCTTGGCCGTCCGGAGCCAGGACCCGGTGAGGGGCTTCTGATCCAGCCGTGCAGCGGTGTTCACATGATGGGAATGAAGTACGCTCTGGACATTGCTTTTCTCGCTCAGGACGGGAGCGTCGTCGCCACGTACCACGCCCTCGGCCCGGGCAAGAAATCGAAATGGCATCGCGCCGCGAAGCAGGCGCTGGAGGTTCCGGTGGGAACCTTACAGCAAACAGACACGCAACCCGGGGACCGGTTGTCCGTTTCTCAGCCCGGCTGAAGCCGCCGAGACTTACCGATCCCAACGCAGAGGACAACAAGGTATGCAACAGGAAATGACTGATAGTGCGGCTCTGGTGGCGCCCGACAACCTATCGCCGGCTCCTCCGGTCCCGGATTCGCTGGAGGCCACGGGCCTGTCGGAAGGCATGATCACCACCCTCCTGATCAAGATGCTCTATTCCCGTGGAGCCATGACGGGCGAACTCCTCCGCACCAACCTGTGCCTTCCGTTCGCGATCCTGGACGACGTCATGCAAGATCTCCAGCAGCGACGCTTGGCCGAAGTGCGTGGCTCTGGGGGACAGACGCGTTCCAGTTACACATTCGACTTGACCTCGGAAGGCCGTGAGCTGGCCCGCGAATCGATGATGTCCAGCGGATACGTTGGGCCTGCGCCTGTGCCGCTGTCTCAGTACGAGATTGCGGTCGCGCAACAGACTGTCGCCAACGTGATGGTGACCAACAGGCAGATCCGGGAAGGCTTCGCCCACCTGGTGTATGACGAGGGCTTCCTCGACCAGTTGGGCCCGGCCGTCAACTCGGGTCGTTCTCTCTTCCTGTACGGGCATTCCGGGAACGGAAAGACGACGATCGCCGAGGCGCTCGCCGGGATGCTGGGCGGTGATTCGTACGTTCCGTACGCGATCGAGATCGAGGGCCAGATCATGGTGCTGTACGATCCTGTCTATCACATACGGATTGAGGAGGGGTCGGAAGAGGGCGGCTCAGACGATTCCCGCACCTGGGTCCGGCAGGATGTATCCCACGATCAGCGCTACGTGCGGATCGGACGGCCCGTGGTCTTCGTGGGAGGAGAGCTGACGCTGGAACAACTGGATCTCCAGTACGACCCGCTGACGAAGATCTATCAGGCCCCCCCGCACGTGAAGGCCAACGGCGGGGTATTCATCATCGATGACTTTGGCCGGCAGCTCGTAAGGCCACGTGATCTACTAAACCGGTGGATGATTCCGCTGGAAAAACGTCTCGACTACCTGGCGTTTCGTAACGGGCACAAATTCCCGGTTCCGTTCGATTGTTTCTTGCTCTTCGCAACTAACCTCAATCCGCTTGAACTGGTGGACGAGGCTTTCTTGCGTCGAATTCGCTATAAGATCATGGTCGAGAGTCCCAGCTACGAGCAGTACACCGCAATTTTCCAGAAGGTCTGTGACAGCCGAGGAATTCTGTTCGATCCGGAGCGCGTTCGGTACGTGTTCCAGAACTACTACACACGGCTCCAAATTCCGCCGCGCGGGTGCCACCCGAGGGACGTCGTGGATACGCTGTGCAACGTCGCGAAGTACGAGGGTATCGACGCATCTCTGTCCATCGACCTCCTGGACAAGGCATGTAAGTCATACTTCCTGGACATGCCGGGCGGCGGGTCTTCGAAGTATCTGGCTGGAGACGAGGTCTGACGCCGGCAAAAACGATCTCGGCCAAGCACCCTATGAGATGGGTGCTTCCCACGGTCGGGTCTCTGGTCACGCTCGCGGCCTTTGTCGGAGTTCTGGGGCCGATGGCGTTCAAGCTATTCGCTGGCGACGGCGATGTCGGCCGGCACATCCGGCTTGGCACGCACATCGTCGAAACTCGGTCCATTCCCCGCACTGACCTGTTCTCGCACACGATGGCGGGCGATGCGTTCATCCCGTACGAGTGGCTATCCGAGATTATCTTTGCGCAGGCGCATATACTGCTGGGCCTGGGCGGCGTCGCCCTCCTCACGGCCCTGCTCTTCACAGGCGCCAACACTCTTGTTTACTGGACGACCGTTCGGATGGGAGTCGGTCGCCCCCTGGCAGCGTTACTGACGACCTACAGCATCGTCCTCCAGAGTTCGCACCTGCTGCCGAGGCCGCATCTGTTCACCACTCTGCTGGCCACAGCGACACTGGCTCTGCTGCTGGAGTACCGGAGGTCATACAACTCCCGCTGGCTCTGGGTTCTTCCCCCGATGTTTGCGGTGTGGGCCAATCTTCACGGTGGATTCCTCATTGGGTTCATGCTACTGGGCGTATTCGGCCTGGAAGTCCTGTGGCGAGTCATGTGGGACAAGGACCAGAAAGCCTCGCAGCCGCTGCGCGTATTGACACTTGCCGGCGTGCTGTGCGTTGCAGCCACACTGCTGAACCCTGTCGGCCCGGTCATCCTGCTACATACGACCGGATATCTTGGCAAACAATTCCTGGTGGACTTCACTCAGGAATACATGTCTCCGAGCTTCCATCACCTGGCCGGAAAGCTGTTCCTGTACAATATCCTGTTTGGGGTCCTGCTTCTGCTATCCGGCCGGGCTCGGCCGAGCCTCGTGGGTGGCGTACTCTTCGTACTCTGGCTGTCAGCCGCTCTGTTTGCCAGCCGCAACATTCCGATTTTCTCCGTTGTTCTCACCCCGTTCTTCGGACTTTGGACCACCAGAGTGATCCACGACCTGGCGGAGTCGCCTTCTCGAGTGGCCGGACCCATTCGGCGTTTGCGGAACTGGTCCGAGCGGATGACCATGCGAGACGCCAGCCTGACGAATCCGCTGGGATTGATCGTGGTGTTGGCCGTAGTGGCCGCTGTCTTCCTGGCGCCCGGTAGACGCGGCGCCTATCGCTGGTCGGAGGAAGTGTTCCCGGTTCAGGCCTTGCCCTGGGTGCAAGCTCAGAATTTCGAGGGCCGGGTCTTCAATCAATTTACCTGGGGCGGATACCTGCTCTATGCGGCCCCTGAAATACCGGTTTTCATCGACGGGCAAACGGACTTCTACGGTGAGCAACTGACTCGAGATTACGTGACACTTGTATTGGCCCAGCCGGGCTGGGACTCTCTGCTGGTCCAGCATCAAATCGACTGGACGCTGACCGAGACGAAACAGCCCCTGAATCAGGTGCTCGACCTGCGCACCGACTGGGAACGGGTCTACGAGGACAGCACAGCCACTGTGTTTGTGCGCCTCCCCTAGTTCCCGTTCCACCGCTCTCCCCTTGACCGACGGTACAGTCCGCGCAGATTGAACGCGTGAAACTCATCAGGACAGCAACACTGACCGCCGCCTTGGTTGCCCTGGCAGCCAGCTCAAGCCCGGCCTGGGCGCAGGAACCCAGCACCACGCGGCTCCCGACGGTAGCCCGCCTTCACTATGAAGGGGGTGGCGACTGGTACGCGAATCCGTCGAGTCTGCCGAATCTGCTTGAGGCCATCCGTCAGCGAACCACAATCCGGGTGGCTGCCCGTCCAGGCGAGGTTCGAGTCACGGATCCGGATCTGGCCGATTACCCCATTCTTCACCTTACAGGCCACGGAAATGTTCGGTTCTCAGAGAGTGAGATCAGGCTGCTCCGAAGTTACCTGGAGGGCGGCGGATTTTTGCACGCAGATGATAACTATGGGCTGGACGAATCGTTCCGCCGGGAGGTCCGGCGGCTCTTTCCCGCCCAAGCTCTGGTCGAGGTCCCCCTCGACCATCCTATCTATCATATCCTGTACGAGTTTCCAGAGGGGCTTCCCAAGATTCACGAGCACGACGGACTCCCGGCGCAGGGTCTGGGTCTGTTCGTGGACGGCCGCCTGGCTCTGTTCTATACCTACCAGACTGATCTTGGCGACGGGTGGGAAGACGCCTCAGTGCATGAGGACCCGGAGTCCAAGCGCGAGCAAGCTCTGCGGATGGGCGTCAACATTTTCCTATACGCCCTGACAGCTAGTCCCAGACTGTGAACGGCCGACTTACGTCAGCAGCGGGTGTGGCGCTCGCTGCGTCCCTTACGTGGGCTGCGTGTGCCACGATGAATCCGGCGCCGCCGGTAAAGACAACTCAGCTTCTGCTCCTGGGCACCACCGACGTTCACGGCCACCTCCTGCCCTGGAACTATGCGACAGATCAGCCCGAGGGAGGAAGTCTCTCACAGGCAGCCACCCTGATAGACAGCCTCCGGGCGGCAAGCGATGGAGTGCTCCTCTTCGACTCCGGGGACCTCCTTCAGGGCACCGCCCTGAACACATATCAAGCGTATCTGGGAAATGGTGTCGGCC
>JAZDDE010000067.1:0-5557 GCA_036679495.1 Gemmatimonadota bacterium | reverse complement strand
TGTAGACCGCGCGCCACCACGCGACAGGCCCGCGCACCGGCGTGCGCTCAATCTCGCTCATGAACTCTTGCAGCAGGTCCCGCTTGTCATTTCCCATGTCACCGGCGGCCGCCATGATCCCGCAGTTATAGGCGTAGCCCGTACCGTGCGTGGCGTCCAGTGTCCGGTCACCGACGTCGAAGCCGATGCCCGTGTCTTGGCACACCACTTGCCGGTCGTTAGCCGGTAGGCACAGCCCGAACTTGCTGGCCAGCTCGACCAGCGCCTTCGCGCGGCCGTCGACCGGCCACATGTCGCCGTCGAGTGCGATGCGCACCTCATCCTGGGCCGTGTTGCTGAGGATGAAGCCCTTCGCCCAGTCCTGCGCACGCCAGCCGTACCGCGGGTGCGCTTTATCGAACGGGGCGTCAACGACCTTAACAAGGTCGGGCATATGGCTGTTCGCGTTCTGCACGTCGTCAGTGTAGAATTGCACCTCGGCGTCGGGCCAGATGCGCTTCCACTCCGGGATGGTCTCGTGCCCGATGAACGGGCGTGCGAACTCGGAGAAGCAGAGGAGCACTTTCAATGTTGATACTCGTCCGTCAAGGAGTTTTCTGGGCGCTGTGTGTCGACCCGCTTTTTTGAACGTTCGGTCGTCTTTGGCGGACTAGCCACGTGCGATCTGCTTCCGGTTTCTCGTAATCGAGGAAGCGTCGCAGCAGGTTGCCCCAGGGAGATCCGAAGTCGATGGCGATGGTCCAGATCCGGAAGGGGTACTCGGAACGGTCCAAGATCTCGCCGTAGGCTTTGAGATCGAAGTACACCACCTCGTGATCCGCGGCCGTCAGCGCCCTCGCGATGCGATTCGTGGTCACCGCGAAACCGGTGGTGAGGGTGGGGGAATCGGCTACGATGGCGACTTTCATGATCTCAGACCCTCTTGTTGCGTTCCTAGGTTTCTGGGCTCGACGGCGATGGCGTGGTGTTCCGCCGAGTAGCAAGCAGCCAAGCTGGCGCGGACCGTCAGCTCGTTGTGAGCCAGCGAGTTGAACGGCTCGCGATCCTCGTCGATAGCGCACATGAGCTCGCCCATGGTGCCCGCGAATCCGTCCGGAAACCACTCCCCCTCAAGTTCGAAGCGGTTCCGGACCCTTCGCCGTTCCATCTCCAGATAATCGCCAGCGCGGCTATCGACATCGCCTCGCAGAGTGCCCTCTGTACCGTGGATCCAGAAGGGATGACCTCGGTGGTCTGCGCCGCAGGCGACGCCGCGGATGACGGCCGTGGAACCATCGGAGTAGTCCATCGCGATCCACGCGCCTTGCGACATCATCTCGCCGTCGACGATTGGAGCCTTGGGGTCGCGGGCCTGAACGCTCGACAGCTCTTTGGCGGCGAGCCAGCAACGGGTGATATCGATCCAATGACACGCATAGTCGAACAAGAGGAAGTGGGTGGAGCCGTGCCGAGCGGGGTCGAGAATCCATCGCAGGCGGGTGTCGAACATGTGGGTGACAGCGATAACGTCGCCGATGGCTCCGGCTTCGATCAGTAGCGTCGCGAGTCGCCACGGCGGCGCCCAGCGGCCGTTCTGGTTGACCGCCACCTTGAGATTCTGGCTGCGCGCCAGCGCCAGGGTTTCGCTGAGTCCGGCCAGTCCTGGCGTCAGCGGCTTCTGGGCGAGCACGTGTTTGCCCGCCGCGAGAACCCGCGAGATCAGATCCAGGCGATGGCTCGGGCGGGTGGCGATGTCGACGATCGCCACGTCCGGATCGTTGAGCAGCTCCTCCAATGAGGCATACAGCCGAAGCTCCGGATGACTCTTGCGGGCTTCTGCGACCACCTCTGAAGAGCTGTCGTAGGCGCCGGTGAGGCGCAGGCCGTACTTTCGATAGGCGGTGACATGCCACTTCTTGGCCACGCCGCCGAAACCCAGGATGGCGATGCCGAGAGACTTCCTGTCAGCGGGGAAGCGGGGCCGGTAGTTGGGCAGCGCGGCCAGTTGCGGGGAGCCTTGCGGAGGGCTCATGGGTCGCCTTCGTAGAATTCTCGGTCGAGGTAGGAGCGCGCCGTTTTGGCGGTTTTCACGGGTGTCTTTGAGAATCTCGCCGACGGCGCTGGAACCTTCTCCAGCGCGCGGCCGATTGCGTCCACCGCGACATCCAACGCCCGATTGAGTGTCCCTGGCTCGTTGACCGCGCCGACATTGAGGAAGACACCTGCCGTGCGCAGGCCCCGCAGACTACCGAGGACGAAGAGCGTGGACGATTCCATCTCGGTGACCAGAACTCCGGCCCGCCGCAGGGTTCGCCAGTAGTCCGCCATCGCACCCGGACGGAGCTGCCAGTCCGGTCGTTCCAGGTAATATGCGTCCTTGCAGTGGGTAATACCGAAGTGCAGGGGGAGCTGGCTCCGGCTTAGCTCGTCGATCAGAGCATGGGTCAGCTTGACGTCCGGTACCGCCGGAAAGCTCGGGTCGATGTATTGGCGGCTCGTTCCCTCGTCTCGCACGCAGCCGGTGGAGACGACCAGATGACCCGGTCGAAGGTGCGCCTGGATCGCGCCGCAGGAGCCGAGGCGGATGATGGTGTGGCAACCCAGCTCCGCCAGCTCTTCGACCACGATGGCGGTTGCTGGCGCGCCGATGCCGGTCGCCACCACCAAGATGGGGCCGTGGGCGGTGTGCGCCTCGTGGCAGAGCAGGCCGCGCCGGCGGGTCATCTCACGACTCTCGCCCAGGCGTTCGGCTATACGGGCTGTCCGTTCAGGGTCGCCGGTGATGATCGCCTGAGTGGCGGTCGTCTCTTCGATACCGAGATGGTCTAACAACGGTTCCTCCCATTCACCAGGCATATGCCTCCGGCGCGGCGCCGGGGTGGCTCCAGATTTCATCGAGACGTCGCAATACGTTCTCTTCCAACTCCGTGTCGCGGGCTGCGATCAAGGCGTCAAGCTGTTGCTCTGTTCGCGGTCCGACTACCGCCGAGGTCACGCCCGGTTGATGTAGCAGCCAAGCGAGCGCCAAGCTGGCGCCGTCCATCCCCAGCTCTTCACAGAGTGCGCCGTAGCGGCACAGAGAGTCAGTCAAGCGACGACGGGTGGCCTCGGCCTCGGGCTCCAGTCGGCGCCGCCCCTCGCCAGAGTCGAGGCTCGAAAGGGCGCCGCTGGCCAAGGGGCCGTAGGCGAGAAAACCGAGGCCCAGCTCACGGCAGGCGGGGAGAACCTCCAACTCGACCGAGCGCTGAGTCAGGTTGTAAGAGCTTTGCTCCGATACCAAACCCAAGAGGTGGCGCTGGCGAGCCGTTTGGTGGCAGAGGGCGACGTGCCAGGCGGCGAAGTTACTGCTGCCCACGTAGAGGATCTTGCCTTCTTGGATCAGCACCTCCATGGCTTGCCAGATCTCCTCCCAGGGAGTCTCACGGTCGACGTGATGCATCTGGTAAAGATCGATGTGATCGGTGCCCAGGCGGCGTAAGCTATCCTCGCAGGCGCGCTTAATGTGACGCGCTGAAAGACCGCGGTCGTTCGGCCCGTCGCCGACCTGCGAATAGACCTTGGTCGCCAGCACGATCTGGTGGCGTCGCGCCGGATCTTCGCTAAGCCATCGTCCGAGAATGCTCTCACTGCTGTTTTCGCCCGCATTTCGGTTGTAGGAGTTGGCAGTGTCGACGAATTGGATTCCGTGCTCGAGTGCGCGGCTCAGGATCAAGTGGGCCTCCGACGGATCGGTGACCCAACCGAAATTGGCTGTGCCGAGGCACAGCGGGCTAACCCGTAGCCCGGTCCTACCCAGACGGCGATACCTGCTCATACGTGCCTCACTTCCCGGCACGCCTCGAGGAGACGCCCTTCGTACCGAACGCCAAAATCGTCATCGTCCGGGAGGCCTTTCGGCAGGGGAACGGCCATGCCGTCCTCAGCTAAAAGCCGCAACGACTGAACGACGCCGTACCTCACCCGACCGTCGTCGTCGCCGTAGCCCTCTACTAGAGAATCCAACAAGGCCCTGTCTCGGCGTACACCCTTCCCCAGGGCGACCAACGCTTCAAAGCGGATCAACGGATCACTGTGCCGAGCGTAGCGCCGGATCCGTTGCCAGTCGATGGCCACTCCGTTGGCAGCGAAGCAGCCCAGGGCCCAGCAGGCCGAGTTACAAAGCTCCGCATCGTCGTCGAGTAGGGAGGTGATCGCCGGAACCAGCGATACTGTTTCCGGCGCCGCGATCTCGCCAGCGAAGTAGGCCGCGTCTCGGCGTTGGCGAGGGCCGGCCGAAGCGAGGTCGTCGAGCAGAATCTCGACCGCCTCGGGAAGCACCTCGGAGACTCCCGAAGCCCCGAGGGCGAGGGCGGCGAACGGACGCGACTCCGCGGATAGGGCAGGCACCACCCGCCGGATCGCCGGTACCGCCAGCGTGCCGAGGCGCGCCAGGGACCAGGCCGCCTCGTCGCGGGGATAGAAGGAAGGATCATCGAGCGCCGCGACGAGGTACTCCACCGACTCGGCAACGGGAACTTTTCCGAGGGCTTGCGCCATGCGCCAGCGGACATCGAAGTCCCAGTGCTCGCCGAGGTGCCGGCCGAGGACGGGCACCGCCTTGCCGATCCATGGCGACCGAGTCAGGCTGCTGAGGGTCAAACCCGCCACCATAACCCGTGGCCAGTCGGCGGTGGGATCTTCCAGCTCGGTGATAGCTTGCTGAATCCGCTCTCGTTCGGTCAACTCGGAGGCGGGCAGATATTCGCGATCGAGACGCTCGATGTGGCTGTAGTGGTACACCAGCGCTCGCGGCTCGAAGTGAACCTCGTAACCCCGTGGGAGCATCACCTTGGCCCAGTGATGGTCCTCCAATTCGTAGACCGACTCATCAAAGCCCTGCTCCTGCCAACGTTCGCGAGAGAACATGGAATTGGCATTCCAGAGATCGGAGTCTTGGGTTTCCACCCGAGGCTCCAGCGTTGAGAAGATGTCCAGATCGCGCTTGTCTAGAAACTTCGAATTCAGGTTGTAGAGCTGACCACCGTAAACCGCCAGCAACCGGGATGACTCCTGGTGGGTCCACAGATAGTGCAACCAGTTGCGGTTGGCTGGGATGGTGTGGGCGCTGAGCACTGCGATATGACGGCCCCGGGCCTGCTCGATCGCCATGTTCAGGGCGCGGCCGGGCCGATAAGTATCGATCTGCAGGAGCTGATCAGCGTAGCGCTCGGCGATGGCGCGTGAACCATCCGTTGACTGGTTGTCGACGGCGCAGATTTCGAATTCGCCGACGGGGAAGCGCTGCCCCTTGACGGCCCGCAGGGTGGATTCCAGATAGGGTGCTTCGTTATGAAAACGAATAATGACCGAAATATCCATCGACTCAGGCTCGCGGAGGACCGGTAGGGTCGGTTCGTTGGTTTCTTGCTCTCATCCATCCTCCGTATGCCGGCCGATGACCAACCGTTCAAAATGGGTTCTTACTCCTAGCAGGCCGTGGTGAAAGTCCGTTTCGCGCGCTTCAATACGCACATTGCCATTAATCTCTTCATTCACAAACTAAGGTGACAGGAATCAACCCAGCCTCGAGGACGGGCTC